>NZ_CAXBGE010000026.1:0-2069 GCF_963975345.1 uncultured Maricaulis sp. | reverse complement strand
CGTGGAGTTGGAGCCGCGGGCCACTTCGATTGTGGCGTTCGGGGTCGAGCGCTGGATGGAAGTGATGTCGACGGCGCCGGTGGCTTCCAGCTGGTCGGCACTGAAGGCCGACACGGACAGCGGCACATCGATCAGGTCTTCTTCGCGGCGCTGCGCGGTGACAGTGACCCGGCCCAGCGTGCGGGCCTCTTCAGGGGCCTCATCCGCGTCCTGTGCCTGCGCAGCATACTGGCCCGCAGTCAGCGCAAGCGCCGACACGAGACCGAATCTCAGCGTATTCATTTTGTGATTTCCCAATTTTTCCTCCCGAGGATTCTCTCTATTTGACGGGAGTTATCCAGATCATGCGCGTCTCGGCGATGACATGTGGGCTCAACACAAGTGAACATTTTCGCTCATGGCTCTCAGGCCTGGGCGGTTTCCATGCTCGATCTGGCATAGGCGGCGGGCGAAACACCGCGCATTTTCTTGAACGCGCGATTGAAGGCGCGTACGTCGGAATAGCCAAGAAATTCAGAGACCTGGGTCACGCTGGTGCCTTGGGCCAGCATCAGGCCGGCGCGCTCGGCGCGGCTTTCCTGAAGGATGTCCCGGAAGCTGGTGTTTTCCTCGCTCAGGCGGCGGCGCAATGTGGCAACGCTGACCCCCAGATTCCGCGCGACGGCCTGTTGGGTCTCTAATCCGTCCGAGATCAGATCGGCTGTGCGCACCGCAAAGGACCGCGCATCGAAAGACGGGGCGATGGCTTCAAGATGGCGGATGACGCGCGCGAAAATCCCGTCTGCCGTCAGATCGACCTCCGGTGTGGAGGGGATCGTCTCGCAGGCAATATCAATGTCGTAGATCAGCTCATAGGCGGCATGGCCGTAGCCGATGGGCACCCGCCAGAATTGCAGCTGGCCATTGCCGGAATCGTGACGGTTCCTCAGCAGGCTGACACGTTTCAGCGCCCGGCCCGCTGCGCCGCCGGTCAAGCTGTCGAGCAGGGCATGTGTCTTGATCAACAGGGCATCACCAACGAAATGCGTCAGCGCCCGGTCATCGCGGAAGCGATAGGGGAAGGTCGAATCATCCACCACCAGCGCCAGCATCGAGTCGGTCTGGCGGACATAATTGTAGCGCCCGCCATGCATCATGTTGAAATGCGAGGCGAGGCTGCGGATCGCGTCCTGCAGGGTTGCGGCCGCCTGGATCTGGGTCACGACGAATGTGCCGGTCTGGTAGAGCAGCTTTCGTTCCGAAAGTTGCGCGGTCAGATCGTCGAAGGAGCGGGCGATCTCGCGCTGGATGCGGTAATAGTCCACGAGGTCGATCTGGGTGCCGGGCTCGTTTGCGCGGCGGTCCGGATCAATGCCCAGCCGATGCAGCAGCCCGTCGACATCCACGCCAGATGTGCCCGCCCATGACAGGATCGGTTCGATCTGGTGAAGCTCGAAGCTTGCCCGGGTCAGTGACTGCGCCATGCGGGCCTTATAACAGATATCGGTATCGAAAACGTATCCTCATTCAAACGGATGTTTTCGATTATGGCGTGGCGGCAACAGGTCTATCGGTAATAGGCGCAGAGCGTATCGACCAGCTCCCGGCCGATTCCGCCGGCGCAGCGATAATAGATCGTCTGCGCATCGCGTCGGCTTTCGACCAGACCGGCGCCGCGCAGCTTTGAAAGATGCTGGGAGACGGCCGAATGCGACTGGCCGGTCATGGCAGCCAGCTGATGGACCGGGTGCTCGCCATCGCTGAGGGCGCACATGATCTTGAGGCGTGTATCGCTCGACATGGCTTTCAGCACTTCAGAAGCCTCATGAATGCGCGCCGACATCAGGTCGAGGGCATCCTTGGTCTGGGGTTTGCGCTGGGCTGTCATCACGAGTTACTCACATTCAACTGGTTCAGGCCGATGGCCCTGTTTCTGTGGCGCGCCGGCCATTGTCCATAATATAGGTAGGATTGACCGACGAAATAGGGTCAAACCTGCAAGACTCAGGCCTACATTCCCCGAAAATGCCCGAAGGACGGGGCATTTTGCTGAACTTCAAATCTTGCCGGAATCCGTGCAAACCTTTATG
>NZ_CAXBGE010000025.1:0-2680 GCF_963975345.1 uncultured Maricaulis sp. | reverse complement strand
CACGATGAAATCCGGATTGATCGCGGCGGGCCCGGAAAAGGTGAAATCGAGCCCCCCTGCCCCGCCTCCGGCGCCAAGAAAGGGCCGCAGCCGCTTGCCTTCCCGGAAATCATAAAAGGCATGGACGCCAAGGGACCGGCTGGTGAAATCACCGCTCGCCGTGCTCGCACCGTTCAGGCCGGCAATATTGGCCCAGCGAAATCCGTATTCCGCTTCCAGCCGAACCGAATGATTAACCCGGTAACCAATTGCCCCGGCCACTTCCCGGCTGTCGTCGAAGATCAGATTGTTCTGGTCGCCAATCGAGCCATAGCCGCGCACGGCGACATAGAAACCGCGCTCGGCGTCAAAATTCTCATCAGCTTGCGCCAGGGCAGGAACACACAGGCACGCGCCGCACAGCGCGAGAGGCAGCCATCTCACACCTCGCCCTCCCAGCGATAGGACTCCAGATGCTTCACCAGTTCGCGGATCGGACGGCGCGGGCGGCCATCGGCATGGATCATCACCGCCGTGATCTCGCCTTCGGCGATGATCTCATCCTCCCGGAAACACGTCTGGGAAAAAAGGATGCGCGGGCCGTCGGTGCCAATATAGCGCGTCCGGATATGCAGCAGATCATCAACTTTCGCCGCCTTGCGATAATCCACTTCGACCCGCGTCAGCGTGAAGGCGGCCGGGTCTTCCCGCTCCAGCAGCGACTGGTGGGAAATCCCGGCATCGCGCAAATGGTCCGACCGGCCGCGCTCGAAGAAACGCAGATAATTGGCGTGGTAGACCATGCCGGTGAAATCGGTGTCTTCATAATAGACCCGCACGGTGATCCAGTGCTGGCGCGCGCGGTCGAAATTGGCCTCGTCCAGATCTGGCAGCGGCATGGCGCGAAGCCTCCTTGTCTATTGCCCGCCCGGACCGCCCAGCGGCTCTGTCTCGGATTCCGGCCCGGTCTCAGGTTCCGCATAAACTGACTCGAGGAAAATTTTCAAATCCTCAACCGACGCGGCCGGCACTTCTTCCTGAGGAATGTGCCCGGTCTCCGGATAGATGATCAGTTTCGAACCGGGAATGGCCTCGGCAAAATTCTCGGCATGAGCCATCGGGACCAGATTGTCACTGTCGCCATGCTGGATCAGCGTCGGCACGGCAATTTCACCAAGCGCTTCTTTTGATGCCGGCACTCGCAGCGTGGTGCCGCTCATGAGCTTGAGCAGGGCTTCGCGATGGCAAGGCGCGCGCGACATGGCCGAATAACGCTCCACCATTTCATCGGTAACCAGAGCAGGATCCGCAAAACTGTTTTCCAGTCCCGACCGGATCAGGGCCGACATGTCGAGATCCTTCATCACATTGCGGGCAAAGCCATTGCGCAGCAACTTGAAGATCATCGGGTCCGTGTCATCCTCGCCCGGTGCGTCGAGCCAGCCCGCCGCATCCACCAGGACCAGTCCGTCCAGCTTTTCCGGATGCGCCAGCGCATAGGCCCAGGCTGTGTGCCCGCCCATGGAACTGCCGACCAGTGTGAACTGGTCCACGTCGAGCGAGTTTGTCACGCGATCAATACTGGTGATGAATTGCTCAATGCCGATCTCGTCATTATCGACGCAGCGCGACAGGCCATGACCGGGCAGGTCCAGCCGGATGACCCGGTAATCCTTCCGCAGTTTGCGAACCCACGCATCCCAAGTGTTCAGGGAGGCAGAATAGCCATGTACGAGCACCAGGGTCGGCGCGTCACGTGGTCCGGTATCGGTAAAATGCAACACGATCTTGTTGCCGCTTTTGAGGTAACGGCTGTTCGATTTCGAATAGACGGATTCCAGCGTGTTGTAGGAAATGTCAGGGCGGCGCAGCATCAGCCAGCCCGCCGTCAGAATGATCGCAACCGTCACCAGCACGACTAGCAATCGTTTCATCTTGTTTCCGGCTCCCGCTCTTCCAAAATCAGGTGAGCGGCACTAAGCCTCCCTCGCGGCAGCAAGTCAAATCGCGCGTTCAGTGCCGCAGACACTACAGGTTGCATCGCTTCGCAACCGGACTTTCCTGAGGTCGGCAGGCAAGCCCTCGATCAAGACGATCTGGCCGATCAAAGGCTCACCAGCGCCGGTCACAAGCTTGAGCACTTCGAGAGCCATCAGGGTAGAGATCATTCCGGTCACCGGTCCGACCACGCCCACTTCGTCACACGCTTCTGCATCTGGCGGCGTCTCGGGCACCCAGCACCGATAGCATGGCGCGCCCTCCTGGCAGCCCGAAGCAAACACGCTGGCCTGCCCCGTCCAGCCTGCGGCTGCGCCATGCACCAGCGGCCGCTCGCTCAGATGCGCCACGCGGTTCAGGGCATAGCGGGTCTGGAAATTATCCGTCGCATCGACCAGCACGCTTCCCGCCAGCGCGTCATTCGGCGCCCATCGCTTCCGGCGTCCCCTGAACTGGGTAGACGGATGATCGGCCGACAGGCGCGCTGACATGACCTCGACCTTGGCCTTGCCGAGATCCCGTTCGCCGAACTGGACCTGCCGCTGGAGGTTTGACCGTTCCACAATGTCCTCATCCCAGATTTCGATCTGGCCAATGCCGGCAGCCGCAAGAAACATGGCGCAGGGCCCGCCCAGGGCCCCTGCCCCGACAATCGACACGGTCGCCGCGCGCAGCTTCTGGACGCCCGGCCCGCCGATCTCCT
>NZ_CAXBGE010000024.1:0-2687 GCF_963975345.1 uncultured Maricaulis sp. | reverse complement strand
GAGGCTTCGTGCTGGACCTTGTTGAACATCTCGCTGCGCTCAAGGGCGGGGCCGGCGCCGTGAAGCTCGATCCTGCCCTGCGCCGCCATTTTGGCATCGGCAATTCCACCGGCCTTGGTATGGCGCCTTTCTTGCTCAACCATCCAATTTTGCTCAATAATTGGATCAAGGCCCGCGAGACCGCACTGGCCCGTGTGCGCTCCTTGCCGGTCATCTCTGCGAAAGAAACCGAAGCCTTTTTGACCATGCTCCGCCGCGGGCGGCGTAATGTGGACGACTGGCATTCCGAGCATCCGATGCAATGCGACAAGATTGATGGGCTGAAGGCTGACCTTGATCGGCTTGACGCACATCTGGCTAGCGGCGCGCTCACGGCGCCCATGCCATGGGATGCGCTCTACCGCTGGGCCGAGGGCGCGCTGAGCTTTGAGGGGCAAGAGCTTCTCGTGGCGCTGATGATGGAGCCTTACGGTGCACTTGTCGACGATCTGCCCAACCAGATGAGCGCGGATGAGGGCGCTGGGTTCCGCATCGACGGCAGCATGACCGCGGCCCAGTTGCGCGGCATCCTTGAGCGTGACTATGCTTGGGCGCTCAAGATCGACTGGGACAGCCCCGAGAGCCAGGCCAAGGCCTGGTATGTCTCCATCGAGAAGCTCGAGCCGCGCCTTGGTGAGCGGCATCTGGAGCCGGTCGCCCCCTATGAACAACCACTGGCACCGGGACGGGATGCGGCGTTGTTGTTCAGGGCACTTGACGATGAGGCCGATCAGACCCGCGTGGCGGATTTTCTGCTGCGCCATCCGGAGCATCGTCACATCCTGCGCCGCGTGCAGATCGTCGCCCGCCATCCCTATGCCGAGATCCGTGACAACACCGTCAGCGCTGATATCCTGCCCATCGACTTGCTGCGCGCCAAACTGTCCTTTTTCGGGGCCTGCCATTTCGACCCGCGCTCAGACCGTTGGGTGCGGATCAACATGTTCCGCAACGCGCCGTTCCCGCATGAGCTGGCCGAAATGGAGTTCGCGGGTTGGACCTATCCCGCGTTGGTAGAGGTGCCGGTATGATCTGTTCGCTGAATGAAATCGAAGCCCTCGCACGCAAGGCCGCGCGGGGCGGCGGCATGAGCTGGGGGCTTGCCGAGGAGGCCGGCAAGGCCGTGCGCTGGCTCAGCGATAATGGGTTCCCGGGGCCGTCGTTGCTTGCTGAATTGCTGCGGCAGAACGATGGTAAAACCTATTCCGAACTTGCGGTGCAGCAGGGGAATGACGGTGTTCTCCGCGCGCAAAGCGGTCTGCTTTGTCCGATCATCGCCGGGGCACTGATCTGCGATCAGGCCGACGATCTGAAGGGCGGGGCAGAATTGCGGCTTGGCAATGTCGCGGTGCCTTTGCTGTTGGCCCCCTTTGCCAGCGAAGCCGCCCGTTCCGCCGGGGTCAGCATTGCGTTGGAATGGAGCGGGGTGAAGCTCAATCTCGGCGGTGCCGCGCCTGGTGGGGAAGGTGCTGAGGCTGCTTTGCGCGTGGCTTCCACAGAAACGGTCACCTTGTCCCGCGCCATTCGACCGGCAGACGGGACGGTTCGGCCATGCTCTGATCGGGATGTATCAAGCGAGACAATGCAATCGCTGGAAAACTACGCGCAGCGCACCTATGCCCCTGCCACTGCCGAAAGCCGCGCCGGGGCGGGGGCCGGGCAAGAGAGCGACTAGCAGTGTTCTCGCGGGGCAATTGCGCGGACATGGGGTGCGGGGGCAACCTTTCCACCTTCGATGGGGACCAGCCATAGCAATCAGGCGGTTTTATTTACGTCTTTTTCGCCGCGCTAGGGCTCGCCGCGTGATCGAAAAGAGAAGGATTAGGCGGCGTCTTGCAACGGCAGCCGCTTATCTTCGATGCCGATAGGCACGACGAAGTAGAATTCGCTTCCGACACCCTCGACACTGGTCACGCCGATATCGCCGCCGTGGGCCACGATTATGCCCTTGGAAATGGCCAAACCCAGTCCGGTTCCGCGGTGTTTTCGCGTGTCTGATGAATCGACTTGGGTAAATTTGTCAAAAATTCTCGCGCAGTCGTCTGGTGAGATGCCGCAGCCAGAGTCCGCAACAACGACCCGCACCGCCCCGGTTTCCGCTCTGACCGACACGAAAACCCCTCCATTTCTCGGTGAGAATTTGACAGCGTTTGAAAGCAAGTTGCGAACCACCTGGGCTATTCTGTCAGGATCCACATTGCCGATAATCGGTCCGTCATCCCCTGTATAGAAATACTCTACCTCTTGTTCCGTATCATAGGACATCATGGTCTCGATTTCATCTTTTACGATGGTGACGATATCCGAAGGGCGCTTGGACACCTCAAGGTTTCCTGTATCTATTCTCTCGAAATCCAAAAGATCGTTCACGAGCAAATTTAAAATATTCGAATTTTTTGCTGCCATCGCGACCAATCTTTCTGCGGGGGCCGACAATTCAATTATTTTTCCAGATTTCAGCATTTCAAGGGAGCCTTTTATCGATGTTAAAGGCGTCCGTAATTCATGGCTGACCGTCGAAATAAACTCGCTCTTGCTTTTGTCAGAGGCCATTGCGCGTATCTGGGCGAGCCTCAATCGTTCATTGTTGTATTTAAGCCGCCGGAACATAAGCCATAAGCCAGCCGATGGGATGGAGAGTGCCAGCA
>NZ_CAXBGE010000023.1:0-3865 GCF_963975345.1 uncultured Maricaulis sp. | reverse complement strand
GGCCGGACCACGACAGATGATTCGATTGCGAAATCCTCCCACATCCAGTCGGCGATTTCATCGTTGACGAAGTCCTCGTCAACTGTGCCGCCCAGCGAGATAACCGTCTTGTCCCAATGGGAAATCTGCTCCTGGTCGCGCACCAGAATCTCGATCTGGCGGTCGATTTCGGCCTGCATCAGATGATGTTCGACCTCGAGACGCACGTCATCGGCAACACCGCCGGCGAAAGACAGAAGCTTCAGATTGGCGGCGGCGAACACCATGATGACGGCGGCGCAGAGGGCGTAAACACCCAGGGCGATGTTGCTTGCCGGACCAGTGCCGGATCGATTTTTCATGGCGTGCGTTCCCGTTTCGTCAGGCATTGTATGCGTGAACGCTGAAAATTCGGCTAAATGGCGTGGTTTTCAGGATCTTAACACCCGGGACGTCCTCTGACCGAGGATTGCAGCCGGGCGTCAGATGGCGCAAGTTTGCCTTGCATGATTCCGGCCTGCCTGAGGCGGAACCCAACAGCGAGGCGTCAATGCGAAAACCTGTTCATCGCTTGCCGCTTGGACGCAGGAGCTTTCTGCGCCTGACCGCGGCCTCCGCACTTGCCGGAGGTCTGACCGGGCCTGCGCGCGCCGCGGACGCGGATGTCGATGTCATTGTCATCGGCGCGGGCATGGCGGGGCTGACGGCCGCACGCAGCTTGAGCGATCTGGGTTATGAGGTGCTGGTGCTCGAAGCAGCAGAACGCATCGGCGGCAGACTGTCCACGGACCAGTCGCTGGGCGCGCCGTTCGAGCTGGGCGCGGGCTGGATTCACGGACCTGACGGCAATCCGGTGAGCGCGCTGGTGTCGGCTGCCGGCGGCGAGACCTTTGTCACCGAGGACGACAGCCTGCTGGTGATATCGGGCGACGGCGTGCGCCAGAAGGATGGCCTGATCGAGAGCAGGGAGGCTGAACTCAAGGCGTTGTATGAGCGCATTGACGAGACCTTCGATGCCGACCAGCCGCTGAAATCGGCGATCCAGCGGCTGGCGCCGGAGGCGCTGGACGATCCGGTGATGACCTGGATGATGTCGGCCTATACCGAATTCGATGCCGGCGGGCCGCTGGACCAATTATCGGCCTATTATTTTGACGAGGACCAGGCCTTTCCCGGCGCCGATGTGATTGTCAGCAATGGCTATGACCGGATCCTGCCGCCGCTGGCCGCGGATCTCGACATCAGGCTCGGCCATCCGGTGACCGAGATTTCCTATGAGCGGGGCGACGGCGCCACGGTGACGGCAAACGGCCGCGAGTTCGAGGCGGATTTCGTCATCTGCACTGCTCCGCTCGGCGTGTTGCAGGCCGGCGACATCGACTTCGATCCGCCGCTGCCGAAAGCCTATCGCAACGCCATCGGCCGCATCGGCATGGGCAATGTCACCAAGCTGGCGCTGAAGTTCGAGCAGCCGTTCTGGCCGGTCGGGACCCAGTATTTCGGCTTGACCGGAACAGAAATCGGGCGATGGGCCTCGATCCTGAACTACCGCACCTTCTCCGATCAGAACATCCTGGTGGGGTTCTGCGTCGGCGCCTATGCGCCGCGGGCCGAAGCCATGAGCGACGCGGACATGGTCGGCGACGCCATGCAGGCGCTGCGTTCGATGTTCGGTGCGAGCGCGCCGGATCCGGTGGCGGCACTGGCCACGCGCTGGTCGCAAAACCGGTGGAGCCGCGGCGCCTATTCCTTCGCCAGGACCGGCTCGACACCGGCGGATTTCGAGCTTCTGGCCGAACCGGTGGCCGGCACGCTGCTGCTGGCGGGGGAACACACGCTGTTTGACAGCCACGCCACCGTGCACGGGGCGCATCTGAGCGGGCTTGCCGCCGCGCGGCGGATCGAGGAGGATCTTGCCTGACAAAACAACTTGGCTGACAGTGCACCCTGGCTGACAAAGCAGAGGGGCGGCCCGCCCCCAGGCCAGCCCCGCGCTCCTCCCCCGTCCTTGCCCAGGAGAGGGATCCCTAAGCCGGACGGATGGCCTTGTTGAGTTTGCCGGCGACAAACCATGACACCGGAATTGCCACCAGCGCGCCAGCAAGCGCTGCAAGCGAAATCGAGGCGGCGTCCATCCGGTCAACGCTCAGCGCAGCCACGATGAAGCTGCCGGCCAGCATTGCGCCGACCATGATGTAGATAACCGCCACGAGCTTGAGCATGATCGCCTCCTGAATTCAGGCGCCGCACCGCGCCGACGCAGCGCCTTGAAGCACAATCTAGCCCTGCCGCAGCGGCGGGATTTTGATCTGGCTCAAGCGAAATGCAGATTCTTCGCCGCCAATAACTTTTTACTGGACTCAGTTCCCCTCCCCCCTGTGCCGAAATGAAACAGATGCGGCTGGCATGGTTTGTGCACCGTGATGCGCATGAGCACCAACCATCCCGATATGAACCGCCGCCGCCTGCTTGCCGGGCTTGCCGGGGCTGGCGCGGCCACGCTGCTGGCGGCACCGGCGAGAGCGGGCGAGCTGTTCGCGCAGGTCGATCTGCGCGGCGGCCACGATGCCGATCTCAAGGGCCTGCTGCCCGATGCCGTCGATGACCAGAGCCGGCTGTTCCAGCGCGCCATTGACGACGCGGCGGCGGCGGGCCGCATTCTCAGGCTGCCGCCGGGCAGTTACGTGATCTCCAATATCGACCTGCCCGAGGGCGCCCGGATTTCAGGCGTTGCCGGTGCGACACGGCTGATCTATGGCGGGCGCGGCCATTTCATGCTGGCCGAGGGGGCGCGGCGGGTGGAGCTTTCGGGGCTGGTGCTCGACGGCGCCAACCAGCGGCTGGGTGGGCATGTCTCGGGGTTGTTGCATCTCAGCGGTGTCGCCGAAGCGGTGATCGAGGATGTCAGCATCGCCGGCGCCGACGGGCACGGCATCACGCTGGAAGCCTGCGGCGGGCGGATCAGCCGGTGCGAGATCTTTGGCGCACGGCTGGCGGGGATCTATGCGGTGGAGAGCAAATCGCTGTCGATCACCCGCAATCTGGTGCGCGACTGCGCCAATGGCGGCATTCTGGTGCATCGCTGGAGTATCGGCGAGGACGCGACGCTGATCGACGGCAACCGGGTGATGCGGATTGCGGCGCGCGCCGGCGGCACCGGCCAGAACGGCAACGGCATCAACATCTTTCGCGCCGGCAATGTGATGGTGACGGGCAACCATGTGTCCGATTGCGCGTTTTCGGCGATCCGGGCCAATTCGGCCAGCAACATCCAGATCGTGTCCAACCAGGCGCTGCGCTCGGGCGAGACCGCGATCTATGCCGAATTCGCCTTCGAGGGCGCGGTGATCGCCTCCAATCTGGTCGACGGCGGCACGGTGGGGATTTCGGTGGCCAATTTCAACGAGGGCGGACGGCTGGCCGCCGTGACCGGCAACATCATCCGCAACCTGACCACGCAAGGCCCCTACCCGCCCGAATATGCCGGTTTCGGCATCGGCATGGCGATCGAGGCGGATGCGGCGGTCAGCGGCAATGTCATCGAGGGCGCGCCGAAATGGGCGGTGCTGATGGGGTGGGGTCCGTTTTTGCGGGCGGTCAATTTTTCCGGCAACACCATCCGCAATTCAAGCGCCGGCGTCGCCGTCTCGGTGGTCGAGGGCGCGGGTGCTGCGCTGATTTCGGGCAATTTGTTCGATGCGACCCCCGGCGGCGCGGTCCTCGGCTGCCGCTGGAACGAGGTGGTGACCAGGGATCTGGCCAGGGTCGGCGCCGGCCGGTTCAGCCACCTGACGCTGGAGCGCAATGTGGTGAGCTGAAGCGAGAGAATGACGCCGGCTGGGGCATGCACCGACAGCCCCGCGCGTTAAAAACGCCGGAGGTTTGA
>NZ_CAXBGE010000022.1:0-4138 GCF_963975345.1 uncultured Maricaulis sp. | reverse complement strand
CAACGTAGAGCTTGTCATCGCCAGCACCGCCAATCAGCTGATCCGCACCGGCGCCGCCGTAAAGGATATCATTGCCGGCGCCGCCCTGGACCGTATCGTTTCCCGCTCCTGCGGACACTGTATCGTCGCCATCGCCTGCGAAGATCAATTCGGCGCCGAAGCTGCCTGTAAACACATCATTGCCGCCAAGAAGGTGATAGACCCCCGCGCCATTGGCGGCCACATAATTGTCAGCGGCCTCGGTGCCGGTAATAATTGCGCCGCTGGCCATGCCAAGCCGGTTCTCACCGGCTCCAACCGCCAGATAATGCGCCAGGCCGGTCGCATAGATGTCGCCCTCCACCAGTGCCGCGACATCGGGATTGGTGTTGAGATAGAACAGCTCGTTGAACCCGGCAGCGCCCTGATCGGCGGGGTTGCTGCCGTTGGGGCCGGTCGAAACCCTGGCTGTCAGCGTCAGCGGGTCGTTGAGGAAATTTCCGTCAATATCGAAGGGAACGACAAATTCGATCCCGTTGGGCGTCCTGACCGGCTGGAACTGACGGCCGGCGAGCCAGGCATAATCATCAGGATACAGTTCTTCATTGATGATGGCCGCAAAATGGCCGGTGCCGTCGTTCAACCAGATCGCCGGCGCGCTGTTGGCCTGACCAGAGCCGAGATAACGTGCTACCAGATCGTCGAAGCCGTCATTGTTGATATCGAGGATATCAAGAAATGACAGGAAATAGTCGGCGTCTGTCTGGGAGGTATCCCCTGCCCGAAACCGGGCTGCGGTGCCATCGGTGAAATTGCCGTTGCCGTCGTTGATCAGAAGCTGCAATTCCCAACCACGCACATCATCATCCGGCGTGTAGACGTTGAACAGGTCGAGGTCACCATCGCCGTCAACATCCATCACATCGAGATCGTAACTTGTCGAATTGGTGCCGAGCTGAAACGGCTGTGGCAAAGTCGACCGGTCGGCATCGCTGTAATGACCGGTGCCATCGTTGAAATAGACATAGGAATGATGTGTCTGGCCATTGGCGGTCTGGCCGAACTTGCCGACAATCAGGTCGACCTTATTGTCTCCGTCAACGTCGGCGAACAGCGCTGAATCGAACCAGGCGGCCTGCCACGGGTCGCGGCCATCCGATGCAGTCAGACTTGCCGGCAATACCGAACGCTCCAGCGTAAAGTTGCCGCTGCCGTCATTGATCATCATGTAGGGGGCAATGTTCTGGGAGGCGACATTTCCGACGTAAATGTCAAGATCGCCATCTCCATCGATATCGCCGCTGGCGGCAGCATGGCTGAACTCGAACTGCTCGAACGGCACGGGTGATGCCGCAAGACCGCCCAGACCATCCGACAACAGCAGCAGGTTGGGCTCGCCGGGGAACGGCGGATAGTCGAAGCCGGTCGCGGCGATGAAAACATCGAGATCGCCGTCACCGTTGAAATCACCAGTCAGGAACCAGCGTGGCCAGACCGTTGCTGCTGCTGCCGAAGGCTGGAGAATATCGGTGGCGACAGACAGCTGTAAATTTTTTCCGATATCAAAGATCGCTGCCGGCCGGGCGCTGTCAGCCTGGGAATTATGACCGCCAAGGATGAATTCGTCATAACCGTCGCCATCAATATCAGCGGCGGTGAACCAGACGACTTCCATGTCAAACCCGGTTTCGAAATATTGGCGATAATCGAAATTGATTTCGTAGAGCGATGAAATGTCGTAGGTTTTCAACGTCGTTTTCTCTCAGGATTGATAGCGGACAGCTCAGCCACGGAAAGCCGGGACTTTGCCAAATTGCCATTCAAACACTCAGGATCACCGGACTCTCCAAGCCCGGTGAATTTGTCGCAGAATCGATCTGCGGGGAAGCTCATTTTTCAGCGTTGGCGCAAAAGACTCCGCCGGTTTCGGGTCCGCTGAAACTGGATGTCGTCAACCTGATGCGGCGGCCACGGCAAGCAGTATCCGCGCGTGTTCTTCCAGCCAGTGCCGGCGAGACCGCGCGGTTGGCCGCAAGCCTTACGCTGTGGCCAGTTGCTTCTTTTCGCGGTTGGCCTTGAGGCGGGCGAAATCATCGCCGGCGTGGTGCGAGGAGCGGGTGAGCGGGCTCGACGCCACCATCAGGAAACCCTTGGTGTAGGCGATCTTCTCATAGCTCTTGAACTCGTCGGGCGTGACGAAACTGATCACCTCGTGGTGCTTGCGGGTCGGCTGCAGATACTGGCCGATGGTGATGAAATCGACGTCGGCGGTCCTCAGGTCATCCATCAGTTGCAGCACTTCGTTGCGCTCTTCGCCAAGGCCGACCATGATGCCGGACTTGGTGAACATGGTCGGATCAAGTTCCTTGACCCGCTGCAGAAGCCTCAGCGAGTGGAAATACCGCGCACCCGGTCGGATCGTCGGGTACAGCCGGGGCACGGTCTCGAGATTGTGGTTGAAGACGTCGGGTTTGGCGGCCACGACGCGTTCGAGCGCGCCGGGCTTGCGCAGAAAGTCAGGCGTCAGGATCTCGATGGTGGTCTGCGGAGAAACGGCGCGGATGGCCCAGATCACCTTCTCGAAATGCTCGGCGCCGCCATCGGCGAGATCATCGCGGTCGACCGAGGTGATGACGACGTGGTTAAGCCCCATTTCGCGCACGGCGCGGGCGACGTTGTCCGGTTCGTTGGGATCAAGCGCGTTGGGCATTCCGGTGATGACGTTGCAGAAGGCGCAGGCGCGGGTGCAGATTTCCCCCATGATCATGAAGGTGGCGTGCTTCTTGTCCCAGCATTCACCGATATTCGGGCAGCCGGCCTCTTCACAGACCGTGACGAGGTTGTTGTCCTTCACGATGGCGCGGGTTTCCTGATAACCCTTGGAAGTGGGCGCCTTGACCCGGATCCAGTCCGGCTTGCGCTTGACCTCGGTATCGGGACGCTTCTGTTTCTCGGGATGCCGGACGCGCCGGGTTTCAGGCTTTTCGGCATCGGGTTTGGTGACATCGAGGATCGTGACCATCAGGAGGTCCTTTTACAGGCGTTGTGGATCAGCGGCTTTTGGAGCGGCCGAAGAGCCAGAGGATCAGGATCGCGCCGATGATGGCGACGACCAGATTTCCGGCAAATCCGTAATAGTTGATGTTGAGCACGCCTGCCAGAGCGCTGCCGACGAAAGAGCCGGCGATGCCGACCAGCATGTTGGTCAACAGCCCGTGGTCGCGGTTCATGGCGCGCTCGGCGACATAGCCGGCGATCAGGCCGACCAGCAGAAGGCCGAAGAAGCCGAGACCGGGCATGGCCAGGAATCCCATCTGATATTCCAGCATTATCGTCTGTCTCCCTTTGCCGCTGCGTGAAGCGCGCGCATGATCAGCCACAATGTAAGTCCGAGCAGCAACCCCATCAATGCCAGGATGACCGAGACCGCCACTATACCCGTGATGCCTTCAATGCGAAGCGATCCCAGTTCGACCGCGCCGCGACCGTTGATCACAGCAAGGCCGGCAAGAGCGCCCAGGCCCGCGCCGCCAACCACCGGCAGCACCACAGCCCTGGGCAGGCGGACACTGCCGCTCACGCGTTGAGTGCCCGTCCGTAGGCGTCGAGCACGCTTTCCTTCAGCGTTTCCGAGATGGTCGGATGCGGGAAGATGGTGTGGATCAGCTCCTCCTCGGTGGTCTCGAGGTTCATCGCCACGACAAAGCCCTGGATCAGTTCGGTGACTTCGGCGCCAACCAGATGGGCGCCAAGAAGTTCGCCGGTCGTCTTGTCGAAGATGGTCTTGACCATGCCCTGGTCCTCGCCCAGCGCAATGGCCTTGCCGTTGGCAACGAACGGGAAGCGGCCGACGCGGATGTCGCGGCCCTGTTCCTTGGCTTTGGCTTCAGTCAGGCCGACGGAGGCCACTTGCGGGTTGCAATAGGTGCAGCCGGGGATCTTGAGCTTGTCCATCGGGTGAACATCGGGCAGGCCGGCGATCTTCTCGACGCAGATTACGGCTTCGTGCTCGGCCTTGTGGGCCAGCATCGGCGGTCCGGCGACATCGCCGATGGCATAGAGGCCCGCCACATTGGTCTTGCCATAGCCGTCGATGACGATGCAGCCGCGATCGGTTTTCACCCCGAGCGCCTCAAGGCCGATGTTCTCGATGTTGCCC
>NZ_CAXBGE010000021.1:0-5434 GCF_963975345.1 uncultured Maricaulis sp. | reverse complement strand
GGGAAAAATTTGTTCGTTTGATTGAGCAACTGCTCCAACGTCGGCTTTGGGCGCAGTTTCAGACATAAGAGATTCATAGTAAGCGTCCGGCGAACCTACCCTCTGCTGACCCATATGTGAGTCTATGCCCCCTTCCAATACATCATCCGGTGACTCACCGCGCAAGACCGCTCCGGCCGGGGGACAGTTTGAAGTCTCGGTCGGTGTGCATTACGCCCTCGCCGTGCTCGCAGAGACCGAAGCCTTCGGCCTACCGGGCGCCATCGCCGCCAAGATCGCCTTTCAGCGCCGCGACCAGGGCCACCCGCTGGACGATATCATTTTGACCGGGATAAGATCGGACGGCGCGGTCTGCACCCTCGAAATTCAGGCGAAACGCTCGCTCAGTTTTACAAAATCAAACGCGAAATTTGGTGGCATCGTTGCCGACATGGTGGCGGCGTGTGACAAAGATTCGACCCGCCGCTTCGCCGTCGCCATTGAACGCACCAGCAGGTCGATCGAGGACGGCGTTCACGAAGCGCTTGAGCTTGCCAAACATGTCAGCGATGAAGCCTCGTTTCGAGCGCTGCTGGCGACACAAGGGCGCAGCAATCAGGCGATGCGCGATTTCGTCGCCGCCTTTGAAAACCATCTCGCCGAAGCCGGCGCTGATCCCGTCCGTGTCTCATTTGATCTCCTTCGGCGCTTCAGCGTGCTTTATTTCGATTATGCGCGGCCCGGCTCGGTTGCGGAACAGGCCGACCGCTGGCGCGCCGCCGCGCTGACACAAGATCAAACCGACCCTTATGGCGAACTCGTCTCTTTGTTGCTGCGCACCGACGCGATTGGCGGTGACCTGGACCGTATGCGCCTGGTCGAACTCCTCGCCGAACGAAAGGTTGCCATTGGCCCCGCGCCCCGTCTCGCTGAGGCCCGCGCCAAAGTCGCCGAGCTCAGCACATTTGCCCTCACCGACATCGACACAACAATCGCCGGTGCGCATATCCTTCGCAGCGCCAAACGTCAGGCCCTGGACCAGGCGCTTGCGACAGCTCAGACCGGCAGCGGCGTTCTGGAAATCACCGGAACCGGCGGCTCGGGCAAATCCGCCTTTTTGAAAATAGCCGCTGCGGCGCAAGCCGAACACGCTCCCACACTTGTACTTGCGCCGGACCGTGTGCCGAGCGGCGGCTGGAGCGCACTGCAACACCAGCTGGGATTGGATGTCAGCGCCGATCGTTTCCTGACTGATCTTGCCAGCGATGGCGGCGCCGTCATCTATATTGACGGTCTCGATCGGTTTCGCTCTGAGCGTGAGCGCAAAACCGTCTCAGATCTGATCCTGACCGCGACGAAGATCCCGGGGCTGACGCTAGTGTTCACCGCCCGCCTGGACTGGCACGCGGCGAAGCCCTTCAGCGGTGAGGTCATGCGCGCGCTTGAGACGTGCGAGAGGCTGACGATTGACGGTCTAGACAATGATGAAGCGACTGGCCTGGCGCACGCGGTGCCGGCGCTTGGCGCTATCCTCGCGCCAAATCATCCCGCCAAGGCTCTTGCGCGCAATCCCTTCATCCTGAAACGCTTCGTCGCGGCGAAATTCGATCCCGGCGCGCTGGTGAGTGAAGCGAACTTTGCAATCGGCTGGTGGCAATCGGGCGGACACGCGGCAACAGACGACAAGGGCGAAGCACGTGCCCGTCGCAGAATTCTGCTCGCCGTGGTCCACGCACAACTGGATGGCGCGTCAGTCGTGGACCTCAAACCCGAAGCCGCCGAGGCAGCGGCAGTCTCTTCGCTCATTGAAGACGGTGTCCTGATCGAACTCGCCACCGAACGCGTCAAGTTCAAGCACGATCTATTCTCAGATTGGGCGATCGCCGCATATCTCAGCGAAGACCCGGAGCGATTGATGTCTCTAGCGGGTTCTGGTCCACCCGCCTTCTGGCTCGAACGCGGCGTCGAACTCGCTTTTCGTCATCTCGCTGAACAAGACGATCCGGAGCCATGGGCGGGCGCCGTTGAAATGCTGCAAGCGAGCAACGCCAATGAACGCTGGGTCGGATTGGCACTTCTGGCTTTGGTGCGATCCGAACGCGCCTCGAAATTGCTGGGGCGGCATGAGACCGTTTTGCTCGCTGATAAGGGCGAACTTGCCGAACGCCTCGCCCGGCTCGTCATAGGCGCGCACTCTATTGAAGTTGAAGTCAATGTGCCCTCGCCTGCTGGCAATGGGACGATGTCTACGAAATCCGTGGCCGTGCCAGACCCAGTTTTCTGGACGCCTCTCATCATCTGGTCGGCTCTGAGATTTGGGGATCTTCCCTCAAAGGCGCTGCGCGGCGCCGTAGACCTCATGCACAACTGGATTGCGCCCTTTGCCGCAACAGAGCTGAAACTCACACCCGTTTTGCTGGACCGTTTCGCCGACCTTCTTGTTGCACATGTGGAAGACCGCTCGTTGGATTACATTCCCGCAGGCAAGCCACTTCCAACGATCCGCTATCCAGCCGGGCGGAATACAGTCGACACTGCGCGCCTGACACTCGCCGCCTTTGCGGAAAAGAACCCCAGTGCGGCCGAGCGATACCTAAATGCGATTGCCGCGTCTGATCGCGCCGTTGATGAATTCTCAGAGCTCCTGGACTTTCCATTCGCTTTGCCGAAAGCCGCACCCGCCGCCTTTGCCACCGCTTTGATTGATGCCACGCGCCAAGAATATGACGAGTGCGCGAGCGATGACAGTATGCGACGGATGGGGCTCGGGCTGTCGCGGTTAGAACACCCGTTTACAATGGGCAAATGCGGCGTCATGCTGTTCTCCGATCTCTTAACCGCCGATGCCGACCAAGGCATAAACCTGATCCGCACGTTGACCAGTATGACCGAAGACGTGGTTCAGACTGGCGGTGAATTCGAGTTTGCACTGCTAGGGCAGACACGACTCATCAAGCCGAGCAACTCTTATGGCTGGCCACGCGGGCACGGGCCCTCGCAATTGGTCGGCAAAGCCCTCTCCGCTCTCGAATACTGGGCTCACCACGAAATTGAAAAGGGCGCGGACCTCGAAACCGTTGTCGCGCGAATTGCAGGCGATGGGCCAATCTCCGGCGCCTTCTTACTGGTCATTACTGACTTGGCGCTGTGTCACGGAACCCTTGGCGGCCCGCTCCTCCATGATCTGCTCGCCTCGCCCGAACTGCTCAGCGTAGATTTTGAACGCCATCAGTATGATTATCTCGAAACCCTGAGAGGGGGCGGCCTTGGACGGCTGCGACAAGGCCCGGCGAGCGACCGGCCCATTGAACAAGACCTCGCCGCGCGCCCCTCGCGTCATATAGGGCTGCATGACGTCTTTATCCAGGTCGCGCTAAGGGTGCCGACCGATGAACTCACGGCCTTGAAAGCACGTCTTGACGCCGGCGTTCAACGGCTCGGGCCTTGGGAGCGGCCTGAGGTCGACTGGAAAGAACCGGCCTTCATGGCCTCTTATGCCCGGCGCGCCCTTGACCGGGAGAATTATCGCGAAGAGACGCAGATGGTGGACGGCGCGTCGCGCCAAGGCTGGGTCTATGACTGGCCTGCGGACCAGGCCGACTGGATGACGGCGAACTCTGCTGCGGCGGCGGTAGAGCATCAGGCGTTTAATCGCTCCCTCGCGATCCGCATGACTATGGATGATGAGACCAATGATGTCCGCGCCTCGATCGAAGATGCTGAAGCCGTACTCGCGGAAACCGAAAACGCCGAACCGTCCACAGAGGACGCCCTCGACCATGATCCGAATGATCCATGGTTGTCGCGCCTAGGCGCGGCGGCCTTTCTCAGTCGGCACTACTCCGGCAAGCAGCTTCGCGCCAAAGCGCCAAAGCTACGCGCCATTTTTGATCGTGCCCTCAATCCCGCAAGCAAGCCGCGGCTCAATCTGCGCTATGATGTCATGTATGACCCCACCGCACTCGGGTTCGCCGGCCTGCTCTATCTTGGCCGCGACGACGCCGCCCAACCGTCGGACGGAGACCTGCTCGCCGCCATCGTGAAGAATGCGCCAAGCGCGGTCTCAGCCCTGCGCTATCACCCGCAGGCGGCCGAGGCGATGGGGATAGAGCGGCTCAAGGCGTGTGTTCGCACCGGACTACAGGCCTGCTTCTTCCCACGCCGCGCCCATTATGATGAGCCAAACGGCGCATTTGAGCAGCGCGACCACGCCTTACAAGAGAAGTTCGAGGAGCATGTCAAAGCCGAGCTGGCCTGGCTCGCAGGTAAAGCCGAGGAACCAGGCTGGATCGTCCCACCGCCCATGCGCCAGCGATCTAAGCGGCGCGGTGTAATTCTACCGGGCGGCACTGCGCCGCCCCCGCCGAAACCATCGCAATCTGAATACCCGGACTATTACTTCGATTATCAAACCGGCGACAAATGGATCGCCGTCCTGAAGCGATTGGGTGGTCCGGACGCGCTCGAAGCGCTGTTTCTCGCCAATCGCGATTGGCTCATGCAGGCGAATGGCGGCTCCGACGAGGACGCCGATGCGCCCGATGTGGAAAACCACTGGACATCGCCGCTGTTTGATTGCGCCGCACGCCTCGCCCCGCAATGGACAGCAGCGCAGCAAGAAGAGCAGATCTTCGCGCTGCTCGATAAGTTCTCGCCTGACGTGTTTTTCAGCGTCGCCGCCGCGTTCTTGATCGAAAGTGATATCCAGCACCTGAAGGCCGGGGCGACCGACACGGATCATCTGGCCAAGCTCCGCGCGCGGCTTTCGACGTCAATGCGAAGGCGTAAAGAATGGGAACGCCACAAATGGTCGCGAAATGGCCGCGTTGAAATCCATCTCAACGACTTACTTTCAACCATTTTCATGAAGCAGATTCGAGGCTTTGGGGATCGGCTGTCCTATGCGCATGAGTTTGGCGAGGCGCAACTCATTGCTTTTTCCGACACGTTGACCGAACTGGCCGTTGATGCCGGTCCGTGCCCCACCATAGCAACCTTCTATCTCGATGTGCTCGAATTGCTGCCGACGCAGATATCAGCCGCCCCCTTAGAAAGAGTTACGGCAGCATGGCACATCGACGCCGAAGACGGCTTCTGGAGTACCGCTCGCATTGGTGAGCGCGTCGCGACTTTAGCGAAGGACTGTATCCACACAGAGCTTCAGACCGAGACTTGGCGGACGATTGCCGCCACGATTTCGGCGGCGGGCGTGCCCGCAGGTGAAACGTTGCTGAAACACATTCAGAAGCTCTCAAAAGGGTCATGAGTCCGGTCGGCTAAGTAGGGAACTATTCGCAATCTCGAGTATTTGGGCCACCAGTTCGTAGGAGTGGCTCAGTGGAAGCGTAGCTCCAGTGTCTGCATCCAGGAAGTTTTTGCCGCGCCGCTAATGACTGCTTACGGGAGTGGCTGTGTAAAAACGCGTTTGAGGTCGGCTGATTTCGCGGCCCTTCCT
>NZ_CAXBGE010000020.1:0-7410 GCF_963975345.1 uncultured Maricaulis sp. | reverse complement strand
AGCGAAGGCTGTCCCGCCGTAGCCTTGGCGAAGGCGGACTGGCGCCGACACTGCCTCGACTGATCATCACTCCTCGCTGCGCGAGCTTCGGCTGGGCAGGCCCAACGCTCAATCGAACGAAGGCTGCAAGTTGGTCGACGTATTGTCTGGAGATTTATCATTTTGCTCGTCATAATTGTAAAATGACTTACGTCTACATTCTCAGATCCGAGTGTGGTCAGCATTTCTACACCGGCATGACCACCGATCTCGTTGCGCGCTTGGCGCGACACAATGCCGGACAGGTCAGGCACACGGCCAAATTCCGGCCCTGGCGCGTGCAGACTTACCTGGCGTTCGACGATCCCGCACGGGCGGTTGCTTTCGAGCGCTACCTGAAGTCCGGCTCCGGTCGCGCCTTCGCGCACCGTCATCTCTAGCCCGTCTATCCGGGCCGTCACAACCACTGGTCCAGCGGGCGGCTTTGTTCTAGCGTCATCTCCGGTGAGGCTCGGCGAGAGGGTGGTATGCGGCGGCGCTTGCGGGTGAAATCGGGGCGGGACGGGCAGAAGCCCACACGGATGGCGTGGATGACCACGGTGACGATTCTCGTTGCCGGCCTGCTCTGGTATCTGCTGCACCTCTTCTCCACCGTGAGCCTGGGGTGTGAAGACCTCGTCGCCTGGTGGTTTGACGGCGGACTGTTTCGCCCTCGCCTGCTGTATGTTTCCAGCCTGTTCACCATCACCCTGGGCCTCTGGCTCTATGTCGATATCGTCAGACCCAAAGCGGTTCGTATCCCGGTCGGGATAAGGGCGGTCCAGATCTGGTTCGTCACGGTGATGGTCGTGATAAGCGTTCTGCAATGGGGTTTCTTCCGGCCGCAATCACAGGAAGGGCGTATCTATGCCTATTTCCAGGATGAGGTCCTGGGCTGGCCTGTCATGAACCTCTTCTTCGTTCAGCCGTACGCGATCTGGGCATTTGTCGGCGATCCACCGGAGGAAGTGGTTCAAGGTCCACTCTTCGACGAGTACAGGACGCTGAATTCCGCTTACCGGCGTGAGTTTCTGGACGCTGGAGTCCCGCGCCGCTACGGCCGCGCGGGTGGACGCTATAATGGCCGCTTGGATTGCACGGCGCGCGATGAAGTCGATGCGGCCTGGGAGCGGGGCTATCAGGCTTGGCTGCAGGCGGAACAGGCTGAGGTCGACTGAGGCCGGTCAGAATCCAACGCCACTCAACACCCCCATAGAAAAGCATTTGCCGGATCAGAATTCTCACGCCAGATTTCTGACGCGATTCTCGACTTCGCTCGGCGCGCTATGCCGGTCATGATTGGGGGACATCATGAGCACACTGATCATCTTTGTTGTTCTCTATATGCTTGTCTCGGTCGGGATTGGCTTGCACGCGGCGTCGCGCGTGCGCAGCTCTACCGACTATGTTCTGGCCGGCCGCTCGCTGCCGATCTACATCACTATCGCGACGGTGTTTGCGACCTGGTTCGGCTCTGAAGCCATTCTAGGCATGCCGGCCACCTTCATGGAGGAGGGGCTGGGCGGGATTGTCGCAGATCCGTTTGGTGCGGGATTATGTTTGATTTTTGTCGGTCTGTTCTTTGCCGCCCGGCTCTACCGGATGAAATTGCTCACGATTGGCGACTTCTATCGCAACCGGTTCGGCCGCACGGTTGAAGTGCTGATCTCGATCGCGATCTGTATCAGCTATCTCGGCTGGGTCTCGGCCCAGATCGTGGCGCTGGGCCTGACGATCCATCTGATTTCACACGAAGCTGTCTCGTTTGAGCTTGGCATGGTGATCGGGCTGACGGTGGTCATGCTGTACACGACTTTCGGCGGTATGTGGTCGGTGGCGATCATGGATTTTCTCCAGATGATGATCATTCTGGGCGGGCTCCTGATAGTCGCTTGGCTGGTCGCTGACCGCCTTGATGGCGGCTATATGGCGGTGATCGATCACGCTGCCGCCCATGACAAGTTCGACTTTTGGCCCGAGCTCAATCTCGCCGCGATCCTGGCGTTTGTCGGCACATTCGTGACCTTGGCGCTGGGCTCAATCCCGCAGCAGGACGTGTTCCAGCGCGTGATGTCGGCGAAGAATGAGAAGACGGCCGTGCGCGGGACCGTCATTGGCGGCACATTCTATATCGCCTTTTGCTTCATCCCGATTTTCATCGCCTATGGCGCCACCTTGCTTGATCCGAGCCTGTTGACGGTCAATATGGCTGAGGGCGGCGATCCGCAGCGCATCCTGCCCGAATTCATCCTCAATGACGTGCCGATGCCGGTTCAGGTCGTCTTCTTCGGCGCGCTGCTCTCGGCCATCATGTCGACCGCCTCGGGCACGCTGCTCGCGCCCTCGGCCATCCTGGCCGAGAATATCTTCAAGGACGCGTTCAAGCTCAATGACAAGCAATTGCTTTGGACGCTGAGGGCCTGCGTCTTCGTGTTTGGCCTGGTGGTGCTGGGCTATGCCTATCTGAGCACATCGGCCGGGTTGAGCATTTTCGAAATGGTCGAGAATGCCTATCTCGTCACGCTGTGCGGTGCCTTCGTGCCGCTGGCCTTTGGCGTCTACTGGAAGCGCTCCACCAATACCGGCGCCCTGGTCTCGATCGCGCTGGGTGTCTCAACCTGGGCTGTGCTGGAAGCCCTTAATCTGCAGATGATGGCCAATGATGCGTCAATGCTCGTTCCGCCCCAGCTTGCGGGCCTCTTCATGGCGATTGTCGGCATGATTGCGGGCAGCTTGATCTCGCCCTTGAATGCGCAGAAGGCGGCGGTGTGAGCAGGCAAACAGACTACCGCTGACAAGTCTTCAGGCGGCGCGTTCCGGCTGGGTCCCGGCCGCGCCTTGGCGGCAGGCGGCGGGAGACTGGCCGGTCTCTTTCTTGAACACCCGGCTGAAGGCGGATTCTGACGCATACCCCGAAATTTCGGCGGCTTCGGCAACGCTCAGGCGGCGCTGCACCAAGGCTTCGCGGGCGATCTGCATGCGCCAGCTCGTGACGTAACTCATCGGCGTAATACCCAGTTTTTCGGTAAAGCTCTGAGCGAAACCGGTGCGAGACAGGCCCGCCTCGCGGGCCAGGCCTGCGACACTCCAGGGCGCGGCGGGACGGTGGTGGAAAGCGGCGAGGGCCGGTGCCAGGTGCGGATCTGCGAAACCGGCAAGATGGCTGTTCACACTGTCGGCGCCCTCGGTATAGCTGCGAATGGCCTGGGCAAAGATCACTTCAGACATGCGCAGCGCGATCAGATCGCCGCCCAGCCGTGCGCCGCCCGCTTCTGCGCCGATGATCCGCAAGCTCGCTTCCAGCCAGGGGCCGGCATCCTCGCCGTAATTGCGAATGTGAATGAAAGCTGGCAGTCGCTCGAACAGGAGGTGCCGGGAACCCGGCGCAAATGAGAAATGTCCGCAGATCAGTTCTGAATTGCGTGAATGGTCTTCGCCACCGAAGACCAGCGCGCCGCGCCCGTCATAACCGGCGCGCTCCAGCACGTCTTCCAGCGGCAGCGCGTCATCGGGGTCGGTCTCCCGGCAGGAGAGAATATGGGCCGCGCCGTGCGGGATGATCACCAAATCACCCTGGGCCAGGATCAGGTGTTCGCGGCAGCCAGCCACCCGAATGGCGGTTTCGCCCCGATGAGCATAGTGGAAGCGGGCGACATTGCTGAAAGCCGGAACCCGGACCCCCCAGGGCGCACTGAAATTGGTGCGAAAATAGAGGGCGCCCCGCAGGGAAAGCCGGGTGAGAATGTCGCTGAGCAGATCAAGCATGGTTCTGGATATCCGTAAACTCAGCATTCGTCCATATATGTGGACGATCAAGCATGAATTCTGGACAATATCACATTTTCATCCGCGCAACGACATGATCTCTGGCGTTATCGAAAACCGGAAACATGAAACGGAGCCTACCGATGAATACTCTATCCCTTGCCATGATCGTCGCGGTCACGGCCACAGCTGCAAGCGCGCACGCCGACGACGTCATGAATGACCTGGAAATCGCCCATGCCGCCTACACGGCTGACGCGATCGATATTCGCTACGGCCATCTTGCCCTCGCAATTTCCGAGAATGATGCCGTGCGGAGCTTCGCGGAGACGATGATCCGCGACCACAACGCGGTGAATGCCGCCGCGGGCGAGCTGCTCGCCGAACTCAATGTCAGCCCGCAGGACAATGCGCTCAGCCGATCCCTGCTCGAAGGCGCCGCCTCCAAGCGCGCCGAATTGATGTCGCTGACGGGACGGGAGTTCGATTGCGCCTATGCGTTGAACGAGCTCGGCTATCATCAAGTGGTCAATGCCACCGTGGCCGACAGCTTCATCCCCGTCGTGACGGTTGCGCCATTGCGGACCCTGCTGACTGACGCGCTGGTGACCTTCCGCGTCCACGAGGCACATGCGGGTCGGATGGTGACGGCGCTGGAATGCGCGAGCTGAGCCGGCTCTCGCGCCGCGGCTTCGGTCAGGGTCTGGGGCTTGCCCTCGTCCTGGCCGGACCGGCGGAGGGCGCGTTGGCCGCGGAAGGCGAGCCAGTGGCCCAGGTCATGATCCGGCGATTCAACTTTGAGCCGGCGCTGGTCACGATCCGGGCAGGCGACAGCGTGGAGTGGATCAATGCGGATCTCGCACCGCACACGGCGACCGGATTGGCCGATGATTGGGATACCGGCTCGATGGCGCGCAATGCCAGCTCGCGAATCCGGTTCGATGTTGAGGGACGTTATTCCTATCGATGCGTCTTTCACCCGAACATGACCGGGGAGGTCCTCGTAATCGCCCGGGATGAGAACTGACCGGTTCGCCCGCAGCCGTCCTTGTCGAATGGCCCGTCCGGCTCAGGCCGACGAGACCGGATTCGCCGCAGCGGCGGCGGCCTCGTCGGTCTCTTCGCCTGCGTCCTTCGCCTCGGCAGCCTCCATGCTGCCGCGTAATTGCTGCTCCCATTCCTCGCGGATCTCTTTGACCTTGGCGACATAGGGAGCGTTGAGATGGGGCGGTGTGTCGAGGCGGTAGAGATCGGCCAGCACGGGCATCGAGGCGCGGTCCATGCGTTCGAATTCGCTGGCATAGCGCGCCGCCTGCTTCGAGTTGCGGCCGAGCGCCTGCAGCGCCGAGCGGCCGGCACGGATCGAGCTGTCATAGGCTTCGCGGACAATATCGCGGCAGCCTGCGGCCCAGAGCTCATAGACATGATCGCGATCAATCGCCCGTGCGAGCACGTGCAGATCCGGATAGGTCTTGATTGCATAGCGCACCAGCTCGGTGATCTTCTCCTTGTCGTCGATGGCGATGATCAGGAGCTTGGCGTCGGCAATGCCGGCCGATTGCAACAGGTCGGGCCGGGTCGCGTCACCGAAATGGACCTGGAAGCCGAAGGCGCGCAGGGCCTCGAGATGCTCGGAGCTGTAGTCGATCACCGTCGTTGCATGGCCGGCCGAGGACAGCATGCGGTTGATGATGCCGCCAAAGCGGCCATGCCCGGCGATTATGATCTTGCCACCCGGCTCGATCTCATCGGCGGGGCGGTCCGAGCGGGCGAGATAATGCGGCATGATCACCTTGTCGAGCAGGATGAAGAGGGCCGGGGTCAGCAGCATCGATAAGGCCACGATAAGCGAGATCTGTGCGGCGAGCGGCGCTGGAATGACGCCATTGGCCATCGTGAAAGCAAGCAGCACGAAAGCAAATTCGCCCGCTTGGGCCAGACCGAGGGCGAACAGCCAGCGGTCCGAGCCCTGCAGGCCGAAAATTCGCGCCAACACCCAGAGCACACCGGCCTTCAGCGCGATTAATCCGACCACGGCGCCGAGAATGGCGGCAGGATGATCGGCGAGCAGGGCGAAATTGATCCCGGCGCCGACGGTCATGAAGAACAGGCCAAGCAGAAGGCCGCGGAAGGGATCAATGTCGGATTCCAGCTCATGGCGGTATTCGCTATTGGCCAGCACGACACCGGCGAGGAATGTGCCGAGCGCTGGCGACAGGCCGACCAGTGTCATCAACAAGGCGATGCCGATCACGATCATCAGGGCGGCCGCGGTGAACAGCTCGCGCATCTTGGCCTTGGCGATATAGCGAAAAATCGGCCGCGTCAGGAAAGCGCCAATCGCAATCACCGCGGCGATTGCGGCAAGGGTTACAAGGCCCTGCTGCCAGCCGGCCAGTCCGTCGACGAGATTGAGGTCGAAGCCGGCATGGCCGCTTTCGCCGGCGGCATGGGTCGCGTCTGCCGCTTCGGTGGCGTGTCCGTCGTTGAGCAGGTCGGGCAGCGCCAAGAGCGGGATCAGGGCCAGCATCGGGATGACGGCGATGTCCTGGAACAGCAGAACCGAAAAGCTCGACCGCCCGCCATCGCTGCGCGCGAGGCCTTTCTCGTTGAGGGTTTGCAACACGATGGCCGTGGAGGAGAGCGAGAGGATCATGCCGACCGTCAGCGCCGTCTGCCAGGCGAGGCCGAAGCCGATCCCGATTGCCGTCACGCCGGCGACGGTTCCGAGCACTTGCAGTCCACCCAGCCCGAGCAGGCGGGCGCGCATCTGCCACAGCAATTTGGGTTCAAGCTCGAGGCCGACCAGGAAGAGCATCATCACCACGCCGAATTCGGCGAAATGCTGGATCGAGACCAGATCGACTCCGAGCGCCGCCAGCAATGGGCCCAAGGCGATGCCGGCGATCAGATAGCCCAGCACCGAGCCGAGCCCGAGCCGCGAGGCGATCGGTACCGCAATCACGCCGGCGATCAGGAAGGTGAAGGCCAGCAGTAGAAATCCGGTCATGATGTCCCCATTGCGTGGTCGTGTGTCGCGGCCAACCTAGCGCCAAGCGCCGGTGCGGTCACGTGGGTCGATCGAGGAAAACGGCAGCGGCATTTGTGGTGCGATCCATGCTGCACAGCCCCTCGACGCCTGCCTTCGAAGCGGCTAAACGGTGAGGTCTGGCGCGGGTATAGCACAATGGTAGTGCAGCAGCCTTCCAAGCTGAGGATGCCGGTTCGATCCCGACTACCCGCTCCACCCTTCGCCCTGCGGGCTTCGGGTGGCAAGCCAGCCGCAGCGCGCACCTGGGGCGAAGAGGTGCTCTCCGAAGCCTTGGCGAAGGAGGGCCGCGCTCGATGTCACGCGCCCCGCTTATTCTGCGCCGCATGAACTTCTTCCATCACCACCCCGCATCGCCCCGGCAAAGCCGCCACGGCCGGCGATGTGCATTCGCGCTTGCCTAGACCGGTCTAGCGCGTGTATCAGGCGCGCATCCGAACCGGGCACGCCTCCAAGTGCCCATGTTACCAATTTTGCATGACGATCAGCCCGTCTTTTCCTAAGATCGGCGTTCAAGAGGTAAAGACCATGGCGAAGGAAAAGTTTCAGCGCAACAAGCCGCACGCGAACATCGGGAC
>NZ_CAXBGE010000019.1:0-18664 GCF_963975345.1 uncultured Maricaulis sp. | reverse complement strand
ACACCATGATCTCGCCATTCAGCGCCATGTCGCGGGCCAGCGCCTGCCAGTCGATGTAATAGCGAAGCGATTCCGGTATCTCGGTGCCGGTGTCCCCGTGCAGCTGCTCGGCGAAGTCCGCCGCGCTGCGATATTCACCCGCATAGTCCTCGAAGGCGGCGCGCGCCTGCTCAAGATCGTCGCCGAAATGCCGGTAAAGCCTGCTGCCAAGTTCGCCATGCTCCTCGATAAAGTCGGCCAGTTCGCACACCGTCTCGAAGCTCGAATACTCAGAAAGGCTTGCGCCCTCGAAGCCTTCATAGTCATGGATTGCGTGTTCTTCCGCATCCGGCTCCGGCGACGCGACCAGCATGGCGCGCACTTCGGTCCAAATTTCGTCGGGCGTGGTCGCCTCGATCCATCGCCCGTGCAGGCAGCCCGAATTGTAGGCTGCAAGGCAGGCCACATAGATTCGCGGTCTCTCGCCCCGCGCGGGTGCGGTGGTTGCTGCAAGAGGTGCAGTGGTAGCGAGTTGGTCAGTCATGTCAGTCTCCTTCCCCGCCCGCGTTCTTTTCCCGACAGTCGGGTGGGCGGCGAGGAGGTGCTCAGCCGGAGCGCACCAGGGCGGCGCGCAAGGGGAAGCTGTAGGTATGACGCCTAAAGACGATCAGAGCTGACAAAGACCCGCCCCCTTGCGCGGCGACCGCGCTCTGGCAGACGCACCGTCCGCCCACCTGACTGATGGGAACAAATATTAAGGCGGAGGTAGACTTCGGTGACGTACGAACTGACAAACGGCACCCAACGAAGCTGTGCTTTCATTGAACTCAACGCTGACCAGGAAAACTCTGCTATGCGAGCAAAACCAGTGATAACGATTTCTTGCGCACAGTCTGTGTTCGGAGCGCTAAATACGTGTGGTAAAGGGAACGCCAAACGTGGGAATAGAATTCGAGATAGCATCTATAGATTACCCAGGTAAAGTCGCTGCTTTGTTCGAAGCGACGTTCTCCGCTTCAGAAAATGTAGATGAAAGTACAGGCGCAACTACCTTATCATCAATCTTATCGGCACTGCGGCGATCCTTGAAGAGTCGATGATCCGCCTTTAATCTGGCGTATCAAAATACGCACTTAAGGATCCACACATCATTGTGGCTGGAGACTGACTTTGGGTGTTACATCGAATCCGCGGTGTTTTGTTCGGAGACGGCATCAATTTCAGACAATCGCAGGAGATGTCCGCCGAGCGCGCGAAACGCACGTTGGCGGCAGGAGAACACGATGATTTGCAAATCGCTCGCCTGGTGATGCAAGGCATCAAACATGCGTTCAATTCTATCATCGTCTGTGAACACAAGCGCATCGTCTAAGATAATCGGCGCATGCTGACCGCGCGTTGCGAGCAGCTTTGCGAATGCCAACCGAACAAAGAGCGCGATTTGCTCCTGGGTGCCGCCGGAAAGGACATCTGTCGATTCTTCTTCGCCGCCGCGCAGGAGCGTGGTGGGCAACAGTTTATCATCATCCCACTTGAGCTCCGCCTCAGGCCACAAGATTTGTAAGAGCGGCTTGAGTTCTGCAGCGACCGGTTCGAAATAGCGTTCACGCGCCTCATTGCGGACCGCTTGCAGAACGATTTGAAGTTTCTGCAGCACCGCGACTTCATGTACGATCCGTTTCAGAGCCTGTTCGGCGGCGCTCAGTTTTTGTTTGCCTTCCGCGAGACGCTCTTCCACGGCGTCTCCCGCATGACGCGCAATTCGCTCATTCAAAGTTGCAAGATCGGGCTTTAGCGAAGCAATCGCCGCCTCAGCCGCGTCCTGTACAGATACGGCCCGGGTCAAACGGGCTTTGGCGGCGCCGAGATCCGGCGCGGCGCGGTCTTGCTCTGCGTGCAGCGCTTCAGCGGCGCGCAATGTCGTCGTCGCCCGCTCCAGATCTGACGCAAGCTGATCAGCGTCGAGATCTTCCAACCCCTTCAGAGCTGTTTCAGCGCGCGTTTGCCGATCCAAGGCGGCGCTATGGACCGCTTCAGCACGTGCCGCGTCCGCTCGGGCGTCAGATTTGCGTTCAGCGGCGATATTGAATTCGGCCTGCGCGTCAATCAAAGCTGCCTTTGCTTCGACGAGATCCGCTTCAGTATCCGCCTGATCGATCTTGTCTGTCTCATCGGTCTCTTCGAAATCTGGAATGCGTGCGAGCGCCGCGCGTAAGGCCTCTAATCCGTCAGGTGCCAGGGATTGATACCCGGTCTGCGCCTCGCCGAATCGGCGCTCGGCGGCGGCCCGCGCCGCAGCTTCGGTCCGCGCCGCGTCAATGGTTTTACATTCTATCTCGGCGAGCAAGGCTTTATAAGCGGTCTCTGCGCGTTCAAAGGATCCGTCATCTTGCCCGCCCGCGCCGGGATGAATGATCAGAGTGCCAATGTCTTGCAATGTTAGTTCGGCGCCGCTTGGAATCGCAACGGCCTCTCCATCTGGGATCGCCGCTTTTCCTTGTAGGACATAGCCGTCACGCCCGGGCTCATAATTGACGACAAACTGGGCCGCCGCGCTGTCGCGAAGCGCCTTTGCGGTGCGAAGCTCGCCATATAGGGCTTCGAGGCGTTTTAGCGTTTCGGCGTTCGGCCCTCTACTAGCCTCAGCGCGCGCGTTTTCCATTTTGTCCCAAAACACTTGCGCTTTTTCGATCTGCTCCGTCAAAGCGTTGCGCCGCGCTATGCCGTCTTTTGCAGCTTGACGTTTTCGGGCCGTTTCATGTCGCTCCGTCGCGGCGACCAAATTCGATTGCGCGCGCTCCAATCCCTGTCGGGCGGCGTTCGTTTCATCGTCCGCTTTCCCGTGAGCGTCCTGCGCGGCGTCGAGAGCGGTCTTGGCGGTCTCAACCTCGCCGACCGATCGTTTCAGCTCATCTTGCGCGGCGCGCAGCGTTTCTAGGTTTTTATGGAGCGTCGTGACCTCGAGACGCGCCGCAGCGACTTTGCGCGCTTCGGCGTCTAATGCTTCGGCAAATTGCTGGGCGGCTTTATAGGCTGTCTCCGCCTCGTGCAATTGTGTTTTGCGCGCCTCTACCGCGTCAGGATGCTCTAGATCTGCCAGCTCGCGTCGTTTTGCGCGTCGTGCTCTCAGGGTCTCACGCAATTGCGCGCAGGCGGCCTCCAGAGCTTCGCAGTCCTCCGACAAAGCCTCGACGTCATCTTGCGCCGCTTTCCATGGTCCACCCGTTTTGGCGCGTCCGGAACTCGTGACAAAAGCCGCCAACTCATCCCGGCAGCGGTCTAGCGCGGCATCCATGCGACGCCCGCCGGTCATGGCTTCAACTTCTCCGGTGACTGAGGAGAGCAGATCGCGGCGCGCGCTGAGCGCGGCCTCATCTTCTTTTTTTGACCCGCTGGTCAGACCAGTAATGCCCTGGCGCACCCATAACAGGCCAGAAGGTCCGCCATCGGCGCTGCCAGCCAGGCGCCGTATCCAGGCTTCAGCTTCATCGGCCTGCGCGATGACCCGTCCATCTTGTTCGACCGTCGCAATTGGTTTTGATAAAAAACGTTTTTTCAGCGTGAAGCGTCCGTCCTCGGTTTCAATATCAACCGAGATTTCCGGAGCGCCGCCAATATGCGGTTTGAGCGATCTGATCTGCTTGTCGCTTGAGGTATGCGATTTGAACACCAGGGCTTGCAAGGCATCAAACAGCGTGGACTTGCCAAATTCATTAGGTTCGCATAGGACATTTACGCCATTGCTGATGCCCTCCAAACAGACGGGGCGCGTGAAGCGGCGAACATTCTGAAGGCGGATTGAACGCAGTTTCATAGGTCCGCCTCCTTCACATAAGCATAGAGGCGGGCGAGCGCGTCCGCGGCAATCTCCTGGTCACCGGCATCGGCGTTTTCAGCTTCAGACGCGGCTTTGAGCTGTTCAGCCGCCAGGCGCAGGGCGCCGGCTTGATCGATCTGGTCAAGATCAGCGGCCTCATAAAGGGTTCCGAGCTGCGCCGTGTCCAAATCGAAATAGGCAAATTCCGGTCCGAGCTGGTCGGCAGCTTGGCGGAGGCCGGATTGGCTGGCGAGGCTCGCCCAACCGGAGGCGCGCACTTTGATCAATGTGTTGCGGCGATCCTGAGCAGGGAGACCGGCTTTGAACGCAGCTGAAATATCGTCGCCCTGATGTGCAGCAACGTCATGGGTCAGCCAATGAAACAGTCCGGTTTCAATCTCTTCAATCTCTGGGACGGCGCCAGGACCTTCAATCGAAATGCTGAGACAAACGCCGCGACGGTCATGTTTGAACCGGTCTTGTTCGGGGCTCCCGCTATAATGGGCGCGCTCGCTCACCCGGACCCGGCCATGCCAGTCGCCAAGCGCCAGATAATCAAGCTTGGCCGTTCGATCACGGTCCGGCGGAATATGCGCATGCAAGCCGGCGAAATCAGTGATGCCATCATGAGCAAGGCCGATCCGCAGTGCGCCGTCCGCGGTTGGCATGTTCGGCAAGGTCTCAGTCAAGTCGCGGCCTGGCGAACGATAGGTGACTGGGCAGGGCAGCAGCGTCGCACCCGCAGACATGTCGATCGGCGCGGCATCCAAGACAGCGTGAACATTGGCGGGCGCATCGGACGCCATCTTGTCCCATAAGGGTTCGGCGTCTCTTAGATTGTCATGATTGCCGGGCAGGACCCACCATTGCAGTTGATCATCCTCGCCCATGGCGGCGAGCGCTTGGGTGAGCACCGTCACTGAAGGCGTCGCGGTGTCGAATGTGTCGCCTGCGAGCAGAATATGTTTGGCGCCGGCCGCGCGCGCGGCATCTGCGAGGCGTTCAATCGCACCAAATCGCGCTTCCATTAAACGACCGCGGACATTGCCGTCCGGGGCTTGCGGGATATTGGCGAAGCGCCGGCCGAGATGAAGGTCAGAACTATGGATAAATTTAAACGTCATGGGCCCCTCACGCAGGCTGGGTATCATCATTAAAGAGTGGAAGCGACACAATCCGTACTTCCGCCTATAGTTTTCGCCGCGGTCAGCGTCGGCTCAGTTTTGAGCCTGACTCTGATTAGTCTTTACACCAATGAACGCGGCCGTCCCGGATCCAGAAATGCGCGCCGCAGCCAGATTGTCCCCAGACAGACGGGTGAAGACTTGGCGGCGCGCCGTCCGGCGATATCACCGTCCAGCGCGGCTTGGCTTCTGGCACGAGTAAGAGTTCGAGCCGGTCGCCGCAGCCGCATGGGCAATTTAGCGCTATCGCCCAGTCTTCTTCATCTTCTCTAGCGAGATACAGGTTGCGGGTGGGCAAAAGGTCAGGTGGGGTATCGCTCTCGACGACAATCAACATGCGGCGCGGCGCGATCTTTGACCAAAGCCTCAAAACCCATTTTGGCGGTGTCATGCGGCGGCCCTTTCACTGTTTTCGGCAAGCCCTGGCAGGCCCAATAATGGCGGCGCCAGCCCTTGCGCAAAATAGGCATGCTTCGCATACGGAAATTCGGTTTCGCTAGCATATTCTTCTTCCCCGCTGGCGAGCAAGAATAGCGTGCGCGCGAAGGGGCCGTTGCCGTCAACACGAAACCCATAAAGCCGCGCCAACCACTCATTCACCGCGGTTGCGGCGGCGCGCATATTGACGCTCATGACGGCGGGGGCTTCATCTGGCGCGCCTTTCAGATAGCCCGCCTCTATCTCCACTTTCGCCGATTGCGGCGCATGGTCGATGAGATAGTCCCGGCGCAGGCCTTCGGGCGTGACAACCCTGCGGTCGGTAAGGCTCGGTCCATCTGGACGCACATAATCAATGCGTCCGGCAATCTCCGCCACATGCACCGCGCCCGCCGCGTCTTTGCGCGTTGGAATGGTCACACCGACATCAATCAGCGGGATGAGGCACGCTCCGCACAATCGTTCGGCGATGAGGCGCGCATCCATGCGATCGACGCAAGAAAACAGGATGTCTGCTGACGCGGCGATCTGAATGGCCTCGACCGTTTCAATCGGCTTTCCGACAGACACGATTTCGATGTCAGAATTATAGGTTTCGATTGCAGCCGCCATCATGTCTGGCTTCAGAGATTTGTTGCGCGCGTCCTCGGCGGTGCTGTTGACAATGCGGTTCAAATTCTCCGGTCCCATCGCATCAAAATCGATCAGGATCAGACGCCCGACGCCCATGCGCGCGAGCTGCTCTGCCACCAATGACCCGGTGCCCGAAACGCCGATGACACAGGCAGTCATTAGAGCCAGCGCCTGACGCATCTCATCGCCAAACGGCAGACCATAAGACAGACTTGGACCTACCAGGGGCGTCAGATCCTGGCCGATCCGGGTGATGCGCGCCATCCGCGATCGCGCGCCCGCTCGATCGTAAAGACGCGCCTTCATGGCGCCTGACGGCGTCATGATCGCTGAGCCATGCAAAGCCCCGTCACTGTCGAAGGCGTGAAAGACGCTCGGCAATACGTTTTGGTCGCTCGCATCATCTGTTGCGGAGAAGGCCAATTGTCCGCCAGGATGGCTATGAGTGAGAATAATGCTGTCGCCGCCGGCTTCGGCGATATCGATGGCCGCTTCAATAAAAGCGCCCGGCCAGGTGATGGCGACGGGCGTTCTTTGTGTGCACGCTGCGTGTGGCACGGCCAAGACGCGCCGCACGATAAAACGCTCATTGTCCGCTCCAACGCGGCGGCAAATTAAGATGGCGGCCGCCTCACACCCATCACCTGGGAAAAGGTGGCGTTTAAGGGCCGCGTGATCGACGTCCGGCAGGGTCAGCGAATAATCTCTCATGGCTCACCCACTTCCTTCAGCAGCGCCGCTTCGATCAGGGCGATATGCGTCATCACACTGTCCGAGGCCGGGTTCCACCGCGTGCGACCTCGCAGGTGGCGCGACCATTGCTGGAAGGTCTCGCCCTGAATTTGGGTCGAGCCGGTTGTGTAGGGAATTTGACCGCCGCCCGCCCGCGTCAGATGCGGGCGGCAATGAAACATATCGATTTCGGCGCTCGGATAGGTCGCCGGAATATCAATCGCAATGTCCGCAGCGCCATGGTTGAACCCCTTTGGAAGCGTGAATTGACGCAGAAATAGCCATCGCCGCCCGCCATCGATAAAGGTTTCCCATACAAACGCGCGGGCGTCTAAATAGCGTCTATCCTTTTCCAGCAGGGCAAAGTCTTGGCGGAGCGCGGCCGGCGCTTCGCCATTATTGATCTCCGCTGGCGTCAGCCGCAATTTCTCAATGCCCGGCAAGCGCAGATCAATCGTGTCGCAAAGCTCAACCTGCTGTTTCGGAGCCCCTTTGCGTTTGAGGATTGCAATCCAGCCCTGATTTGGGTCAAAGCCGGCCTGCGCGAGCGCGTCTTTGACGGCAATGAACGGGCTGGCAAGCGTTAAGAGCACGCCCTGAACATTGAGCTTCCATTCGGCTTTGCGCGATGACAGCGTCTCAACCCCGGATCCGGTCAGCGTAACGACGCTGTCATCCCCCAGCGTCTCATCCGGCGTTTCAGCCTTTTCGAGAAACAGCGTATGGTCGTCCGGGATACGGGCCAGGCGCCGGATCAAAGAGGCGGTAATGGTGGGCGCCCCCCAGGGATAGCGGCGGCCATTGACGGTGAAGGTGAATAAGCGATCAGCGCGAAAGGCAAAGAAGCGTTCAGGGCCTTTGTCTCGCAAACTGATGGTTTGGTGCAGATCGACCCGCTCAAGGTCGCCGCGGCGGGTGAGCATGAGCAATTCAAACTCGGATGTGGGCCGTCGGTCATACCGTTCAAGGACTTGCTGGCCAGTGACATCGTCATCATTGAAAGCCCGCTTTTCGTCAAACCCATCGCCGTCCCAAAGGCGCGTCTGATAGGTTTTCGCGCGCGGGATTGGCGTAGTGGTCTGGTCACGCCCCCAGTGTTCCAGATCAATCACGTCTTCCATGATTTATCTCCTTTATGAGAAGCGGCGCAGACCCATCGCCAACGCCTGAATCATGAATTAGTAGCTAAAATATAGCTAGTCAATAGCCAATTATTGCACTATTTTCCTTGACAAAGAGTCATAGAATCGGCATATGGCCCCTAAGAGGAGACCTGACCGAATGTCGAAGAAGACCATGACTCTGAACCTGACAGAGACTGAGATGGCTGTGCTTGAAGCGCTCTGTGAGAAGAAAGACCTGAGCAAAACGGTGCTTTTGCGCCAGGCTTTACGGCTCTATCAGCGGGTCGAGGAGCGTTTGGAACAGGGTGACAAGCTTTTTTTCGAAGATGAGACGGCCCAGAAAAAGGCGGAGCTGATGATGCTATGACGGCGTCGACGCCTTCAGACGTCCGGGCGATCGAGCTTTATAGCCATGGCGCTGAGACCTTTGTCGCGGCAGAATGCTGGCATGGCATTGTCGATAAAAATCTCGCCGATTGGGAGGCTGAATGGCTGCCCGACCTCCAAAATCGTCTGAAGCTCTTGAACCAAAGAGGGGTAGAGCGACGCTTCTGGCCTCAAAGTCGGCACTGGGATTGGCGGGTTAAGCTGCGCGATATAGAAAAGCGCTTGGCCAATCGATCCTTTGCTTTGGTCTGTGAGGGCATGACTCAGGCGATGATGACCGTCGACTTGACCAAACGGGCGCGGCTTGCCGGCCAGCAGACCCAGCATCTGGTCTATATCGACTATATCGAAGCGGCGCCGTGGAATCGCAATGATTTGCTCGGCGCGCCGCCCAGATACCGCGGTTGCGGAACCGAGCTAATCCTCGCCGCGATCGAGCTGAGTATTGCAGAAGGTTATAAGGGCCGGGTGGGCTTACACTCGCTGCCTCAGGCCAATCGTTTCTACGCCAATCATTGCGGCATGGAAGATCTCGGCCAGGATGCAGCTTATGAAGACTTGCGCTATTTCGAGTTAAGCTCCGAACAGGCGCAAAAATTTATCGGGAAAGGACAGGGAGAATGACACTTGAAATCAATGAAGACTGGCGGCGCAAACTCATCCTGGAAGAGGACGGTTATGACATTAGCGCAGGTTTGACGGCGGCAGATCCCGTCTTTGCAGAAGACCTCATTGTAGATGATGCCGGCGATGACGGCCTTCTGGCGCTCGGCCGGTTCATCAACCTTATGCGCCGACAAAAGAATTGGTCGATTAATCGGCTCGCTGAAGAAGCCGATATTGATATTGGTGAGCTTCTCGCCATCGAAAAAGAAACCGCGCATACGCCCGAGCCCAGAACAATTTATCAATTGTCGCAAGTGTTCGGCGTCTCGGATCGCAAACTCCTCGGGCTGTCTGGTCTCGTGCGACCAAAAGATTTTTCTTACGTCGAAGACGCCGTGCGATTCGCGGCCAAATCCGAATCGATTGAGAAACTGAGCGCTCTCGAAATCGAAGCTTTAAACGGCTTCATCGCCGTTTTGAGCGATAATGCCAAAAAGTGAGCTGTGACAACGCGTGGCCAAAAATGTCATTTTGAAACCACGCGTCCAGGCCGACATCGATGAACGGATTGCCCGCGTTCATAAGGGGCTTGGCAATCCCGAGCCACCACTGAAACTCGAGACCGTGCGAGAGCTACTGAAGCTCGACTTTTCTTACTACACGGCCGACGATCCCGGCATGATGCGGGAGACGATCTCCCGTATCAAAGTCGGCGCGCAGCGTCTTTTGAATGAACCGACTTTATTTCTTGAGGCGGTGCGCAAACTAGACTTGCGCGCGCTCTACATTCCCGATGGGCGCCAGATCCTGCTCGACAAGGATCAGCCGCCCCTGAAACATCGATGGACCGAGGCCCATGAAATCGGACACAGTGTGATACCATGGCATGAAGCCTCGATGATGGGCGATATTGATTATACGCTTGCTCCGGCTTGTCATGATAAGCTGGAAGCCGAAGCAAATTACGCCGCCGGGCGGCTTCTTTTTCTGGGCGATCGTTTCATCGAAGAGTGTGCGTCCGTCGCGCCTGGCTTTGATACGTTGAAACAGTTGAAGGACCGGTTTGGCAATACATTTTCCACAACGCTATGGCGCTCAATCATGGTTTGGGGACGCGAAACCCCCGTTGTGGGATTGATCACCGGGCACCCGCATCCGGACCGCTGGGCGGATGATTTCGATCGCGCCGCGCCGTGCAAACATTTAATACAGTCGCCAGCCTTTGCGAGACGGTTTTCCAGGATCAAAGAAACAACCATATTTGATGATATCGTCGCTTATTGCAGCGCCAAAAAGGGCGGGCCACTTGGCGGCGATGCCGTCGTGCTAAGCGATGACAATGGGGACTCACACGTTTTCGCGTTCGAGAGCTTCTCGTTCCATCACCAAACCCTGACTTTGGGAGTTTATGAATCTGTGACATCCTCGCCTGTCAGGAGTTAGACGACAGCGAATCTTTGCGGTCTGATAAAGATGGAGAGTTGATACGGCCCGTTGCAGCAACGGCACAATGGAGTCGATGATTTGTGCCACCCCGCTTCGGCGATGGCGGTGAGGTTATCGAACCGAACTTAGCGAAGAGTGACATGCGTCTCTACTGCCTTATGACTGCAAATACTGTGTCAAATGGCAGATCTCTTAGATGGCGATCGTGCTTCATATGGGCCGGTCTCGCAGAGATGCAGACTGCAAAACAGGCGGCGCGGTTTACCGCGCCGCCAGGCATATTTTGATTAGGTCGTGACGAGCGCAATGGTCGGTGGGACCCAGCACCACGATTTTCAGACGAGCCACCGAATCCTCATTGAGCCTCGCCGGGCTGGTCGGCGCAATCCGGTTCCTGCGGTTACGGCAGGCGCGCCGGTCGAAGACCGGCGATCTGAACGGACCGCTCCGATACCTTAAATCGTTCCGTCCAGCCGGGCGAACAGCCCCGCGCCACCGGCGCGGGCAGGCCGCAAATGGTTAAGGGCTTACAAGCGATTGAAATCATGCCGCGAGCACATTCGGTCCGAGTTGCGAGCCGAGCAGTTCAACGAGATAGCCGCCGTCGCGCAGGGCTTTGGCCTTGTTCACCAGGTAGCGTGTAGTGCTCTTCATGGATGTGACGCTCCATTCGGCGTCCACAGCTGCTTTGCCGTAGAGGACAACGGCAATTTCCCGATGGGTCATGCCCACGGCCAGACAGTCGAGGGCGATCAGGCCATCTCTCAGGATTTGGGTTCTCTTTCGCCATACGGGCGTTTCAGCCTCCGGATCATTGCCGAAGATACGCATACCTTCCTTTTGGGCCTTCAGCTTCTGCTCATAGGTCTCCATGTCAGAAATCTGAAGTTTCATGCGAATGGGTTCGAGGCTTAGCAGTGTCTGGCCCGTGCAACGCACTTGAGCGACACAGCCATTGCCGCGCAGGAGAAGAAACTCTCGCTGAGCCCTGTCAGTCACGTGCGTGATTTTGGTGTGCGGAACGGTACGGTCCCAGATATCGCAGGTCTGGCCTTCTGCACGCGGCGTGCAGTTCACTTCGACCTGGTCGGGAAATGCTGTTTTTAGCCAAACCGCATCGGCATCAATCCCGTTCAAAGACGGATCAGGCATGAAGACCAGGCCCCAACGGGCGGCCAGTTTTTGCGGCACGCGTGAGCGCAGGAGACGGATATTGGCATTGCGACATGGCGCAGTCATCTCCGAAATATCATCAGAAGAATGAAGCGCCGCATCTTTGCGGAAATCCTTGTTGCGTCTTAGGTATTCCCAGGCCCAACGGTCCCGCGACATGCGCCAGAGATAGTTGTATTTCTTCAGCGTCTCATCTGTTTTCAGCTCATACGTCTTCATTCTGCGCCTCCCGTAACTGGGGAATTTCAGGCAAGAACGAGGCCAAATCCGTAAATGTTAACAGAATCCGCCGGAATATTAATACAATCAAAATCAGCGCACTACGTCATTAACTATGGAAATCAAACAAACACCCTCTTCGCCTGAGGCGCGAAATACGGTGGATCAAACCATTGCCGGGTTTTGCCGGGACAGGCCAGCTTATGCGGCGTTTTGCTTCCATTGGTCGCCATTCACACTCCCGCAATTACCGTCTGCCTGCGAGGCTTCAGTCACACCAACCCCAAGTGACAGGAGCACAAAACGATGGGTCAGCCCGCGCACCACTCAGAAACAGACGCCCGCCGTAGCACGATGCTGCGCACGGCCTTCTGCCCGGTGGTACGCGGCGCGCTGGAAGCACCTGACACGATTGAGATCATGGCCAATCCCGACGGGTCGGTCTGGATCGAAAAAGCTGGCTTGGGCGTCATGGTCTCTGACCATAGTCTTGAAGCCTCCGACCGCGAGCGCGTCATCCGCCTGGTCGCCTCCGGGGTGGGAGAGGCCGCAAACCGCAATTCCCCCATCGTTTCTGCTGAACTCCCCGGCAGCGGCGAGCGGTTTGAAGGGCTTCTCCCACCTGTCTCCACGGCCCCCTGCTTTTCGATCCGGAAACCGGCAACCACGCCATTCGAACTTGGTGACTATGTCGATCAGGGCGCGCTGGCCCCGGCACTCGCAGCAGCCTTGCAGGACGCGATTGCAAACCGCGCGAACATCCTGATCGCGGGCGGCACCTCATCGGGCAAGACGACCTTTACAAATGCCTTGCTGGCTGAGGCCGCGCTGAATGACGATCGCATTGTCATTCTCGAAGACACGCGCGAGCTCAAATGCGCTGCGTCCAATACCGTCCAGCTCAGAACCCATCGCGGTACGACCAGTCTGCAGGACCTTGTCCGCTCAACGCTGCGGCTCCGTCCTGACCGGATCATTGTCGGCGAAGTGCGCGGGCCTGAAGCGCTTGACCTCCTCAAAGCCTGGAACACCGGCCATCCGGGTGGGATCACGACGCTGCATGCCAATTCCGCCCATGGCGCGCTCAGGCGGCTTGAACAGCTGACGCTGGAAGCAACGCCCCGCGCGCCCTTCGATTTGATCGCGGAAGCCATTGATGTCGTCGTCTTCATGAGCCGCACCGGCGGCCAGCGCCGTGTCGACGAAGCGCTGCGCGTCGCCGGCTTCAATGGCGAGGGTTATGACACCGCGCCGCTCATTTCCCGATCCCTTTCACTCGTCACAGAAGGACCCCTGACATGATCTTCTATCAACAAACCCGCGCTGTTCATCGAACGGTGCAGATCGCTGCTGCCATTGGCATCGGCTTGGCTGTAGCTGGGCCCGCGCACGCAGCAGGTTCCGGCATGCCCTGGGAAGGCCCGCTCGATCAGATCCTGCAATCCATCGAAGGCCCGGTCGCCCGGATTGTCTCCGTGATCATCATTACGCTGACCGGTCTGACGCTGGCCTTTGGTGAGACAAGCGGCGGCATGCGCAAGCTGATCCAGATCGTGTTAGGCCTGTCCATCGCGTTCGCAGCGACAAGCTTCTTCCTGACCTTCTTCAGCTTTGGTGGTGGAGCGCTGATCTGATGGCCGAGGGCTATGAAATCCCCCTGCATCGCTCGCTGACCGAGCCGATCCTGATGGCAGGCGCGCCGCGAAGCGCCGCCATCGCCATCGGGACACTCGCGGCAGCTTTGGCGCTTGGTCTGCGGCTCTGGATACCCGGTCTCATGCTTTGGGTGCTCGGCCATTCAGCCGCCGTGTTCATGGCGCGCAGCGATCCGGATTTCATGGCGGTGGCCAGTCGCTCGGTGCGTAACAAGGAGCATCTGTCATGTTGAACCTGCGTGAATACTCTGAGACCCAGACCTTGCTGGCTGACTATCTGCCCTGGGCCTGCCTCGTCGCGCCGGGCGTCGTCCTCAACAAGGATGGCAGCTTCCAGACCACGTTCCGCTATCGCGGCCCGGACCTGGAAAGCTCGACCGAAGAAGAGCTCGTCTCGATCAATGCCCGTGTGAACAATGTGCTTCGCCGGTTCGGATCTGGCTGGGCGCTGTTCTTCGAAGCGCAACGCAGTGAAATCCATGATTATCCCAATTGCGCCTTTCCCGATGCGGCGGCCTGGCTTGTTGATCAGGAACGCGCGCTTCAAGCAGATGAAGCCGGCGCGAGGTTCGAGAGTTCCTATTTCCTGACACTGCTCTGGCTGCCGCCTGCCGATGCTTCGGGCCGCGCCGAGAAAGCCCTCATCACTCGCGCTGAAACAGAAGACGCCGCGACCTGGCGGCATCGTCTGGAGACGTTCCAGCAACAGTCTGACCGCGTATGGGACCTTCTCGATACATGTCTCGATGACGTCTGGCCACTGACCGACGACGAGACGCTGACTTATCTGCACTCGACCATCTCGACAAAGCGCCATCCGGTCGTCACGCCTGAGCTGCCGGTCTTCCTCGACGCCATACTTGCCGATGAGCCCTTCGCAGGCGGGCTGGAGCCGATGATCGGCAAGGCGCATTTGCGCACACTGACCATTCTCGGTTTCCCCGCCTCGACGCTGCCCGGCGTTCTGGATGAGTTGAACCGGCAGGGCTTCGCCTATCGTTGGGCGACGCGGTTCATCGCGATGGACAAGGCCGAGGCCGAAAAGGTCCTCGGCAAAAAGCGCCGTCACTGGTTTGCCAAACGCAAATCGATCGGCGCGGTGCTCCGCGAGACGATGTTCAACGAGCAGGCCGCACTCGTAGACAGCGACGCCGACAACAAGGCGGGCGACGCCGATGCCGCCCTTCAGGAACTCGGCAGCGATCTCGTTTCCTATGGCTATGTCACAACGACCATCACCGTCGCCGACCCTGACCGGCGCACCGTTGACGAACATATCCGTATCGCCGAGCGTGTCGTGAATGGCCGCGGCTTCACCGCCATCCGAGAAACGCTGAACGCCGTCGATGCCTGGCTCGGGAGCTTGCCCGGCCATCCTTATGCCAATGTACGCCAGCCCATCCTGCACACGCTGAACCTTGCCCATATGGTGCCGCTCTCGGCGGTCTGGGCGGGTGAAGAGACAAACCGCCATCTCAACGCCCCTGCGCTTATCCAGGCGCAGACCGATGGCACGACCCCGTTCCGGCTGAACCTGCATATTGGCGATGTCGGCCATACGCTCGTTGTTGGCCCGACCGGCGCGGGCAAATCCGTGCTCCTCTCTCTGCTTGCCTTGCAATGGAAGCGTTACGAGGGTGCACAGGTCTTCATCTTCGACAAGGGACGGTCTGCCCGCGCCGCAACGCTCGCCATGGGCGGAGCCCATGTTGATCTTGGCAGCAGCAATGCCCCAAGCCTCCAGCCGCTCAAAGACATAGACGGAGAGTCAGGCGCGAGCTTTGCCGCCGACTGGCTGGCCGGGCTCTGCACGAATGAAGGCGTTGCGATGACGCCAGACCTCAAAGCCAGACTATGGGAGGCCATCCAGTCTCTCAGGTCAGCGCCTGAAACCGAGCGCACGCTGACAGGCCTCAGCCTGATGCTGCAGGACGACACGCTCAAATCCGCGCTGCATCCCTTCACGCTGGAAGGCCCGCATGGGCGGCTTCTGGATGCCGATCATGAAAGCCTCAGCCTCGCGGACACGGTCTGCTTCGAGATGGAAGAGTTGATGCACGCGAAAGGCGCGGTGGCGCCGGTCATCACCTATCTCTTCCACCGGCTCGAAGCGCGGTTCACCGGCAAACCAACACTGCTTATCCTCGATGAAGCCTGGCTCTTCCTTGACGATCCCGTGTTTGCCGCGCGCATCCGCGAATGGTTGAAGACATTGCGCAAGAAGAACGTGTCCGTCGTATTCGCAACGCAAAGCCTCGCCGACATTGCCAACTCGTCGATTGCGCCTGCACTCGTTGAATCCTGCCCGACACGGATCTTCCTGCCGAACGAACGCGCACAGGAGCCGCAGTCAAAAGAGACCTATGAGCGGTTCGGCCTCAATGCCCGCCAGATCGAGCTGATCAGCCGGGCCACACCGAAGCGCGACTACTATTATCAGTCGCCACTAGGCGCGCGTGTCTTCGATCTTGGCCTCGGGCCAATTGCTCTGAGCATTTGCGGCGCAAGCTCACCTGAAGACCAGGCCATACTCGACCGCATCTGGGCCGAGACGGAAGGCGACGGCTTTGCCACCTGCTGGCTGATCGAGAAAGGCCTGCCCTGGGCGGCAGAGCTCCTCACCCGTTGGCCCGGCCAAACGCCGCATTCCTATGCGCCTGAACCTGTCACGCCTACCGAACTCATCGCCGCTGAATAGGAGCCAAACACATGAAACGTCTTCTTCTGTCCGCCGCGCTTTGTGCGCTTCCAATGACGGTGCTCACAGCGCCACCCGCCGCCGCGCAATTGTTTGGCGGCGGGATCGTCTACGATCCGGCGAACCATACTCAGAACATTCTGACGGCAGTTCGGTCCCTCCAGCAGATCAATCAGCAGATCCAGCAACTCACCCATGAGATTGAGATGCTGGAGAACATGGCGCGCGATCTGGAAACACTCCCCGACAGCATCGCCGATGACATTCTGCGCCGTATGCGGCGCATCGATGACCTCATGCGCGAAGCAGAAGGCATCGGCTATGGCGTTGAAGAGATCGACCGCGAGTATGAAGTGATCTACCCGGAAGAATACGGTGAAACGCCACCCGAGCACCGGGTACTTGTCGAAGAGGCCCGCACACGCTGGCGTCAATCCCGCAACGCCTATCGCGAAAGCCTTCTGGTCACCGCCGAAGTGGTCTCATCCGCCCGCGCGGATAGCGAAAGCCTCGACCAACTGATCGCGGGCAGCCAGTCGGCTGTCGGCAATCTCCAGGTCCTGCAAGCCGGCAATCAGATTGAAGCGCTGCAGACCGAGCAGCTCATGCAGATGGAAGCCATGATGGCCTCACACTACCGCGCTGAAGCGCTGGAGCGCGCCCGCCAGCTTGCTGAAGCCGAACGTGGCCGCGCCCGTACGCGAAGCTTTCTCGGAAGTGGCAGCGACTAATGGACGTGATCGACACCTTCCTGGCGACCTTCATAGCCTATATCGATAGCGGGTTCGGCCTGCTGGCGGGCGATGTCGCATATCTGACGACCACGCTGATTGCGATCGATATTACGCTCGCCGGGCTCTTCTGGGCACTTTCTCAGAATACGGATGTGATCGCAGGCCTGATCAAGAAGGTCCTCTATGTGGGCTTCTTCGCCTTCGTCATCGGCAACTTCTCGCTGCTTGCCAATATTGTCTTTGACAGTTTTGCGCAGCTGGGTGTGACGGCAGGTGGCGGAACGATGACGGCGGCGGATTTGCTCCGTCCAGGATTTATCGCCGGTGTCGGCTTTGATGCGGCGCAACCGCTGCTCTCAGAGATCAGCGACATGCTGGGGCCGATCTCTTTCTTCCATAATTTCATAATGATCGCGGTCATGTTCATCGCCTGGGCGATCATCATGGTGGCCTTCTTTGTGCTCGCCGTGCAGCTCTTCATCACCATTCTGGAATTCAAGCTGACGACGCTTGCCGGTTTTGTGCTTGTGCCTTTCGCGCTCTGGAACAAGTCGGCTTTCCTCGCTGAACGCGTACTGGGTAATGTCATCACGTCGGGTATCAAGCTCATGGTACTCGCCGTCATTATCGGCATCGGCTCGACGCTCTTTTCCTCCGTGACCGATGCGTTCCGCACCGGCGATGATGTGACCCTCGCTCAAGTCATGGGCACTGCGCTCGCGGCCATCGTTTTCTTCTGGATGGGCATCTTTGCGCCCGGCGTGGCGTCAGGCCTCATCACAGGCGCGCCGCAACTTGGCGCAGGTTCAGCGGCGGGTGCTGCTGCAGGTGTTGCGGCAGGTACATATGTCGCCGGTGCTGGCGGGCGCGCGGCGATTGGTGCAGGTGCGGGCGGCGCTTCAAGCGCCGTCAAAGCTGGCGCGTCAATGGCTGGGGCCGCGCGCACGTCTTACACGATTGGATCGGTCGCCTCAGGCAAAACCGGCGCTGCCAGTGTGGCCGCTGGCATGGCCGGCATTGCTCGCGCTGGCGGCGATGCCATTCGCCAGACCGCTAGCAAACCCATGCAATCGCTCAAATCCGCCTACAGCCAAGGTAGCCAGAGCGCCTGGAAAGCCACGGGCGGCTCGAGCACTAGCGATACGCCGAACGCCACGTCCAATCCCGATCAAAGCCCTAGCTGGGCGCGCCGAATGCAGGCTCGCCAGAATGCGAGCCAGGCTGGACAGATGGCCGCTCACAGTCTTCGCGAGGGTGATCGCGGTTCCTCCGGCGCGGCTCCGCAACTCAATGACAAGGACGACTAAGCCATGGTCTTCAAACGATCTTCCCCCAGCTACGGGCCGAGCCCATTCCCTGAAACGCCCTATCAGAAAGCGGGGCAAGTCTGGGACGAACGCATAGGTTCCGCCCGCGTGCAGGCCAGGAACTGGCGGCTCATGGCCCTCGGATGCCTGGCGCTCTGCTTCTTTACTTCAGCCGCCCTGATCTGGCGCTCCACAATCTCGACCGTCACGCCTTATGTGGTCGAAGTCGATGAGACTGGCGCTGCCCGCGCCGTGGCACCGGCCACGGAGCGCTACACGGCAACCGACGCACAGATCGCGCATCACCTTGCGAACTTCATCCAGCGTGTGCGCGGGCTTTCCATCGATCCGGTTGTGGTCCGTGAAAACTGGCTCAACGCCTATGACTATGTCACCTCGGAAGCCTCAACGACCTTGAACGAATACGCTCAGGCGAATGATCCCTTCGCCGATGTGGGCAGGAAATCGCGCACGGTCGATGTCGTCAGCGTTGTGCGCGTCTCCGATGACAGCTTCCAGGCCCGCTGGATCG
>NZ_CAXBGE010000018.1:0-38010 GCF_963975345.1 uncultured Maricaulis sp. | reverse complement strand
CCGAGGCGTGAGTGCTAGCGCCGTAGCCCAAAGGGCGAAGGAGGGCCGCTCGCCACCTCGCAGCTACGGCTGGGCGAGCCTTAAGCGCACTAATTCCGAGGCGTGAGTGCTAGCGCCGTAGCCCAAAGGGCGAAGGAGGGCCGCTCGCCATCTCGCAGCTACGGCTGGGCGAGCCCTACACCTAGATTTCAGACGGAATGTTGGGCCCGAAGCCTTGGCGCAGGCGGGCCGGCATCTGGCGCCAGCCCGCGTCGCCGTACTTCAACTAGCCCATGGCCTGCGAGGCTTGGCGCACATTCTTGGTCGCGGTATCGATGCTCTGGCTGGCATTGGCGATTTCGCGGATGCCGGAAGTGATCTGATCGACGCCGGCGGCGACTTCCTGCATGTTTCCGGAAATCTCCCGAGTGACGCAGGATTGTTCTTCGACCGCGCTGGCAACCGAGGAGGCGACTTCGTCGATCTCGGCAATCGTCTTGGTAATTGAGGCGATGGCCTCGACGGCGTCATTGGTTGCTTTTTGGACGTGGGCGATCTGGCTGGCGATCCCGTCTGTGGCCTTGGCGGTTTGATTGGCCAAGCCTTTGACTTCCGAGGCGACAACCGCAAAGCCCTTGCCCGCCTCACCGGCGCGTGCCGCTTCGATCGTGGCGTTCAGCGCCAGCAGATTGGTCTGTTCGGAGATGTCGTTGATCAGCGAAATGACCTCATTGATGCGCGCGGCCGACTCGGCCAATCCGCCCATGACTTCGCTGGTCTGATTGGCCATCGTCACCGCATTGCGGGTGATTTCGGTGGCGCGTACCAGCTGGCTGCCGATTTCATTGGCCGAGGCGGCCATTTCCTCAATGCCGGCAGCGATGGACTGGACTGACGCTGAGGTCTGTTCTGAGGTCGATGAGACCGCGGTGGCTTGGCCGGCCGTCTGGGTGACGCTGACGGCGATGCCGTCGAGATCGGCATCGATGCTCTTTTGCGCCGCAGCGCGCTGGTGGCGCAGCTCGACCTGGCTGGTGATGTCGGTGGCGAATTTGATGACGCGGTAGACTTTGCCATTCATATCGCGGATCGGGTTATAGGTCGCCTGGATCCAGACTTCCTTATTGCCTTTGCCGATGCGCAGGAATTCGGCTGACTGGTATTTGCCGGCGCGCAACTCGTCCCAGAATTTCTTGTAGGCGTCGCTGCCTCGCTCGCTGGCCTCAATAAACATTGAGTGATGCTGGCCGGTGATCTCATCGAGCTGATAGCCCAGCGCGCCGAGAAAATTCTCGTTTGCGGTCAGTATAGTGCCATCGAGCTCGAACTCGATCACGGCTTGCGAATTCTGGATCGCATTGATTTGACCCTTGGCGTGCGCGGTTTCCAGCTTTTGCTGGGTGATATCGGTTGCGAATTTGACGACCTTGTAGACCTTGCCGTCCTTGTCGAGGATCGGGTTATAGCTCGCCTGAATCCAGATCTCCTTGCCGCCCTTGGCGATCCGCCTGAATTCGGTGGCGGCGAACTCACCCCTCTGCAGATTGGCCCAGAACTGACGGTAGGCCGCCGAATTGCTTTCCGCCGGGTCGACGAACAGGCTGTGGTGCTGGCCGCGGACCTCCGCGAGCGTATAACCGAGCGCACCCAGAAAATTGGCGTTTGCGGTGAGGATGGTTCCATCCGGTTTGAATTCGATGATGGCGAGGGAACGGCCGAGTGCGTCGAGTGTGGCGCGGGCATCCCCGCCACCAAAATTCAAAATGGACTTCACAGTGCTACCCTCCAATTCGCCCCGTATCAGGGCTATTTCAGGTAATAATAAATGTCAGAGTTGGTTAACGAATTAATACTGACATATTACAGGTTTCAATATAGCTCGCTACAATCGTCTATTCATAATCTATAGGCGGTATGGTTGATCCATAACCAGCTTAGCGTGTAATTATCGTTCACTCTATACTTGAGGGGTGAATTGCGATTCGCGACAAAATGGACGCGCGCATGATATAATGTTTGATTGTTTGCAGCAGTTGGCAAGCTTTGACTGTCTGACGACGGTTTTCTCCAGGTCGGGAGTTTGCGCGGCCATGATCGGCGGGTGCGGGTCTGCCCGGGATGAGTGGCTTGGACTGGCATCGAAACGCCAACCGCGAGTCGCGCGAGGGCCAAATTTCCATCGCATCCGGGACGGCCGACCGGGCTGCGCAACGGTCAACCTGAGGCTTGCAGTCCCCGTCCCGGTTTTTCGGGTTTGCGCAGCCGCCCTGTTATCGCTCTTTCGCGGCTGTGTGAGCTGCGCTAGTTTTCGGCTTATGTGCGAGCACACCGTTCACCATCACCTCGTTGAAGTCGCCGCCGGCCTCTCACCCGCACTGGAGGCCGCGATCATTCGACTCGGTCCTCTGGAATATCCGCGCCGCGACAGTCATCCCTTTCCGCACTATCTGTGCCGCGCCATTTCCGGCCAGCAGATATCGGTCAAGGCGGCGCAGAGCATCTGGAAACGCGTCGAGGGGAGCGCCGGGGGTGCGCCTCTGTTGGATCACTTCACACCCGCGAACATCGATGTCCTGCGTAGCTGTGGCTTGTCGGGTGCCAAGACAAAAACCATCATCACCATCGCCGAGACCCACCGCAATGTCGGGCTCGATACCGATGAATTGCGCGCGCTGCCGGTCGCCGAACGCACTGCTCGGCTGACCGCAATCTGGGGCGTGGGCCAGTGGACGGCGGACATGATGAACATGTTCTATTTCGGCGAACCCGATATCTGGCCCGATGGCGATGTCGCGGCGCGCAAGGCGCTGGAGCGCCTGACCTCAAAACGTCGCAAGACGGTGCGCTCGGCCGAGCGCTTCAAACCCTATCGCTCTTGGCTGGCGCTCTATATGTGGGCCCATGTCGACGCCCCGCCGGACGGGCAGGCGGTGGGGTAGGGTTGCGCTTGGCCACTGTACCAAATTTTGGTAAAATGGCGCCTACTGGAGGCCGTCATGGGCAAGAATACCAGCTTTGCCGTCAGCGAATATTTCGCGGACTCTTTCCAACGCCAGGTCGCGGAGGGCCGGTACAGCTCGCCGAGTGATGTGGTGCGGGCCGGATTGCGTTTGCTGGAGCTGGAGGGGCGACGCCACAGGGCGTTGAGGCAGGCGATTGATCAAGGCCTGCCGAGCCCTTTGACCTGGACGACTTCCTTGCTGAGCAACACGCTTCACTGCGGCGACCGCGGCGGTCAATCTCAGCCCGGCGGCGCGTCAGGATCTACGGGCAATTTAGTGTTATTCGCAGGGAAATTGGGGCCATGTGCGCGCCGATGCCTATATCGCCGACCTGCACGCCGCCTTCACCCGTCTCGCACTGTTCCCCGGTTCCGGGCATCTGGATGAGGGATACGGCGAGGGAATCAGGTTGAGCCGCTCCGGGCGCCATCTGGTTATTCACCGCACTTCTGGAAATGCGTTGGAAATTATTCGCGTCTTGCACGGGCAATTGAGCGGGTAGCGCAGCTACAAACCTCGCTCGACACGTCCTGTGCCCGCCCCTAGTCTCAAACTGAACAGTGTTCACGTCTGCGGCCATTTTCAACGAGCCGGGCGGGGCCGGTCGATAAATGTCGATAGACAAGGGGACTACGCAATGGCTGAACCGGATATCCTGAAGGGCAGGCTGCGCCTGCCTGTGATTGGCGCACCGCTTTTCATCATCTCCAATCCCGATCTGGTGATTGCCCAGTGCAAGGCCGGGATCGTCGGATCCTTCCCCTCGCTCAATGCGCGTCCGATCAGCCAGCTCGACGAATGGTTCGACCAGATCACCTCTGAGCTCGAGAGCTATAATCGCGCCAATCCGGACAAGCCGGCCGCACCCTTTGCCGTCAATCAGATCGTCCATCGCTCCAATGGCCGGCTGCAGGAAGATCTGGCGCTGTGCGAGAAATACAAGGCGCCGATCGTCATCACCTCGCTCGGCGCCCAAGCGGAGCTGAACCAAGCGGTGCAAGGTTGGGGCGGCATCACCCTGCATGATGTGATCAATCAGCGTTTTGCCCACAAGGCGATCGAGAAGGGCGCAACCGGTCTGATCTGCGTCTCTGCCGGTGCCGGCGGCCATGCCGGGGCCCTGTCGCCCTTCGGCTTCGTCGCCGAGACGCGGGCCTGGTTTGACGGTCCCATCTTGTGCTCCGGTGCCATCTCGACCGGCGGCGGCGTCCTCGCGGCCCAAGCGATGGGTGCTGACTACGCCTATATCGGTTCAGCCTTCATCGCGACCGCCGAAGCGCGCGCCGACCAGGCCTACAAGCAGGGCATTGTCGAGGGCAGTGCCGAGGATATTGTCTACACCAATCTCTTCACCGGCGTTCACGGCAATTACCTGAAAGCCTCGATCACTGCCGCTGGTCTCGACCCGGACCATCTGCCCGAGAGCGACCCGTCGGCGATGAATTTCGGCGGTTCTGAAGCCAAGGCCTGGAAGGATATCTGGGGTTCCGGCCAAGGCATTGGCTCGGTCAAGTCGGTTCAATCGGCGGCCGATTATATCGACCAGCTGGTCGCGGAGTACGCCGCAGCAAGAGCGCGGGTTTGCGGCTGAGGGCGATCAGGCGCGCTGGCTTGTCTGTGCCGCAGGCAGGACGCAGCGCGCGATATCGTGCGGTAGGGCATAGACATGATCCGGCACGCTCGCCTCAAGAATGGCTGGTGTCGCAAATCCCCACGTAACGGCGCCGCAGCCGCAGCCGGCTTCGCGGGCGGCTTCGATATCGCGAACTTCATCGCCAATGCACAAGGTCCGGGCCGGTGTGCTGCCGGCCATGCGCACGACTTTGCGGAACACCGCCGCCTTGCCGAACAGGGCCGCGCCGCAGGCGAAGTGGCTGATGTGGGCGACCAGATCGGCGCCCATAACTTGGCGGATCGCGTCTTCGCCGTTTGAGCTGACCACGACAATTGTGACGCCACAGGCGCGCAATTCGCTCAGCAGTTCGGCAATCCCGTCGAACAGGGTGATCTGGGCAACATTTTTCGCCGCGCGCGCACGGACATCGGCGGCGATGAAGGGCAATTTCCAGGTTGGAATGCCCAACTCGTCCATGATCGCTTTGGGCGTCATGCCGCGCAAAGCTTCAGCGCGCTCGGCACAAATCGGGCTCAGGCCATGCTTTTCGACCACATCGGACAGGGCCGTCCTGAACCAGGTCAGGCTGTCGGCCAGCGTGCCGTCGAAATCGAACACGACGAGGTCGTAACGCAAGGTCAAAGCCAAACTCCGGCGAACAGCAAAAAGGGGCCAGCTGTTGCCGACCCCTTAAGGCTTGCAGATTCTTGGACGGCTTGCACCTCTAAATGGATGTCAGCCAGTCTGGCTTGACGTAGCGCATGCCGAGATCGCGGGCGACCGGCTCACAGCAGATCTCGCCATCAGCGACATTAAGGCCGCGGGCCAGGTGCGGGTCGGCATTGAGCGCGGCGCGTGTGCCCTTATTGGCGATCGCCAGGGCGAAGGGCAGGGTGGCGTTGTTGAGTGCGAAGGCCGAGGTGCGCGAATAGGCACCCGGCATATTGGCGACACAGTAATGCACGACACCGTCGATGATATAGGTCGGGTCGTTATGCGTCGTGGCCTTCGAGGTTTCGAAACAACCGCCTTGGTCGATGGCGATGTCGACCAGCACGGCGCCGTCCTTCATTTCTTTCAGCATGGCGCGTGTGACCAGCTTGGGAGCCGCGGCACCGGGGATCAGCACGGCACCGATCACGACATCGGCCTGTAGCACCGCTTGGTCGAGTGCGACCTGGGTGGAATAAGCGGTTTTCACGGCACCGGCGAACTGCGCATCGAGTTCCGACAGGCGTTTGGCCGAACGGTCGAATACGGTGACGTCGGCGCGGGCGCCAATCGCCATCTCTGCCGCATGGCTGCCAGCGACGCCGCCGCCGATGATGACGACCTTGGCTGGCAACACGCCGGGAACGCCACCGAGCATCAGGCCGCGGCCGCCTTGGGATTTTTGCAGGCAATGGGCGGCGACCGAGACCGACATCCGGCCAGCAACCTGGCTCATCGGCGTCAGTAGGGGCAGACGGCCTTCATTGTCGGTGACGGTTTCATAGGCGATGGCGGTGCAGCCTGATTGGCGCAGCGCCTCGGCCTGGACTGGATCGGGGGCCAGGTGGAGATAGGTGAAGAGCGTGTGGTGCGGTTTCAGCATCGCCGTTTCCGACGGCTGGGGTTCCTTCACCTTGACGATCATTTCGGCGGTCTCGAACACAGCCTGTGCGGTCGGGAGGATGCTCGCACCAGCGGCGATATAATCGTCATCGCTGCAGCCAATACCTTCGCCGGCGCCGCTTTCAACCACAACCTCATGGCCAGCCAGCACGAGTTCACCGACGCTGGCCGGTGTCAGGCCGACACGGTATTCGCGAACTTTGATTTCTGTGGGGACCCCGATACGCATGATTTTTTCCGCTTCTCTGTGGCTGATGTGTCGAATCCGGCGCCGCCGATCTGTCGACCATACAAAAATAGAAGAATCTTCAACGTTTACGGCATTTCACTTGAGTTATTGTGCACGCCACGCCATAAAGCGCGTCATATATCGTTTGATTGGGCATAAATCCAGAATATTTTGCGCCCGGTCTGAAATCGTGATGCCTACAGGGTTTGGGAGAGTGTCTGGTGCGTCTGGATGATATTGATGTCGCGATCCTGACCGAGTTGCAGGAGCATGGCCGTCTGACCAATTCCGAGCTTGCCGAACGGGCCGGCCTGTCGGCCTCCGCCTGTCACCGGCGCGTCAAGACGCTGGAGGGCAGCGGCGTGATTGACCGCTATGTCGCCATCCTGTCGGAAAAGGCGCTGGGCCGCGGTATCACCGTCTATGTCCAGGTTACACTCGACAATCAAAAGCGCGACACGCTGGTCGCTTTCGAGACCGCCGTCGAGACGGTGCCTGAAGTGATGGAATGCTATTTGATGAGCGGCGATGCCGACTATCTGGTCCGCGTTCTGGTGCGCGATGCCAATGACTATGAGCGGGTGCACCGTGAAGTCCTCTCGGGCCTGCCCGGCGTGGCGCGGCTGGTCTCCTCCTTCACCATTCGCCGCGTTTTTGCGCGCACGGCAATGCCGGTGCCGGACGAATTGCGTATTTAACAGTCCGGCAAAGCGGCTGGCTGGCGTTTAGAATCGGCGCCTTCGGTGGTTTGCCGATTGCATCGCTCGCCCGCCAAGGCTAATTCCCCGCCATGACCGATAACCGCTATCAAGACCTCGGCCAGCTTGGCGCCGCAACGCCGCTGCCTGACAATCCCGACACCGCCGCGCTCGAGCGCGTCGCCAATCCGTGCGATGCGCCCTATATGATCCGCTTCGCCGTGCCGGAATTCACCTCGCTCTGCCCGGTGACCGGAGCGCCTGATTTCGCGCATCTGGTGATCGATTACGTGCCGCGCGACTGGATCGTCGAATCCAAATCGCTCAAGCTCTTTCTTGGTTCATTCCGTAATCATGGCGCCTTCCACGAGGCCTGCACGACCCAGATCGGCCAGCGTCTGATCAAGGAGCTTGACCCGGTCTGGCTGCGCATTGGCGGCTATTGGTATCCACGCGGTGGCATACCGATAGACGTCTTCTTCTCAACCGGTGAACCACCGGCCGGTGTCTGGATCCCTGAACAGGGTGTCGCCAGCTATCGCGGTCGCGGCTGATTGATCGGATTGCGAGCGTCGAAGCGCCGTTAATGCGGCTGGAAAAATAGACGCTGTTCCTCAGGGGGGGGAGAGGAACAGCGCCGGGGCCGGACCGGCAGGGGGAGTGCCGACCCGACGCGTCTCTAGAAGCCGACCTGCAGGCGTAGCTGAACTACGTCGCTCGTCTCCGTATAGGTCGGCGCGTTGTGCTCGCCGGACACGTAATTGAACATCACGCGGGCAGAGCGCTCGACATACCAGTTCACGCCCAGCGTCAGTGTTTCGATTGTGCCCAAACCGGCATCGCCCATATCGGCGTAGTCGGCACGTGCCGCGATTTCCCAAGCGCCAATGCCGCCAGAGGAGAGGGCGGCGGCCGGGGAAATGTGGTCGAACACGCCCGTTGAGCCGCGATAGCCGCGGGTTTCGCCTGTGAGGATATAGCCCGCTGACGCAAAGCCGCTGTCAAACGCCCGATCGCCAGCCTGGCCGTTGAGTGTCATGCGGGCAAACTCGCCATGAGCCCAGAACGGGCCGCGAATGACCGCCGCTTCCAGCGCAATGAGATCGGAACTGTCAGCCTCGCCCAGCGCGCGGCCGGTGCGATAATCGGCGGTCGCGAAATTATTGGCCAGATGAGCTTGCGGCCGGTCGCGCAGGCGTGTGCCGCCATCATAGTCGAGACTGCGGAAGGACGCGCCGAGATGGATGGTCGTGCTGTCCTCGCGCTCGGTGTGCCAAGTTATGCGTCCGGCGAGCGCGCTGGAATCATCGGCTTCGGCGAGTTGGAAATTATCCGCCATTTGGCCGCCATAGATGCCGGCGGCGGCGGTGAAATGGTCATTGGACCAGAAATAGGCGGCGCCAAGGCGGCGGTCTATACCGAAAATATCGGTCAACAGGCCGCGTTCCATGAAACTGATATTGAGCGAGGAGGTCTGTTCCTCCATCGAATTCATGGTCTTGAAATTACCAACCCGGACGCTGCCGGCCGGTAGCCGGTAGGTCAGGTGGACGTCGGACGGCGCTGGATCGTCGGGCAGCCAGTCATACTCAATTACGTATTTCAAATCTCCGAACTGGCCCTCGACGCCGAACCAAACGGTACGCCATTCGTCAGTGGCCGTTGGCGGGGTGCCGAGCGGGCTGGACCAGTCGACATCGGCGATGTCGAAATAGGCACGGCCGCGAAATTTGAAATAATTGCTCGTCGTCGCGCTGTCCCAGCGCGGACCTGGCGCCATCGAAAAATCCCAAGCCTGTGCCAGAGAGGCCGGTGTCGTCGCCAAAAACAGGCCGATGACCGCCGTCGCGAATGCTGGAGTTTTCATGGTACGCGTCCCTTCCGATTCCCCCTGCCGGGCGTTGACTGGTTCGGAAACGCGGCCCGCCGTTCGCACAGCAATGCCTGTCTTTTGCCCCAATCCCCGATATGTCAGGAGGCGTTCTGGCGGGAATGTCGCGGTGTTGCCAGTATTATGAAATCTCCTCCGGATTAGGAAACTGTTAGCTTTATGCAAATTTGGGCCTTGGCCGGCTCGGGTGTGGTCAGGCCTTCCAGCGCCCGACATGCGCGCGCGGGCGTGGCCGTTCCATCACGTCCTGGGTCGCGGTGCCTATATAGACGAAACCCGCGATGCGCTCGCCGGACCGCAGGCCGAGGGCATCCTTGATGTCGGGATCATAGGCATACCATTCCGTCAGCCATTGCGCGCCAAACCCCATCGCCGATGCGGCAATCAACAGGTTCTGACAGACGGCGCCGGCGGATAATTCCTGCTCCCACAGCGGCACTTTATGCTGTTCGGTCACGGTTGAGATGACGGCAATCACCAGCGGCGCCCGTTGAAAACGCTGCTGCTCGAACCGGGTCTGATCCGTGGTGGAATCCGGATTTTTGACGGCCCAGACTTTGCCGAGAATGGTGCCGAAACTGGCGCGGGCATCGTCTTCGAACAGGATAAAGCGCCAGGGGGCCAGCTTGCCGTGATCGGGAACGCGCGCCGCAATCCCCAGCAAATGTTCGACCTGGCTCGCATCAGGTCCCGGCTCGCTCAGCTCGATCGCTGGCGTCGACCGCCGCCGCGTGAGCAGGGCGAGCGTTTCCGCACTGGCGTGCGCGGGCGCCAGCGGTTCACCGGGCGCGGGAAAGTCGTGGGAAATCTTGTCGTTCATCGGGCGCCTCATGGGGGGTGAGAGAATGTCGCTTTGACGTTTGGGGCTGAGGATCGTTATATCTGTCGGGTAATAGTGTAACGACACCCCGTGCTTGCGGGAGAGAAAGTGTACCGATGACTGTGGAAATCGCTATCGATGATGACACGCCGGCCGACCGTCGCCGCCGCAAGGTGCGCGATGCGATCATCGACGCTGCCGAAGTCATTTTCTCCGCCGAGGGCGAAGAGGGCATCTCGATGCGCCGGCTCGCCGAGTCGATCGATTACAGCCCGGCCGCGATCTACAAATATTTCTCATCCAAGGATGATCTGTTCGAAGCGATCCGCGATACTTTCTTCGAGCGTTTGATGGAACGCATCCACGGGGCCCAGCTGGAAGGTGGCAATACCTCCAGCCTGTGTGCCCGCTGCATGCGCGCCTATATTGAGACCGGCATGGAAGAACCCAATCATTACATGATGGCGTTTTCGTCCGGCAAGAAAATCGCGCCGCATCTCCATGACGAACAGGATGTGGCCTTCCAGGCCGAGCACGCTCTGGTCGGTATGATCCAGGCGGGCATGGCCGAGGGCGTCTTCCGCAAGATCGATCCGAAAGTCGCGTCGAAAAGCGTCTGGGCCAGCCTGCACGGGCTGACGACGCTGATGGTCTCGATGGAAGGTTTCCCGACCGGCATGCCCGGTTCCGAACACGTCACGGCCGAGGCGGTGATCGATTTTCACACCGATACGATCCTGCGCGGCCTCAAGGCCTAGGCTGCAGTCTCAGTCCCAAAATCCCGGCATGATGACGACGAGGAAGCTGAGCACCTCCAGCCGCCCCAATATCATTTCGACGGCCAGCAACCATTTGGCGACGGCCGGCAGGGACGCGAAATTTCCACTTGGCCCGATGATGTCGCCCAAGCCAGGGCCGACATTGGCGATGGCGGTGGCACTGCCGGACAGGGCGGTGGTCAGATCGAGACCGGCAAAGCCCAGCGCGGTGGCGAAAATGACGAAGGTGGCGAAATACACCACCACCATCACCAGCACACCGATCCAGGCATCCTCGGCCAACCGGCGTCCATCGAATGTGCGCGACACCACGCGCGAGGGCCGGATCGTCGTGCGCAAATGGCGCACCACGATCTGATACAGCACCAGGATGCGGTAGACTTTCACCCCGCCCGCCGTCGAGCCGGCGCAGCCACCCAGGAAGGTGAGGAAGAAGAAGATCCCGCCGGCGGCATTGCCCCAGAGCGTATAGTCAACACTGGCAAATCCGGTCGTCGTAGCAACGGAGACGATATTGAAGCCGGCGGTGAGCATGGATTGGCCCAGCGTGTCGCCGCTATGGCGGAAATGCCAGAGCCCCAGCACGATTGTGAGCGTCAGCAGCACGCCGATATAGGCCGTCACCTGTGGGTCGCGGATAAAGATCGCGCGGTCGCCATTGAGAAACTTGATGAAGACGACGAAGGGAATCGCGCCGGCGAGCATGAATATGATCGCCGTGATGTGCATCGCGCCCGACTGGAAATAGCCAAAGCTGGCATCGTGGGTCGAAAATCCCCCGGTCGAAAGCGTCGTCATCGCGTGATTGAGCGCATCGAAGCCTGACATGCCGAGGATCGCGAACAGTCCGGCGCAGGCGGCGGTTAGCGAGCAATATATGACCAGGATGCGCACGACGAAGATGTGTGCCCGCGGCTCAATCTTCTCGGATTGGTCCGAACTCTCGGCCCGGAAGAGCTGCATGCCGCCAACCCGCATGAAGGGTAGGAGCGCCACCGCCGTCACGATAATCCCGACCCCGCCGATCCATTGCAGGAAGGAGCGCCAGAACAACAGGCTGGCGGGCCAGTTGTCGAGGCCCTGGATCACGGTCGAGCCGGTGGTCGTCAGGCCGGACGCGGATTCGAACACCGCATCGGTCCAACTCATCCCGGCCAGCAGGAAGGGCAGGGCGGCGATCAGTGGCATCGACACCCAACTCAGGGCCGTCACCAGAAACGCCTGGCGATGGTCGAGCTCGAGCCGGGCTGCGCCGCGGGTTGCGGCGAGAAGGATCAGGCCGAAGGTCACCGTTCCCACCAGCGGCAGGGCAAAAATGATCGGGTGACCACCCGTGCGGGCCATCTCGATGAAGAGCGGGATGGCCATGGTAGCCCCAAGCCCCGCGATCAGCAGCGACAGGACGTTGACCACCGGGTTGACCTGGCGCGGCGGATTGGTCCGGGACGTGTCGTCCTGGGGTGAACTGACCCCTTCCGATTTCAGGCGCATCACAGTCCCCATACGCGCCCCATACGCGAACGTCGGCTCGCCGTAGCGAACCAAGATTCTGCGATAGGCCTATCCGCAGGCGGGAGCAAGCCTGCCCGGACAGGTGTGCGGCCTGTTGGTCTGCAGGCGGCTGCTCAAAAGCGAATAGCAGCTATGTGAAAAAAGTGAACATCGTTTACTTTTCAAACGATGTTTCAGACCCTATATGGTCTGGTGAATTTAAAGCAAGGGTGGACACATGTCCGGAACAAGTCGGCGACTGGGTGCAAGAACGAGCGTGGCATTGGCCGCGATCACGGTGGCCATACTGATTTTTGGTGTCTCGACCCTGCGCGCCGATGCGACCTCGCAGGTGACGCCACCACCGCCGTTGCCGGTTGCGGTCGTCGCTGCCGATTATGCCAGCGATGCCAGCATTGAAGAGTTCTTCCCCGGCATGGTCGCGGCCCGGCGCCAGAGTGCTTTGGGCTTCGAGCGTGGCGGGCGGATTGATGTCATCGGCGTTGATGTCGGCGATCATGTTCAGGGTGGCGATGTGCTGGCCGTACTCGATACGCGCGCGGTCGTCGCCCAGATCGCCGCCGCCGATGCCCAAACCGCCGAAGCTGCAGCCCAGACCGCCCTGACGGCTGGCACTGAAGTGCGTCAGGCGCAATTGCTCGAGCGCGGTCATATCTCGCAGCAACGCCTCGACGAAGTCCGCACCGCGACCCGCGCCGCCCGGGCGCGCGAGAGCGCCGCCGCTGCCGCCGCCGACGCGATCCGGGTGCAACTCGATCTGGCAGAAATGACAGCTCCCTTTGATGGTGTCGTCACCGCACGCTTGGCCGATGAGGGCACGATTGCTGCACCCGGTCAGCCCCTGCTCGAATTGATTGAGAATGGCTCACTGGAAATCCGCGTCGGGTTGCCGCCCGCACTGGCTGCCAGTCTGAATGCTGACCGGCCTTATCGTTTCGTCGTCGATGGCGGGTCGATCAATGCCCGTTTTCGCGCTTCAACCGGTATTGTCGATCAACAGAGCCGCAGCGTCACCGTCCTGTTCGATATCGAGCCGGGCACGGTTGCGGTTGGCCAGATCGTCCGTCTCGCCATGGCAACGCCGATTGATGCCGACGGCTTCTGGGTGCCGACCTCGGCGCTCGCCGAGGGGCGGCGCGGTCTGTGGACCGTCTATGTACTCCAGCCCGACCGCGATGATTACCGGCTCGAAGGCCGTGTCGTTGAAACCGTGCGTATCGAGGCCGATCGGGTCTTTGTTCGCGGCGCAGTGGCGGATGGCGAACTTGTCCTCGCTTCCGGACTCGCGCGGATCACACCAGGTCTGCGCGTTGCGCCGGCCGTGCTTGAGGCGCGCGCGCAATGAGCACGATCTTCTTTCGCTACTCCCGGCTGACGATACTGGCCGTCATTCTGCTGGTCGCCGCCGGACTGGGCGCCTTCATGTCGCTGGGGCGGCAGGAGGATCCTTCGCTGGTCGAGCGATATGGGCTGGTTGTGACCGCGTCTCCGGGCGCGTCGGCAGAGCGCATTGAAGCCCTGATCACCACGCCGCTCGAGGACGCGATCCACGAATTGGCCGAGATCGAGACAACCTCATCCTCCTCGCGTTCCGGGATATCGATCATCCATTTGCAGATCCGCGATGATCTCACCGCCACCCAGGTCGACCAAGCCTGGACCCAGATCCGCGAACAGGTCGAAAGCGTGCGCCCGACCTTGCCGCTTGGCACGGGTGCGCCCGATGTGCGCCGGCAATATCTTGGGGCTGCAACGATGATCGTCGCCTTGTCCTGGGGCGATCAGGGTGATGAGAATTTGCCGATCCTCTCGCGTCTGGCGACCGATCTCGAAGGCCGGCTTCGCAATCTTTCCGGCACCGAGGAAACCGGTATTTTCGGCCAAGTCGAAGAAGAAATCCGCATCATTGCCGATCCAGACACCTTGGCCGCGCTCGGCCTCACCGTTGCCGATCTGGCCCGCCTGACGGCCAGCGCTGACAGCAAGGCGCCGGCGGGTGAATTGCGCGCCAACCAGGTCGATCTCAATGTCGAGATCGCCGGCGAATTCGACAGCGTCGACCGCATCCGCGCCATCGCGCTCGGGCAGGGGCCGAATGGTGAGTTCATTCGCGTTGGCGATGTCGCCGAAGTCGAAAAAGGGTCGCGCACGCCGGCATCCGCCATGGCAATGACGGACGGTCACCGCACCGTGCTGGTCGCGGCCTATCTGCAGCCGGAATTGCGCGCTGATCTGTGGTCGCAGGATGCCGATGCTGTCGTGGCCGAGTTTGCCGCCTCGGTGCCGGGCGTTCAGGTCGAGACGATTTTCCGCCAAGGCGATTATGTCGAGAGCCGGCTCAATGGCCTGGCGCAAAATCTCGGCTATTCCGGCCTGATCGTGTTCGCGGTCCTGTTCGTGATGATGGGCTGGCGTTCGGCCCTGATCGTCGGCTCGGCCCTGCCGCTGACCGTGCTCGCCGTATTGTTGCTGACCCGGATCTATGATGAGCCGCTGCACCAGATGTCGGTGACCGGCCTGGTCGTGGCGCTGGGTCTGTTGATCGATAATGCGATTGTCGTGGTCGATGAATACCGCCTGTTCCGGGCGCGTGGCCGCACGCCGATTGACGCGCTCGATGCCTCGCTCAAGCATTTGTTTGCACCTCTGCTGGCCTCGACCCTGACGACGGTGTTCGCCTTCGCGCCGATTGCGCTGATGCCCGGCGCTGCTGGCGAATTTATTTCGATGATCGGGATTTCCGTCATCTTCGCCGTTGTCGCCTCCTTCATCCTGGCGATGACTGTGGTCGGCGCCTTCGCCGCCTGGTTCGATGATGCCGGCGCCGGCGAAGAGCCCAAGCGATTCTGGCGCCATGGCCTTGGTGCCGGTCCGTTCGCGTCGCACTATCGCGGCTTGCTCGACACGATCACGGCGCGGCCCTGGATCGGCATTTTCGCCAGCGTTTTGCTGCCGATTGCCGGCTTTGCCGCCGCTTCGACCCTGCCGATGCAGTTCTTCCCGCAAACGGATCGCGACATGTTCCAGATCGAGTTGGAATTGCCGTCTTCGGCCTCCATCGAGGAGACCCGGCGTCAGACCGAACGGGCGCGTGAGATCATTGAGGGTTATGACGGCGTCGAGCGTGTCACCTGGGTGTTGGGGCAGAGCGCGCCGCGGACCTATTACAATGTGATCAGCAACAAGTCCGGCGTGCCCAATTACGCTTCGGGTTTCGTGCACACGTCGTCGAGTGCGGCGACGCGGCGCATCCTGCCGGGCTTGCAGCGTGAAATGCTCAACGCCTTCCCGCAGGCGCGCTTCCTCAGCCTGCCCTTCGAGCAGGGCCCGCCAATCCCGGCCCCGATCGAGCTGGTTCTGGTCGGACCGGAACTGACCGAGCTCAACCGGCTCGGCAATGAAATCCGCAGCGTATTGGCGACCACGCCGACCATTACCAACACGCTTGCTCTGCTGGAAATGGGTCAGCCCGTTGCCCGTATCATGGCCGATGAAGCATCGGCGGAACTCTCCGGCATGCGCCTTTCCGAACTCGCCGACCGCTTGCGCGGCGATCTGGACGGTGTCGTCGGCGGCAGTGTCCTGGAAGGTGTCGAGGAACTCCCCGTTCGCGTCATCACACGGGATAATCGGCGATCCAACCTCGCCTCTGTCGCCGGCGCGCCGCTGCGCTCGAGCGGTGGCAATGTGTTCGCCGCACCGCTCGCATCGCTCGGCGAGGTTACGTTGGCCCCGCAAGTCTCGGTCATCCCGCATGAGGATGGCCGCCGGGTCAATGCGGTCTATGGCTATCTTGAGCCCTACACCTTGCCCGCACCGGCATTGGCGCATTTTTTCACGGCGCTGGACCAAGCCAATATCGTGCTGCCGCCGGGCTATGAATTGCAGATCGCCGGCGAAGCCGCCGAGCGCGGCGATGCGATGGCGGGCCTGTTCGGCACCGCGATCCCGCTACTGGTCCTGATGATCGGCTCGGTTGTGCTCGCCTTCAACAGTTTTCGCTATGCCGGCATCATCCTGGTTGTGGCCGGTCTTTCGGTCGGGCTCGCCATGTTCGGCGTCTGGCTGTTTGGCACGCCGCTGGGCTTCAACGCCATTGTCGGCTCGATGGGGCTGATGGGCCTGTCGATCAATGGCGCGATTGTCGTACTCTCGGCCCTGCGCACCAATCCGGCTGCCGTGGCGATGCAGCCCGGCGCTGTGCAGGCGACGGTGATGGATGCGACGCGCCACATCTTCGCGACCACACTGACGACGATTGGTGGTTTCGTGCCGCTGCTGTTGTCGGGTGACGCCTTCTGGCTGCCCTTCGCGGCGGCGATGGTCGGCGGTGTCGCCGGCTCGGCGATCCTGGCGCTGGTCTTCGCCCCGGCGGCTTTTGTATTGCTGGCCCGCTTCGAGGACCGCAAACGGCGCCTCGGCGCGGTGATCCGAAAGTACAAACACAGGCAGGAAAACTTGCTGGCGGCGGCCGAACTGGCCTAAAGCGCTCCACAAACAGGAGCCAGACATGACTGAAACCCGCGGTCCTTGGACCGTCCATGCCGAGCGCATCGCCTACGAAAATCCCTGGATGCGGGTGCGCGAATTTGAAGTTACCCAGCCCGATGGGCAGCCCGGCTGTTATGCCGTGATGTCGCCGCGTAATCTGGCGCTCGCTGTTCTGCCCATTCATGACGATGGCACGATCACGCTGGTCGGGCAGCATCGCTTCCCGCTTGATCGCTATAGCTGGGAGATTCCCGAGGGCGGCGGCCGGCTGGATGGCGAGCCCCTAAACGATGCGCGGCGTGAGCTGAAGGAAGAGACGGGGCTGACCGCCGATGACTGGCAGGAAATCCTGCAGCTGGACCTGTCCAATTCGATCACCGATGAGCGCGCCCTCGGCTTTCTGGCCACCTGTTTGCACGAAGGCGAGCCCGAACCGGAGGGCACCGAAGTCCTGCTCACTCGCCGTGTGCATTTTCTCGACGCCCTCGAAGAGGCGATGTCGGGACAGATTCGTGACGCATTAACGGTGGCGATGCTGTTGCGCGCTCACTATATGGCGCAACAGGGCCTGTTGGCGTCCGGGCTTTCCGGTGTCATGCTGCGCCGTTGACGGCAGGGAGAAGCCGATGCCTCAGAGCCAAGCCAATGCACCGATTGCCGCGCGGACCGGCACCCAGGCCGTCTGGGCGCGTCTGCGCGTTGAAGCCGCTGCGGCTGCGGCCGAAGAGCCGATCCTCGCGAGTTTTCTCAACGCCGCCGTGCTGCGCCATGCCGAATTCTCCCACGCGCTGGCCTATTGCCTCGCGAGCAAGCTGGCCGATGCCCAGCTCGACGCCATGCTGGCACGCGATGTCGCCGAGGCGGCGCTGGCCGGCGATCCGGGCATTGTGTCCCAAGCGATCGCTGACATGGTTGCGGTCGAGGAACGCGACCCGGCCTGCAAAAGCGTGCTGCAGCCCTTCCTCTATTACAAAGGCTATCAGGCGCTGCAGCTGCACCGCGTTGCCCATTGGTTGTGGGCCGAGGGGCGGCACAATCTCGCCTTCCACCTGCAGAGCCGGGTCTCCGAGCGCTTTGGTGTTGATATCCATCCGGCGGCGCGGATCGGGCAGGGCGTGATGATTGACCATGCCACCTCCGTGGTGATCGGCGAGACGGCAGTGGTTGGCGATAATTGTTCCCTGCTGCACGAGGTCACGCTGGGCGGCTCCGGCGCAGCGCAGGCAGACCGTCACCCCAAAATCGGACGCGGCGTGATGATCGGCGCCGGCGCCAAGGTGCTTGGCAATATCGAGGTCGGCGATCATGCCCGCATCGCGGCTGGCTCGGTGGTGCTCAAGCCGGTTCCGGCCGGCTGCACGGTTGCCGGTGTGCCGGCCAAGGTAGTGGGCGATTGTTGTCCGCAACCGGCCCGAACCATGAATCAGACCTTCCCCGACGGCAAATAGCGGGCGGGGCCTGCGCCCGTTTCGCCGCCAGCGCCGATGATCGCAGGCATCGCACTGGACGCACCCCCCTTGCATGGGCTTATTTGTCGCCAATTCGAATCCCCCGACCGGAGAGACATCGTGAACAAGAACATGACCGCAGGCGAAGCCGCGAAACTGCAACGCTTCCTGCGCAACAAGCTGAACCCGGACATGGCGGTGCAATGCCGCAACCGCCCGGACGAATGCGCCGAAATTCATATCGGTGACGAATGTCTCGGCGTCGTCGCCAAGATCATCGACGAAGGCGAGACATCCTATGCGTTCGAAATCACCATCCTGGACATTGACCTGGAAGAGCTTTGATCGAACCGCCGACGACTGTGCTTGAAGCCCGGCAGGTCACCAAGACCTATCCGGGCGATATTCGCGCGGTTGCCGGCGTCGATCTGAGCCTGGAGCGCGGCCAATTGCTGGCCCTGGCCGGATCATCGGGCTGCGGCAAAACCACCATGCTCAAACTGATCAACCGCCTGGAGGAAACTTCGGGCGGTTCGATTTTGTATGAGGGCCAGGATATCGCCACCCTCGACCCGGTGGTGCTGCGCCGCTCGATGGGCTGGGTGATGCAGGGCGATGGTCTGTTTCCCCACTATACCGTTGCCGGCAATGTCGCGATCGTGCCGCGCCTGCTCGGCTGGGATGAGGCGGCAGTCACGGCACGTGTCCGCGAGATGCTCGAACTGGTCCGCCTCGATTACGCCGAATTCGCCGGCCGCTATCCCGACGCCCTGTCGGGCGGCCAGCGCCAGCGCGTCGGCTTTGCCCGCGCCTTGGCCGGCAAGCCTGACTTGTTGTTGATGGATGAGCCTTTCGGCGCGCTCGATCCGATCACCCGCGACGGGCTGCAACAGGATTTCATGGCCCTGCAGACGCAGCTCGGCTTTTCAACCTTGATGGTCACGCATGACATGGCCGAGGCGCTGATCATGGCCGACCGCGTCGCGGTGATGCGCGACGGGTTGATCGTGCAGAGCGGAACGCCGGGCGAATTGCTCAAATCCCCGGCCGATGACTATGTCGCCGCGCTGCTGGAAACGCCGCGCCGCCAGATGCGCCGGATCGCGGAGCTGGAGGCATGAGCGAGAATTTCGCCGAGCGCTGGGCCGAACTGCCGAATTTGCTCTCCGGGCATGTCCTGCTGTCGCTGGCAGCGATCATCGTGGGGATGGCAATCAGCGTGCCGCTGGGGATCTACGCCGCCTCGCGGCCACGCTTGGCTGGCAGCGTGCTCAATATCGCCGGGGTCATCCAGACGATTCCCGGCCTCGCCCTGCTGGCTTTGATGGTGCCGCTGCTGGGCGGGATGATCGGCTATTGGCCAGCTTTTCTGGCGCTGATGCTGTATTCGATCCTGCCGATTCTGCGCAATACGATCGTCGGGCTGCAGGGCGTCGATGCCGGTGTGCGCGAAGCCGCGCGCGGTCTGGGCATGACCGCGTCGCAGCGCCTGTGGCGGGTCGAACTGCCGCTCTCACTGCCGGTGATCGTCGCCGGGCTGCGCACCTCTGTGGTCTGGGTGGTCGGATCAGCAACGCTGGCAACGCTGGTCGGGGCGTCCAGCCTGGGTAATTACATCTTCGCCGGCCTGCAGACGCGCAATTGGCTCTCAGTCCTGTTCGGCTGCGTCTTCGCGGCCGGTCTGGCGATCGTGTTCGACCAGATGATCCGCCTGCTGGAACTCGCAGCGCGGACCCGACGGCGTGGCCTGGCGGGCGGGGTTGGTGTGGCTTTGGCGCTGGTGGTTGGCCTGTCGGTTGTGCCGGCGATGATCCCGGCATCGAGCCCGGCCGCTGTTTCGGCGACGAGCGAGAGCCGTGCGTCCACGGGGCCTGCGACCCTGGCCGGCCAGACGATCCGCATCGGCGCCAAGGCCTTTACCGAACAATATATCCTCGCCGCCCTGATGCAGGATGTGCTCGAAGATGCCGGCGCCACCGTCGAGCGCCGCGACAATCTTGGCTCGACCATCGCCTTTGATGCGCTGCGCTCTGGCGAGATCGATGTCTATGTCGATTACACCGGCACGATCTGGGCCACCGTGATGCAACGCGAACATGCGGCAGAGCGCCATTTGATGCTCGCCGAGATGACGGCCTGGCTGCACCAGCGCGACGGTATTCTCACCCTCGGACGGCTCGGCTTTGAAAACGCCTATGGATTCGCGATGACCCGCGCCCGGGCCGCTGAATTGGGCGTCACCAGCCTGGCCGATCTCGGCCCGCTCGCGGGCGAGCTCACAATTGGCGGCGATCCGGAGGTTTTTGCACGATCCGAATGGATTGGCGCCCGCGATACCTATGGTCTCGGCGCGATGCAGACGCGGGCGATGGATTCCACCTTCATGTATGGCGCGGTGCGTGACGGTCAGGTCGATTTGATCAGCGCCTACACCACGGATGGCCGCATCGCGGCCTATGATCTGGTGCTGCTGGACGATCCGGCCCACATCCTGCCGCCCTATGATGCGGTGATCCTGCTTTCTCCCCGTGCGGCCGCCTTGCCCGGCCTGGCCGAGGCGCTCGGTCCGCTGGTTGGCGCGATTGACGGCGACGCCATGCGCGGTGCCAATCGACGGGTCGATCTGGATCACCAGACGCCGATCCAGGCCGCCGCCTGGCTTGCCGACCAGATTGGGGATCAGTAATGGCGGGATATGTCGGCCATGGCCGCCTGCAGGACGATGAGTGGCTGATGCGCGCCTGCGCCCTGATGAATCGCGACCTGCCCTCGCATGCGCCGGAATACACACCGGAAACCGAGCTCAATCGCAGCTATACGACCCAGTCGGCTGAATTCGAAACCTTGCTGGCGAAGATCGATCCGGAAGGCGATATCGACCGCTCGATCTTCCCGACGCTGGCTTTCTTCACCGCCTCCGAAGGCTGGCCGCTCGACATCATCTTCGCGGCCATCGCCGCCTTCCTGGTCTGGATATTCATGCCCAATTGGTACGGGATCATGGAATACGCCGCCTATGGCGTGATCGCCGGCTTCGTCATGGTGCAATATCTGCGTGCCCGCCGCGTTCGCGAACGCGCGACGCGGGACATGCCGCTCCTGGGGTTGCATTCGGGCGAAGTGAACAGTCTGACGTTGCGGATGCTGGTGAAGTATCGGACAATGCCGGTGACCGTGCACTGAACTGCCGGCAGCGATCAGGAGGCAGGTGCCGTGATGACGGGGATATTGCACGGGCGTTGGGAAAAAAATCTCTTTCGAATTCTCGTGATGCTTGCCACGCTTCAGATGTTTTACACCATTTATTGGCTTGGACTGGAAGTCCTGGGGCGGCTGGGCTTATGGCCCGATATGCTGGTCAACTTCGATCTTGCGGCATTCCTGCGTAGCGAGTCGGAATTCAATCTGATCGCAATACTCGTTTTCACCTTTTTGTATTCGGTTGGCTATTTCCTGATCCTGTGGCGCAAGGCAGCGGCGGTCTGGTTTCTAGCGTTGGCCTTTATTGTTGGCCGCCTCGACTGGATTGGGTTGACGTTCAACTTGGTCTTCGACAATTTCGTCGGTGGTGCATATGAACTCGTCTTGCAGGCGATCATTGTGTTGCTGGGTTGGGATTTGCGTGGGCGTGGTGTGTTGCGTTGAACATCACGTCGAATCGCTCAGGAGAAACAGGCATTGATTGAAAACGGCGCCGGCCGTGAGAGCAAGCGCCGTCCAATTACCCAGCCCTGCAGCCGCTACAGCACTGTCAGCATCGTCGCCACCAGTGGATGGCGCACGATATCTTCCGCGGCCAGCCGGCAGACGGCGATATCCTCAAGCGGTTCCAGCTTGTCGGCGATGATGCCAAGCCCGGACATGCCGGGCAGAAGGTCCGATTGTGCCGGGTCGCCGGTGACGACCATTGTCGCGTTCCAGCCCAGCCGCGTCAGCAGCATTTTGAGCTGCACATAGGTGCAGTTCTGCGCCTCGTCGACGACGACGAAGGCATTGTTGAGCGTGCGTCCGCGCATATAGCCGATCGGGGCGATCTCGATCAGGCCCTCCTGCATCATCGCCTGCAGGCGCTTCGGCGAGAGCCGGTCGGCGAGGGCGTCATAGAGCGGGCGCAGGTAGGGGGCGAGTTTTTCCTCCATCGCGCCGGGCAGGAAACCGATCGATTCGCCGGCTTCGACGGCGGGCCGTGAGAGGACGATCCGGCTGACCGATCCGGCTTCGAGCGCTTCGACCGCCTTGGCGACGGCGAGATAGGTCTTGCCGGTGCCGGCCGGCCCGAGGGCGAGGACGAGATTGTGCTCGTCGACCGCCTTCATCAGCACCGCCTGGCCTTCCGAGCGTGGTTTGACGTTCTTGACGTATCGCTGGTCGCGCATGGGGTCGCGCGTTTCCGGGCTCCATTTGGTGCCGGGAAAGAGGGCGCGGACCTTGGTTTCTTCGGTCTGGTAGTGGGCTGCGTTGAATTCACCGGTGCGCGTGCGACGTTTGACGATACGTTTAGTCATGGCTCGGATCTCCACACATGAAAAACCCCTCGGCCAAGGGCAGAGGGGCGACAGGGTTGTTGCGATAGGGAGGCTTCGGAAAACTCCGGCAGGCAGGGCGCGGCAGCGCCATATTCAGGTGGGCTTGGGTGCAGACTGTCCATGACGTCTGATCGGGCCTTCCGTCCGGAGTTACCGAAACGATTGCGAGGCAGCACCCCGAATCGCAGCTACAGTGTGAGTGTAGCGTGATGAACAGAGTCTCAACGCCCGCGACGCGCCCATTTCACGAAATTCAACACGGAGACAGACATGGCCATTTATGCATTGGGTGATTCTCAACCGGACCTTCCCGCTGGTGGCCAGTATTGGGTGGCGCCGGATGCCTGCGTGATCGGGCGTGTGATCCTGCGAAAAAACGCCAGTGTCTGGTATGGTGCCGTGGTGCGTGGGGACAATGATCCGATTGAAATCGGTGAGGATTCCAATGTCCAGGATCTCTCCGTCCTGCACACCGATATCGGCGCGCCGCTGACAATCGGCAAGGGCGTGACGATCGGTCATCGCGCGATGTTGCACGGATGCACGGTTGGCGATTATTCGCTGGTCGGGATCGGCTCAACCATTCTCAACGGTGCCGTGATCGGGAAAAACTGCATCATCGGCGCCCATGCCCTGATCACCGAGGGCAAGGTGATTCCCGACAATTCACTGGTCGTCGGCGCGCCCGGCCGCGTCATGAAGACGCTGGGCGAGGACATGGCGGAGATATTGAAGGCTTCGGCCGATCATTATGTCGAGAATTGGCAGCGCCATAAACGCGAGCTGCGCCGAATCGACTAACCGAGCGCGCCTTCAATCCAGTGGGAGCCGTGCCTAATTAGCGCGGCCCCAGAGATTGCGGATGTTTTCGTCGGCATCGCGTCCCAGATTGAACCAGGCGGCGCGATCATGGGTGGCGTCGATAATCAGCAGCCGATCATCGCGATCGAGGATGTGGCTGAGCTCATTGCGAAGCACGGCGGCCGTCGTCGGCCCGCGCAGCAGCCAAGTGCCGGGCGTGATCTGTTCCAGCTCGCCATAGGCGGTGAGCGCGGTGCGAAATTCCGGGCCGGCTTCCGACTGGATTTCCGTCACGATCACGAAGTTAGCCGGGCGAACGCCTGCTGTGACACGCTTTTCCGGGGCGGGGCCGCCGGAATTGTCGGCGATCCAGCTGGTGAATTCGTCCACTTCAGACGCGGCGCACCAGCCTTCATCACGCGCATTGGAGACCTGGGAATGGGCCGCAATCCGGCCTTCGCTGACGAAAGCCTTCATCTGCGGCGGCGTATAAGGGCCGTAAACGCGGCCTTCGACTTTTACAAACCAGGACATTGCAATTCCGTCATCGCGAGGCATTTCGGTTCTTTCTCGCACTTCCACAACTACTTCCTATAGCCCGGATGGGGCAAAAATCGGGCCACCCCGGCGAGATTGCCGGGGAAACACGACTTGAATTCAAATGGGGCGTCGATCAGGCGGCTTCGCTACTCTTTTTCTCAGCGTCAGGGGGATCGAACACGACCGCGAAGCCATTGTCCAGAATACGAGCCACACAGCCTGTCATTTCACCCACACGTAGCAATTCGCCCAGACGGGGCCTTTCGAGGCATTCGAAGGCGGCGCCGGTCACCGAGACGTCCAGCACATTGGCCTGGATCACCACGCCGTCATTGAGCAGGATGCGGGCGCGGCCGCGCCCGGGCTTGCGCGCAGCGGTACGATCTTCTTCCAGACCGAGCCGGTCCTTGTTGAAACGCCAGGTGATGGTGTCGGCCAGCTTGTCGCGCTTGCGCGAGGTGGCATTGAAGCGGACCGAAAATTCCGCACCCTCAACGCGCACAATTGTACCTTCGATGCGGCCGATACTGGTGATCATCAGGATGATTTTGGCATTGGCGGTTGGCGGCGCGCGCGAGATCACACGGGCGCCGCCCGGTGAAATATCCACCAGGGTGCAGGCGTGCTCGCCCAGTGTCTCCGACCAGAACCGACCGTGCAGCTGTAGCAGAACGCGAGTATGCCGGCGCCGTTCCTGGGCGCCGCGGGCTGCGATCCTGATTTTGCGGCGGTCCAACCGTCCGGTTTCCTGCTGCATGGCGCAAACCTCCTGCACCGATCGAGCATAGGCGGCAGCGGTTAAGAAGTGTTTTCAGCTACTGATCGTTGGCGATCATCACAGACAGCCGCGAATCGGGCCGTGCCCGCGGCGGAAACAGGAAGCCCGGATTGGCTGGCGGGCGCACTTCGCGCAGGCTGGTACGGATGATGGGACGCCCGCGCAGCGTCTCAATCGGCTCAAGTGGCTGGAACAGGCCCAGTGTCCGGTCGACCAGACCGTCCGGACCGCGCAGCGGCAGGAAGCAGACTTCAACCTGGATCTGATTCATGTCCATGGTCGTTGCCCGTGCGATCACCGAGGCCGGAGAGACCCCGCCGAGCGAGGCTTCGAGCGCGGCCTGGATATGGGTCGCATCATGTCCGCGCCACAGGCTGAGGAAGTTCTGGTCGCGAAACTCGCGTTGATACAGTGCGCACAGGCTGGTGCCGGCGAGCCGGAAGACATGATGTTGCGGATCGATACGTCCCAGAATGAAAACATGACCGAGCAGAGCAGCGATATCCTGCGGTTCGATATCTGCGCGATACGGCGCCGCGCCGCCAAAGCGACGGGCCTGCCAATAGGCGTGTAAGGCTTTCGATTGCGCGTGGCGCATCTCATTCTCCAAACGGCTCGATCAGTCTGCCAGCAGGCATAACCGCCGCACTCGCTTGGGTTGGGGTTTCAAGATCGGGGCCATACGCGCAACTGGAGAAATGCCGCAAATACGCTCGCCGGGGGCGGGAGTCGCCTGTTCGGGGAAAACGGCCCGCCGCTTGCAGTGTCGGGGTGAGGATAGAAGGAGCATGACCATGCGCGTATCAGCCCGGCACGGTTTTCTCGCTTTGGCGAGTGCGGCATTCGTTTTGTGTATCAGCCCGGTCGCGCCGGAGCGTGCGCTTGCGGACGGGTGTAACTGCACACCGCCACCGCCGCCTTCCTGTTGCAATCATGGCGGCGGTCACACGGTCAATGTGCCCAACATCAATATTCACGGCGGCAATATCAATGTCGGCGTCAATGTCTCGACGCGCGTTAATGTCACGACCAATGTGACGACCAATGTCGATGCCTCGTCAAACGCGACGGCCAATGCCGGTTCGCGCGCTGGAGCGGGTGCCGGCGCCGGTGCGATGACCTTTATCGGTGGCGGCAGCTACACACCTTATACCACCGCTCCGGCGGCAACCGCGATCACCGGTCTCAATGTCACCGGTTTGGAGCAGGAAGCTGAATACGAATACAGCGAAGAGCAACGCTCGCGCTGGGTTGAGGAATGGCGCCTCGTGCGCGCCGTCTGCGTCGACGATACCGGCACACCGCATCCGGCATCGCGCGTCGACAATGCCGACCGCGTTACTGCGACCTTTGACGGCGAGGTTTATCGCTGTGTTGCCGGCACGGCGATGCAGACGACGATTGGCTGGCGCCAGGACGGACAGGATGTCTGGACCGATGCCCCGACCATCATGTGCCGCAAGGGCGAGGCCCTGCGCCACAGCCCCGGTGGCAGCCTGGTTTGCGCCACCCAAGAGCCACGCCGCAATTGCAATGAGCGCTCGCTGCTTCGCATGTATGGTCCTGGCACCAAGCTGGTCTTCATGCGCCGCGAGGAACATTACACCGAACAGGTCCGCCATGAACGCAGCCGTGAAGCTGTGCGCCTGAGCTCGATGACCCTGATGCTTGATGGCGGCGTTGGCGGTTACCGGTAACGGAAACAGACACTCACATGCCACTCGGCATGGCCTGGCCCCGGTTCACAAGACCGGGGCCTTTTTTTGCCTGAAATCCGGGGCTCTATGCCGCTCAGCTCTCGAGCGTTTCGTCGAACCAGCGCAGTGACATGCAGGACAGGCCGGCATCGATACGGCCGATCTGCGTCGTCTCCAGCGCCACCACCTGATAGCCGGACTGGTCGAGCATCTCGATCGTGCGTGGAAATTGCGCCCCGACCAGAACGACATCATTGATCCGCAAGGCATTGGCCGCCGCCTCTTCGCCATCGGGAATAATCAGGGTTTCGAAATCATCGAACACGCCACAGGCCGCCAAGCGGGCGGTGGTGAGGATGCAGTTTTCCTCGATCAGCGAGCAATCTGTCTTGAAATGCAACACGCCGGGCGGCGTCGTCACGGTTCTCGAGGCATGGCCCAGCTTGGTCAAACAGGCCCCGAGCGCCCCGGCCCCGGCCGCGTTGGTGCGCGCTGACAGTCCGATCAATACATGGTCCGGCGTCACCAGCACATCGCCGCCATCGGCAAAGCCCTTGCCCGGCAATTCCAGCACCGTCTCGAATCGCTTGCGCAAGGCGGGGGCGAGCAGGGCCGTCTCGCCGCGCCGTGCCGGATGGCCCGGCCGCAGCAGGATCGCACCGCCGGAAAACACCAGCGCCGGATCTTCCACAAACACCGAATCGGGAAACGCTTCCAGCGGTGGCAGAACCGTCACCGCCAACCCGGCCGCCTCCAGCGCGTCGAGATAAGCCGCATGTTCAGCCGCGACGCCCTGAGCACTCGGATCGCCCTGATCCACGGCGCGCAGGCCCTGCACCACAGAGGCGGAAGGCTCGCGCACCAGCGCAGCATTGAAGCGATAAACGGGACGGGCGAGGGGCATGGGATCGGCTCCGGAAAAGGGGACAGGTATATTTAACGCCGCAATCTTGTGTGCAAGCGCTTACATTGCGCATGGCGTTAAATATACCTGTCCCCTTTTCCTCCCCACGCAAGGCCGACCTCATGATCCCCCTTTCCATTCTCGAACTCGCCCGTGTCACCCAAGACGGCGATATCCGCGCCGCGCTGGATCGGGCCCGCGATGTTGCGGTCCATGCCGAGCAGTGGGGCTTTGAGCGGATCTGGATTGCCGAGCACCATAACTTCGCCGGCATCGCCAGCGCTGCGACCTCGCTCGCCATCGCCCATATCGCGGCGGGCACCAACAATATCCGCGTCGGCGCCGGCGGCATCATGCTGCCCAATCACGCGCCCTATATCATCGCCGAACAATTTGGCACTCTGGCGAGCCTCTATCCCGGCCGCATCGATCTGGGCCTTGGCCGCGCGCCGGGCACCGACCAGGCGACCGTCAGGGCGCTGCGGCGGACGCCCGGCTCCGATGACCGCTTCCCCCAGGATGTGCTCGAATTGCAGGCTTGGCTCGCCCCGTCCCAGCCGGACCAGACCATTCAGGCGATCCCCGGCGCCGGCACCGAGGTCCCGCTCTGGATCCTCGGCTCGAGCCTGTTCGGGGCCCAACTCGCCGCCGAGCTCGGTCTGCCCTATGCCTTCGCCTCCCATTTCGCCCCCGCCGCCCTGATCCCGGCGCTGGAATCCTACCGCACCCGCTTCAAACCCTCCGCCCAGCTGGCCAAGCCCCACGCCATGGTCGGGGTCAACATCATCGCCGCCGACACCGATGCCGAAGCGCGCCGCCTCGCCACCACCCAGCAAATGAGCTTCACTAACATGATCCGCGGCACCCGCGGCCTCAGCCAGCCCCCCATCGACGATATCGAGACCTATTGGTCCCCCGCCGAGAAAGCCCATGTCCAGCAGATGATGAGCGTCTCCATTCATGGCGGGCCGGAGACGGTTCGGGCCGGGATCGAGGCGCTGGTGGCGCGCACCGGGGCGGATGAGCTGATTGTGGTGTCGGACATTTATGAGCACGCGGCGCGGCTGCGGTCGCTGGAGATTATGGCGGGGTGATTAGAGTACAGGGACAATGCCAGGGAGGGCGCGACGGTCGATGCCAACGGCTTCAGTGATTTCCACTAACGCCGCTTCGAGGTCGGGGGCGAGCTCCTTCATGCACTTGGACACCTCGATGGCCACTAGACGCAAGGTGTGCGCGGCGCTGTCGGAAGAAACGGATGCTGTACCCCACTGGCAGTCTTGAGAACTCCGCATCTCGTCGAACGCTTCCTTTCGGAATTCCTTGTATTCTTCGACACTGCCTTTCAAGTTTTGACAAAATCGGTCCAGTTCCACAATTCGGTCGGATATTTCCAGTCTGCTGATCGCGGCAAACACGCCCAAATCTTCTGCGGCTGGCAATGGCGACGGCCCTGCATAGGCAACTGGCCGCGTTGCCGCAGTCATCGCGCCAAGCCACTCATGATCTTTGCCCGGGGGCGACTGCATATTGAGCGCCTTCGCAGTCATCTCCACATGGCCAGCGCTGACTACAAAGTAGTACGCAATCCGCGTGAGTTTTTGTGCGATTTCCGCACGTGTATCCAGTTCCCTCTTTTCTCGCTCGAGCTGAGCATTGGCGGTTGCCGTAGCACGCGCACCAATAATAGCGCCGGTGACACCGACACCTACGGTCACGATGAAGTTGACGAACCATCGAAGTGAATCAGCGAGAGTGAAGCCGGCAATGAGGGCGGATTTTGTGATTTCGGGATCTTCCAATCATCTCTCCAAGGGCGGGCTGACTAGCCGAGAGGGATTCCCGGCGCGGTGTGCCATTGATATTCTATCGGAGGCTGCATTGCTTTCACTATGCGCGGCCTCTGCTCTTGTCGAGTGCATCGTTGGCCTTCCCACCCGCTCCCACCCCTAAATCCCTTGCCAGCCAGTGCGCCAGAGCGGCGTTGAGCCGTCAAGGGCGCCGGAGGCGCCGCTGAGCGGGCATGCCCCTTGACGGCTCAACGCCGCTCTGGCTGGATCCAGGCATGGGTTTCAGGGCGCGCTGTGGCCCGCGTGGCGGCCACATCTCCTACCCAAAAATAACAACGCGTTGTCATCCCTGACGGATGCCCGGACGCGAAGCGGTCCGGGCGTAGATCAGGGACCCAGACGCCTGACAAATCTCCGTCAGCCTCACCGTCCGAGCGTGAAAAGCTTCGCCATGGCGCGTCTGGGTCCCTGATCTGCGCCCCGCCTTCGCGGGGCATCCGTCAGGGATGACAAGGTTTTGAATTTTAACAGGAAAGTTGGTATTTTCCCGCAATCCGCCCTGCGAGGCGGTCACCAGCTCCGCCCCGGACTTCGTCCGGCGCACCTCTTCCATCAAGGAAGAGGAGGGTGATTATCGCTGACGACTTGCCCGCCTCCCTCCTCTTCCTTGATGGAAGAGGTGGCCGCGAAGCGGTCGGAGCTGGTGAGGATGGCGGGTGCGACGGTAGGCGGTAGGGCGCTTATCCCCCACATCTCACAACTACCCCCCGTCATCCCGGCGAACGCCGGGACCTCGCGTGACACGTGCGGAGCCTATGAAATCGAGGTCCCGACTTTCGTCGGGATGACGAATTTTGAGTGATCTTATCCCCACCCTCGTCACGCGCGTCCATAATCCCCGCATCGGCTGCCGAGCGGGGCGTTTCTAGACCGTCTGGTGATGTGGTGGCCGTGCGATGCCTCGAGTGGACGGGAAATAACGGTCCCGGACCATGAAAGAGCGGACGAGAGAGACGGCGATCCTGGAGGCTCGCCCACTGACGGTGCCCAGACCCTGATCCCGGCCACGGCCGGACGGTAAAAGAGAAGGGTTTGAACGGGCGGATTGGCGCGACCGGGGGTGACGTCCCGACAGGGCCTTTCTACCCCTCGCGATGGTGGGGTGAGGCCAATTGGCCCACACGGTCGGCAGGCTTAGAAAGCGTTGGACAAGACAAGTCGCGGCGTCTGCAAAAACATCGCGTGCGGGAAGATCCGAAGGATCGGATTTTCACTCAAGCGCTTAATGAGACAAGGGTTCGACGGATCTTCCCGTGCATCCCGCCTGATCAATGCCCATCCCTCCAGCCGGAAACGGCGTGGAGATTGTCGTGCAACGGAAAAAGGGGACAGGTATATTTAACGCGCTCGCACCACGGTGCCCGATAGGCAAACCGCCGCGACTGCGCGTTAAATATACCTGTCCCCTTTTGGGGTCAGTTACCGGAATACGGATTGACGCTCTGGAATGTCGCGCTGTTGCCGATCGCCGTTGCGGTGCCCGACAAGAGGCTGCCGCTGGTCATCTGGCCGGTGACATTGGCATTGATGCCGGCATTATTGGTCTGGTTGGTGCGGCCCCAGGCGGTGACGGCGCATTCCGAACAGACATAGGTCGTGGCGGCATTGCCGAAGGCTGTTGCCGAGGCGAGAGCGGCACCGCCGGCACCGCCGGTGAAATTGGTGGTCGCGTTGACGGTGCCATTATTGGTCTGGTCGAGGCCCATATAGGCGTCGGCACCGATATTGGAGATGATCGCCGAATTACCGACGCCCTCAGCGGAAAGCGAAACCGTGTCGATATCGAAATTGCCGATATCGGCGTTGGCGACCGCATCAACCTGGCCGGAATTGTCCTGGCTGCCCTGCATGTGGGCATAGCCGTTTTCATTCTGCATCCAGGCCGAATTGCCGTTTGCCGACGCGATGACCTGGGTCGTTTCGCCGCCGCCGCCGGCTTCCAGATTGGCGCTGGCGCTGACATCGCCGCGATTGCTCTGGTCGATATCAGCGATATGCGACGGACCCATATAATAGCCTTCGATCGAGGCGCTATTGCCGTTCGCGGCTGCGACCGACGAGGCAGACCAGCCCAGCCCGCCGCCGGAGGCGAGGACATAGCTGTCGGCCGAAACATCGGCACCAGAATCCTGGCGCAGATCGAGCGTATTGTCGCCGCCATAGGAGACCGAGCCATAGGCATTGGCGCTCGCCGTCGCGGTGGTGACGGAGGTCATCGCGTAATTGGAGACATTGAGATTGGCGTCGGAACGCACAGCGGAGCCGTCGAGCGCGGTTTGCGTCGCGCTGGCATCCATCGTGGTGTCGTTCGTCAGGCTGGCCGAGTTGCCGATCGCCGAGGAGGTCGTGATCGCGGTGCCATAAATGATGCCGGCCGACGTCGTCGCCGAGGTCGCGACCGAACCGGAGAAGGTCTGGTCGCTGGTGACATCATGCGCGGTGGCGAAATCGCCGGTCAGCGCATTGGCCATGCCGATGGCGGTCATCGTCGCGGTATTGGCTGCGGGCGTGTCACCGGTGGCGACTACCGAGATTGCGGCGTCCAGATTGAGCTGGCCGTTGAGAACCTCAGTCGTACCGTCCGCGAAGATAGGTGCGCACACTGTCATCGCGGCGCTCGTGGCCATGATCCACGCTCTGACGCATTTGGACATTGGAGGTCTCCCTGGAGCCGTAGGCTGTGGCGATATTGACGCCGCCGGTCGTATTGGTTGGGCCGCTGCTGACGCCGCCGCCGATTGGATCGCTATAGGCACAGGCGGCCGATGGATCGACGCCATAGAGTTGGGCCGAGATTTCGAGCACGGCACGTTCGATCACGGTGCGCACGGCCAGCTGGACCGGCTCAAGCGAGCGGCCGCCGGCGGAGATGTCGACTACCGCATCACCCCAGAAGGCAAACACGCCGGCGCTGATTTCGCGGCCGATGATCTGTTTTTGATACGAGATGACGTCGACGGTCTCCATCGTCTGGGTCTCGTTGAGACGCAGATCGAGGCCGATATTCATCACCCACATGCGACGGCTGAACAGGCCGGTTGGATCGCTGTCGATCCGGTCGCCCGCCATCACGTCGACGCCGGAGGAGCGGATATTGTAATTGAGCTCGGTGATGCCGCCGACCAGATTATAATCCGAGCCTGGCAAGGAGGCGGCGCGGATCTGGCGCTGCGTGCCGTCGGAATTGCCGATCAGCGAATTATTGGCATAGCGCAGCTCAAGCTCGGAAATCGAGGTGTCGAAGCGTTCGACCAAGCGGATGCCGGCCTTGGAAAAGGCTGAAATCGCCATCAGGGACGCACCCTGGGTGATCGCGGCGCCGCCTTCCAGTGAGGCGCGTCCGGTATAATCCGACAAGCGTCCGACCGCGACCCGCGGTGAGCGCAGATTGTGGGTGCGGGCGTAATTGGCCAGGCAGACCAGCGCTTCCGAATAGGGTGTCGGATTGGGCGTCACCGGCGAATTGCCGATCGGCGTCACGTAATTGCCATCAGCACCGGAGCGGTCGGTTGACGCGCAGCCGGTGAGGGCAAGAACGCTCGCCAGCGAGGCGAGGAGGATTTTGGCTTTAATCATTAGCGCTACTCACATTGCCGTCGGACTGGGCACTGGCGTTGATGTCGCCATTATTGATCTGGTTGGAATTGACGATCACGGTGTTGTATTGGCCGGAGACATTGACATTGAGCTGGTTGCCGATCGCCGTGGCGCCGGAACCGACACCGCCGCCAAACAGGCCGCCATGGGCCGAAACCCCGACACCGGTCTGGATGATGCCGTCAATGATGACACGATTGCCCGCCGCACTGCGGCTGGCTGCACCCGAGCTGGCAACCGAGCCGGCACTGGCAGAGGCGCCGGACCAGGCCTGCGTCTCCTGCCCGCCGGCAACGCCGTAAGGGCGCTCCCATTGCGCCGTCGTTGAGACGGACTGGCCAAGCGCGCTGGCCGGGGCCAGAACGGTCATGACGGTTGCAAGGGCGATGGTGATCCTGCGCGTGTTCATTGTCTCACGTCCTTCAAAACGCAATCCTCTCCTCGGTGGTTTGCAATGGGCGTGCCAGCGGGCGAGCGGGCCTATCCGCGTTCGCCTGTTGGGGGAAACCTTCTGTTAAGACGTTGAAAGTGCCCGGTTGGGCCAGAATATTGAGGAGAATGACTGGTGAGTGTGCCGCAGCGGGACGATCAGGTCCGAACCCCGATTTTCAATGCCATGCCGGTGGGTGTCCTGATATTGGCCATCCCGATGTTGCTGGTCGCCGCGATCACGGCCTTCGCGCCGGATCTGGGGCGGTGGATCACCGCCGCCAGCCTGGTGATCGATGGGCCGGCGGGCACAGCCTTGCCAAGCCAGCCGCTCGGCCATATCGCGCCGCTGGTGCTGCACGTCTTTATCCATTTCGGCCTGTTCCATCTGGTGATGAATCTGGCGGTGCTGATTGGTGCCGGCCGCGCGGTTGGCCTCGCGCTGGGCCGCGGCCTTAAAGGGACAACCGGTTTTCTGGTCCTCTTTTTCGCCTGCTCCATCGCCGGTGCCGGGCTCGAAGTCCTGCTGCCACACGATGCCCTTGTCTCCATGGGCGGCGCATCGACGGGCGTGTCGGGGCTCATCGCGGCGGCCGGTTGGGCGCGGGGCGGCTATCGCGGCATGTTGAGCCTGGCTCTGCCCTGGATCGGCTTCAATATCTTGATCGCGCTGACCGGCATGGTGTTGCCGATTCCGATCAGCTGGGCCGGCCATATCGGCGGCACGGTCGCCGGCGCGGTGCTCTTCCCGCTGGTGCTGGCCGTATTCGGTGAGCCTCGCCGTCCGCGTTTCAGCGCCTGATCACCACAGCCGGTCGATGCGGCGCACGCCGTCGATCTCGAAACCCTTGATGATCGCGTCGCCATTGGGCGGCAGGGACAGGATCAACCGCACACCATTGTCGCCATCGGGATTGAGCGTGCGCAGGCTCTCGTCGAGCTGCTGCGCCAATTCGCGTGAGGCATAATAGCGCTCGATATTGAAGCTCGCCCGGATCGAGATCTGGCGGGCGGATCCTGTCGGGATCACCTCGCCGGTCACGGGATCGGTCATTGCCGAATCGTCCCGATAGCTTGAGCGCACGACGCCATGGATGAAGGGGCCGGCATCGGGCCGCTGGCTGTGCAGGGAGACCGGCTGCCAGAGGCCATCGCTGCCGGGCGCCAGAACGACATAGAGCGGATCACCGGTCTCGAAATCATCCTCGCCGTCCAGTTCGGCGGCGTCGAGCTGCTGTAAATCAGTCGTGATCAGGGAGAAATGGCCCAGGAAGATGTCGCGCGGATCATAGCCACGCACATCGAGCACGACTTCGGTGCCGCTGCCGCGTGCGGCGGCGTGGCTGATAACGAGAAAGCCGAGAAAGGCCGTCATCGCGGCGGCGATCAGGGCGAGGCGAATCGTGACGCTCATGATGCGTCCTCCGAATCGACAGCGGGCAGGGCCGCGGCCCGCATCCGCCGCAGGCGCAGCATGCCCAGGCTGAGCAGGAACAGGATCGCGCCGCCAACCAGGAAGAACAGCGCCGTGTCGAGCAGGCCGCTGAACGTTTCGGCATACACATAGAGGGTCTGCAGCACGAAGCCGGAAATCCCGATCCCGCCGACCAAGCTCTGCCCGGGCCGCGTCCCCTGTACGATCATCGCAACGCACAAGGCATAGAAGACAGCGCCGACCAGGATTCGCACCGCGATCAGCCCGCCCGGTGTGGCGGCTTCAACCAGCCAAGGAATGCTGGCGGCCACCAATCCGGCGGCGAGATATGTGAGGGCGGCATTGCGGCTTGCTGTGCCATCGGCGACACGGCGCCAGGCGATGGCGGCGATCACCAGCAGACTGACCACCGCGATGGCAACGTAAAGGCCTGAGCCGCTACCGGCATCGTTCAGCGTGGTTTCGTCCAGCGGCCATTGCAACAGATGCGCGCCGAGCACTGCCAGCGCTACGCCCCACCCCGCAAGAATGCCGCCGCCGTCAATGCCGCGATCACGGCCCCAGGCAGCGATCAGACCGATTTTCGCCGCGATCAGGATCGCCGCACTGAAAGCTTCCAGCTCGCCGATCCGGTCGGCCGCGGCTTGCGTCCACAACAGGTGGGCGATCCAGAGGAAGAGGGCCGGTGCCAGCAGGTTGAGCGCGACGCGTGAGCCGATCCGGTGGGCGAGCACAGCGGTGACGCCCCAGACCGGCAGATAGGCCCACACCGCCGCGCCGGGTGCGTAGGGATTGAGGGCCTCCAGCCCGGCCCAGAGCGCACCGAGCCCGGTCGCCAGAATCAAGACCGGACGCGACGGCAGCGTCAGGGCGATCCCGCCGGCGGCGACGGCCCAGATCAGCACGGCGGTATTGCGAAACGAGGTCAGGTTGAAGGTCTGCGCCGTCAGCATGATGGCGGCACCGAACAGGGCCGCCCCCAGCAAGGCCAGGGCGTGGCCAATGACGGGCGCCTTGCGGTCAAAGGCGCGGCCGGCACCGAGCAGGGAGGCCCACAGGGCCAGAATAATGGTGGCGAAGCGGAGCAGGCGCGGCATCGCGTCCCAATTGGCGGCGACAAAGCTCAAGGCCGACATCGCCAGCAGGGTGGCGCCCAAGATAGCGAGCGCACCGGCAGCGTTCCAGCGACCGGGCTGGGCGGCGACATCGCCGAGAATCGCCGGCCGGTGGCTGGCCTCGACCCAGCCGGCGGCAATCCAGCGCTCCAGGTCGCGAGCCAGTCTGGCGCGATATCCCATCGTCTTGCTCCCCTGATTGATGACGAAAAACCCTGCCCGCGCGCTACAGGCTTGTCCATGTTTGTTTGATTCACATCGCCTCCAGCCCCGGGCCAGGCAGGAATTCGATGCGTTTGCGCGTGTTCCGTGGTATTAAACAACCAGGCCCGCGAGGAGGTTTGCGATGAATATGGACTTCATTCTGCGCGGCAAGGGCCGCGACGTCATGACGATTGATGAAGCTGGCACCCTGCAGGACGCGGCGAACTTGATGGATTCGCACGGAATCGGCGCGTTGCTGGTGCGCGACAGCCATGACAGGCCGATCGGCGTCTTGTCCGAGCGCGATATTATCCGCGAGATCGCGCTCAATGGCGCCGTCGCCCTGACACGGCCGGTCGCCAGCGCCATCGTCTCGGCCTTCCTGACAGCGTCGCCTGACGATTTGATTGATACCGTCATGATGCGGATGACTGATCGCCGGGTGCGGCATTTGCCGGTGCTCGACCAGGGGCAATTGGTGGGAATCGTTTCGATTGGCGATCTCGTAAAGTCGAAAATTGCCACGGTCGAGGCGGAAACCGAGGCCCTGCGCGACTATATCCGGTATTGATGCAGCCGTTGCAGCACTGCTTTGACCAAGCAGGTAAGGCCAATGCCGATATCGCTGAAACAAAACTGACTTAAAGTGCGGGCAGGGGGTTGCGCCCCCACGGTCATCCTGTAGAACCCGCTTCACCAACGGCGCCGGCGCAGCGGTTTACCACTTGCGCCCCAGCGTCGTTTGTTTATTATGCGAGGTCTTGTCGTTTTTTCTTAGGTGACTCGTTGCGCCCCCGGTGTGACGGTCGGGAAGTTTTTCGCCGGTTTTGGCCGCTGAAACAGCTTCTGCACTTCCTGAGGATAGCCGATTGACTTCAAAAACCGGGCGGCCTAAACCCCGCCCTCCTCAACGGGATGACCCAGAAGACCGGGCCAAAACAGAGAGGGGAAGGCCTCCGCCTTTCGGTGCCAAAATGGTTCGATCCTGGATCTGACCGGTGAAGTTTTCGAAAGAAAATCATCCGGTTGCCACGAACTGCAGCGGTCCTGAGATACGCGGTTGACTTCAAAAACCGGGCGGCTTAAACCCCGCCCTCCTCACCGGGACAGCCCAGCAGATCGGGCCGGAACGGAGAGGGGAAAGCTTCCGCTTTTCGGTGCTTATACGGTGTGAACCTGGATCACGCTGACGAGAGTTTTCGCGAGAAAAACGGTCGGCTCCATCGCACTGCAGACGCAGCGGAATAAGCGGTTGACAGGAAATGCCGGGCGGCTTAAACCCCGCCCTCCTTAGCCGGAAAGATCGTTTTAAATGATCGGCCTGGCGCGGACCCAAACGACGGAAGTTGTTGACGGTTCTGCTCTTTGACATTGTTGATTGGAAAGAGAAACGCAGGCGGCGGCGCTCTGCGGTGGGTCAGACCACCATAGAGACCGATAACGCTGAAGCGTTTTTCTACGACGATTTAAGTTTCGTTTTGGTCAGCCTTCGGGTTGGCCTGAATGGAACCACAATCCCGTTAAATTTGAAAATGCCATGCGATGTCGGGATCGAAACTCAACCTGAGAGTTTGATTCTGGCTCAGAACGAACGCTGGCGGCAGGCTTAACACATGCAGCAGTGAGGAATATTGGACAATGGGCGAAAGCCTGATCCAGCCATGCCGCGTGAATGATGAAGGCCTTAGGGTTGTAAAATTCTTTCAGCAGGGAAGATAATGACGGTACCTGCAGAAGAAGCCCCGGCTAACTCCGTGCCAGCAGCCGCGGTAATACGGAGGGGGCTAGCGTTGTTCGGAATTACTGGGCGTAAAGCGCTCGTAGGCGGATTGATAAGTCAGAGGTGAAAGCCCAGGGCTCAACCTTGGAATTGCCTTTGAAACTGTCAGTCTTGAGTTCAGGAGAGGTGAGCGGAATTCCGAGTGTAGAGGTGAAATTCGTAGATATTCGGAGGAACACCAGAGGCGAAGGCGGCTCACTGGACTGATACTGACGCTGAGGAGCGAAAGCGTGGGGAGCAAACAGGATTAGATACCCTGGTAGTCCACGCCGTAAA
>NZ_CAXBGE010000017.1:0-41405 GCF_963975345.1 uncultured Maricaulis sp. | reverse complement strand
TGCGTGTCGACCATGATCTCACGGGCTTTGTCGTAGTTCATCTCGATTCCCTCTCGGGCTTTGTTATAGCGCGCTTTCCCTGCCCTTTAACATGGGTTTTCGGGGGCGCAATGCGCGATAAACGCACGCCGCATGAAAAGGACAGATTGCAAGCTACGAAGTTCGTTGCTAAGTGACGCGCCTTCTGGGACGGCTCTGTGGCGGAGTGGTTACGCAGCGGATTGCAAATCCGTGTACGCCGGTTCGATTCCGGCCGGAGCCTCCAGACTTTCAAATGACCACTCCTATCCGCCACACGCCTGACCAGCGCGCCCCCACAGGTGCGCCAGCACCCCGACGCCCATGATTTCGGAGTCGTAAACGCGATCCGGCAAATTTTCCCTCACACATTTGCAAACCGTTTACAGCCCGTTAACCAATTTGAGGGATTGTGTACCTGTCTTCTCATGGAGACACCCACCATCACCCAACGCCTCGGCGGGAGCTTGTCTCCCGCCTTTTTTTTGCGGAATCTGCAAGTTTTTATGACTTCGCAGCATGTGGGGGCTTGAACGGGTATTCGGGTCTGCTATTCACCCGTCTCCGGCTGTTCCGCGATAGCTCAGTTGGTAGAGCAGGCGACTGTTAATCGCCCGGTCGTAGGTTCGAGTCCTACTCGCGGAGCCACTACACCCTTATAAGCTCTTGTTATTGTTGTATTTTTACGGTGATTGAGCGCACTCACCCACCATAAAACCCACCAACGATTTTAAACGCCGGACGCTGCGAAGGAACAAACTGCATCATACTAGGTGTCAGCCTTTGCGCGGCTGTTCAAAAAAGAAGCGCGCTCGTCAGGCGACGCTTGAACGCGTCTTCGTTCTCCAAATCAGCGGGAAGGACGGAGAAAACCGGTCCAACACTATCACGCAAATGCGCTGCGATAGAAGCATCCTCGTATTGCGCCTCTACAAACAGGGACGTCGTTCGCACTTCTCCGGTTATTGTGGAAGAAACCTCTATCATGATGTCGGGGCGGACAGGACCGCCTGATGTTTCTAGAGCAAATAGCGGCATCTCCAACGAAATGCGCAAATCAGACCTTCGCTTCGCCAGCGACCATCGTATGGAATTCAAGGATTTCACAAGCGATCTGCCGAGCGTCGTCATTACCGGCATGAATTGGGTCGCACTATAAATCGGCTGCGCATACGCCCGCAGCGCGGCTAGACCGCCCTGCCCGGCACGATCCCCAATCACCGCTAGGATCAGGAAGGGGCCATCATCCACCAAGCCAATGCCCGGCGCGGTTACGACCCCGCCTTCAAGCTGAATATCCGCCCCTTCCGCGCCATGTATCGTTTCCTGTGAGGCAGACCGGGCAAACAGCGCCAGAAACCCTTGCAGTGGTGCCTCGTTGCTTGACGCTCTTTGGACCTGGCGGATCTGCGCGAACAACCGATTGCTGGTATACGCTTCCGGATGCGTCCCCAGAACCCGGGCAAGAGGAACACCTTTCGAAACCAGGACGTTCTCAGCGGCCGCGCGCAATCGCGAGAATTCCGCGGAGATGGACGGCGGCGCAGATGATTGTACCGGCGGCAGGTGATTAAGACGGGCCAATCTCATGAGACGCCAAAGCTGGCGCGCAAGCGGCGGCGGTGTGTATTGGCGTACTGAAGTGATCGACCTTAGTTGATCTCTGCCACCTGCAACCTTCCTGGCAGCCTCGTGATCTATGACCGAAAAGAACCCATCCGGTGGCCTGGCTGATGACGGTGCCCCTCGGACGCGACCTAATCCCGGTTCGGGGCGTTCCCTGAAAAACGGGCAGCTCACGGCGTGGAGCGGTCGTTTCGGCCCGACCAGTCGGCGTAAGTAATAAGTCTTGGCCGATGTTAGGTAGGCGGGTGCAATAAGCGGATAGATGTTTTCATCTGCGCGGCAATCGCACGCAAACCACTGATGGCTCTCTCGCGCGCTGCGGACTGCTTCAATGGCGCGCGTCATCTCCTCGTCGCTTGCTATTCCGGCATAGGCAGACCGAAGGGCGTTCGCCGTCTCTGCGGAGATCTCAAGATCGCCAGAAACGAGCGATCCGATATCGCGATCGATCAGACGCATGACCCATGGGCCGCGCGGAAGGAAAAATAAAGTTTCATCTTTTGATCGGCAAGCAACGTGCGCGCCAAATCCTAAGTGGCAGACCTATTTCACCTTGAATCTCGGCTCGTCTTCGTCGTCCGCGTTCTGGTCGGCAACGCGCACACGACCATCTGCGCGCATTTGGAAACATTCAAGTCCAGCCGCATCCTCAACGGTGAGGTCGTAGGTTTCGGCGATATGCCTCAAAAACTGGAGTGCGACCACGACGCCATGATAAACAGTCGGCAGTTGATATCGCTTGGTCAGCTCGGTCACCATGGGATCGGCGAGAACATGTTTCTGCATACTGGTCGCCCAATCAGCGAGCCCATCAACCCGGTTGGCGCTGTCCTGAGCTTGCACGAAATAGTCGATGGCGGCGATCTGGTCCTCAGTCAGCCAAACTTCGATTGGGCGCAGGCCCTTTTGACGCAGATGCTGTCGGCGTTCTTTAGCATGGGTTTTCGCCCGTCTGATTTCTGGCCGTTCTTCGGACATGAGGCACACCAATAGGTCGTGTTCTGCAATGGAATTTCGCCATCACCGCGCATTAACTAAACGCAATAAATGAAAGCGTCCATGCAATCATACTAAAAACTGTATCAGAATATGACATCTTATTGGAGCGCGCCGCGCAGATATCTTACCCCCTACGAAACGCCCCCATGACGGAAGAGACGAAAACCTTCGCGGTAAACACGGCCTCAAGTGCTTGGTTCACCAACCGGCCGCCCATAACCAATGGCGGGCAGCGCCTCGACCCAAGCCTCGACCTCTTCGCTCTTCCAGCGCGTCGCATTCGCACTGAGCGCGATGGGCGCCGGGAATTCACCGGATTTGACCCTTCGCCACAAAGTGGTGCGGCTTTTATATCCGGTCATCACCAGAACTTCTTTCGCGGTCAGTAACTTTACTTGCCCAGTCATCACTCATTCTCCTTGTTTGGACGGGCTCAGTGTGACGCCATGGACAAGGATGTGTCGCGCTAAAACGGAGGTAATTCGGGGGTAATGGTCTATAAACACAGGGTACTGGCAACATTCATAAGATCGCTGGCTCGATCGCTTCCAATAGTTTGTTGAGCGGCGCATATCGACCCTGATCGATTTGGCGAACTTGTTCTTTGCTGACGCCCTGCTGCTCAGCAACATGACTGCGGCGCAGTTCGGCTTTCGGGAAAGCCCGGCGATCCACAGCGCGCAAACTTGCGATTATTTCAAACCAACGCCGGACCCGGGTCTCATCATTGTTGCTTGGATCTAGTGTTTTCAAACAGGCCGCTTCAATGGCTCCTAACGCCATGTCGCTGGCTTCGGTAATGATCCAGACGCCATTGACCGTTTCCTGTGTGCGCAGCTCTGCCATGCCGTCCAGGTCCAGCACCTGTTGAACGGCGCTCATCTCTGCGCGTGTGGACGTGCTGCGCACCTCAGGCTCTTGAACCGCGCACGCCATTGTCTTGGCCTCTACCGCTTTGGGTAAAACAATCTGTCCTCTTTCGCTGGTGCATGCTTGGTGCCCAGAGGAGACGAATTCATCCGAACCATGAGCATGCGGGTCGCTGGCGAGCTCTGGATTTCCGGATACGTATCGTAAAGCCAATGCTGCGATCCCAAGACAGATCGCATAGCCCATAAGCACTGCCCCGCCGCCCGCGCCTATGCCATATAACAGTCCGAGCGCGCCGGCGCTTGCACTCATAATAAGCGAAAGGATGAGGATGCAGCGGATATTCATGCTAGCATTCCGACTAGGCCAATCCCTGCTAGATTGAAGAGGCCATGAGCGATGAGGGCGATCGCAAAGACGAGCCAGACGCCCGCGCCGCGTCGCTGCCGGGCCGCCGTCCAAAAGGTCAGCGCGATATGGAGCGCGGCTCCACTGGTCAAGGCGACAAGCAATAGTATGATCGCCAATTGATCGCCGACTTCAGCCCGTGCCGCAGGAAAGAGTGAGAGATCATACAAGAGCTCTCCAATGACGAACACCGCGGCCAAGGATAGAACAACCCGTCGCCGCCGTCCGCGATCCCCCAAATAGAAGAGATAGCTCGACCGGATGGCTTCCTCACAGAAGGCCGGCACCAAAGCGCTTGCGAGAAATCCGGTCGGCATCAGCTTATCCCCCCTTTCGCCGCTTTCAGCTTTAGGGTTCCGATCACGCCCCAGACAATGGCTGCGGGGAGCGCGATCAGCATGCCTGGAAGAGACACGACGAAAGACAAAGCGCCAGTGATTGGGGTCAACCAGGATGGAACACGGTCAGCCAACCTCCCTTCAGTGAGGAAATCCTGACGCGATGGGACAAGATGAAAAACGCTGAACGCCATCAGAGCCGGCAGGACATAATCATCGGTCATCGTCCAGCTCAGCCAGATCAGAGCCATCAGGGTCGCGAGAATTAGGGTCTGCATGAGCGTGACGAGCCGTAAATCCTCGACTTTGGGCGGGCTTTCACTGTCCATGAAATAGAGCCCATATGTTCGGGCAATGGTTCTTGAACTCACTTCAGTGAGCGAGACTGAGAATCTCTCACGCAGCCAATCTGATCCGTGAACATGGCGAAACGGCCAGCGCGCCACATAGGCCGTCATGGCAGCGATCGCGGCCAAAGGGCGATCTGGCGGATGCGAGGTGTCGGTCATAAGGGGCTCCTTTGCGTGAGCGTTGCGGGAAGGCATGGCGAAGACAGGCGTGGGGAACGGGTCATGAGGCGTCCCCGCTCGAAGCGCTGCGAAGGACGAGCACGCGCGCGACATAGTCCTGTGTTTCAGGATAGCTCGGCACGCAGCGGCATCGATCGACCGCAGGCTCGCCGGCATTATAGGCGGCGAGCGCGAGGCGTTCATCGCCGCGATATTTGCTCAGCAGAACACGTAAGTGCCTGGCGGCGCAGTCAATGTTCTGGACGCGGTGGAAGCGATTTGTGACCCCGCACCAATTGGCGACGACGGGCATCAGCTGACCAAGCCCGATCGCGCCGTCTTCTGAAACCGCGCCTGGATCATAGGCGCTTTCCTGAGCGACGAGCGCGCGCAATAGATCAGCATCAACGCCATGCAAGTCAGCAGCGCGCTGAATAAGCGTGAGCACCGATGGCAATCGTTCTGGCAATGCTGCTGGCTGCGCGCTGGGCCGGGACAATGGCGCAAGGTCAGCAGAGGCGAACGCCCCCTCCACCCACCACGGCCTGATCGGTTCAGCGAATGCCTGAGCGGCGCTCATCCAGAGAGCGAGAGTGATCAAAAGCACTTTCAATCTCCCACCTCCCGATCAGGCTGCAGGTCCGGGGTGACTTCGTCTTCAAGTTCGAGTTCGTGATCGCGGTCGAGATCGGCGGGCCGCTCCTCCGACATGGGCGTCTCAGACGCGCCGCCGCCGGGTGTGCCCTCCGCTCTATCTTCGCGGACACGAGCGCCCATGTCCGGCTCTGCCGGTGATTCGTCGAAATCGGGGTTGGCGTGTTGGCGCGCCGCGTCCATTTCGGTCCGGGCCCGGTCGATAAAGTGTTCGACTTCGAGATGATCCATAGCCGTATGGGCGCTCATCTGGATGCCGGGATTGTGCGCCACGGCGTCCATCGCGCGCTCAAGGCTGTCCGTGATGATACTGAGCGCTTCTTTGGCGCGCGATCCAATGACGTAGAGATTGGCGAAAGAGGTCATGATGGACTGGCTATGAAAGCCCGCCAAAACGCGGAGCGCGCTGAGGCCCTGAGCGGCATAGACGGTGCGCGAATAATCATGATCGATCATCATGGCGGTGGTGGACCCGGCTTGCAGACGCAGCGTCCGGGTCTCTCCAGCGGTGTCCTCGCCCGGCTCGGACACCCGCCCGGTGACTTCCAGGCCGCGCCCGTCTTCGCCAGTGATCGTCAAATCGGTCAGCCCGTCAGCGAGATTGCGGGGATCGCCGGGAAGAATTCGGATACGGTCACCGATTGCGAACGCGGCGCTGGTTTCACGAAAGACTTCAAATCGAGGCAGCTTTGAACGGCCATCCGACAGGGACAGCGTATGAGGCTCGCCCTTCGTATCGCGCAAAGCCAGCTGGTTCGCGTCCCGGTCGACCTGGTCCACGCTGAAGCGGGCGCCAGGCCGCGCCCCGATACGTCTCACCATTTGGGAAAAGACAAGCACATCCCCGCTGGAATAGTTTCCGGCGCGGTCTTTTTCAGCCTGCCCCATGGGTTTGGGCCTTAAGACCTGCCGGTCTTTGTCCTCGCCAATGATTTCGCCTTCTTGCTTGAGCGTTTGGCGAACTTCATCATGAAAGAGCGCCCGCAATTCATGGGTTGGAAACACGACGAGGGTTTCGGCGCGCTCTTGTGGCGACAGCGCCTGCCATTTCCCGGCAACGCTGGCCGCGATGGCTTGAAGCTGCTCCGCGCGGCTGTCTTTATCCCTTGCCCGCTCAAGTCCGAGATCTGTAATCGCATCGGCTTTTGTCCAAGCTGCGACCGCTTTGGAAAGCCGTGTCGTCACATCACGCGGTCCGCCGATTGGCTTATAGGTATTCGGCGCGCCCGAAACGGGCTTCGCCCCAACCAACTGTTCAATCGCCTCGCGAAGATCTGGATTTGTCTGGCGAACAATGTCGGACAGGGTGACGGTAAAGCCATGGCTCAGCTTAGAAATAAGATCGGGCACATTGCCTGCGGGAATGGCGGGTAATTGATCGCGGTCGCCTTGGGCCACAAAGCCGCGCACGCCTAACTTATCAGCGATCGCCATGGCGGCTTCCATGTCGGCGTTCCCGGCAAAGGACGCTTCATCAAACAGCAAGACCGTGTTTTCCCAATCGGCCTTGTCTTCGCCTGTCGGAAGCACGCCGGTATGAAAGTAGCGGGTGAAGCGCGACAGGAAGGAGGCTGTGGTGCGCGCTTCAATCCCCTGCGCGCGGACTTCGTCACGGGCGGATTTGGTATTGGCGACGCCGTAGAGGCGCACATGGCCAGTCGCCTTTGTATTACTTTTCAGGATGCTTTGCGCCGCCCGCAGCGCGGTTGTCTTGCCCGTGCCAGCAACGCCTTGGACCGAGACGAACCGATCTTTGGAGGACAAGATCGCGGTGACCAGCTGGCGCTGCCCATCTGTCAGCTTGTGGGCATCCGCCTCATAGGCATGGATGGCCCGTTGAGCGGGGTCTGGCGCAAGCACCGGAACCGACTGGCCTTTGCCCCTTTCAGTATGTTCGTGAATCCTTTGCTCGCGTTCCAGCTCGAGACCGGTTGCGGTGTAGAGGGATTTACGATCCCGCCCGACGACAAGCAGGCCTTCGGAAACAAAGTCTCGCGCCGCACCTAGAACTTGCGTCTCAGTCACGCCGGGCAAGTCTTCATTCAGGCCCGAGATCAAAGTCGGCAAGACCACATCGTGCAAAGTGAAAGCGGCCTGGCGTTCAGAAACCCTACGGATTTGATAAGCGAGTTCATGGCGCGCCGCGAGGCGTGTGGCAGGATAGTCTTCGGGGGGCCGAAAAACATCGGGGCGCGGTCTGCTATCTGAGAGCTGAGGCGCCGGATAGCCGGTCCGGGCGTATTTGTCGGTGCTGCGCGACTGATCGCTCAGCTGCGCCCAGATCTCGGTGATCGCGGCGCCTGCGAGCCGCACCAAGCGCTTCGCAAAGCCCGGCGCGTCGCCCGGTGGCGTTGATGACGGCTCTCCGGGCGTTTTGCCCGACTGCTCCGCGAGCGTCTTGGCGACAAAACCCAGCAAGGCGCCATCGACGCGGGCGGCCATGGCGTCTTTCAAAGAGAGATGCGTATCTGGCACCAGAGCACGGATTTGATCCGGCCCAAATCCTTTGGCCTCGGCAACGGCTTTGGCATGGGTGAGAAGATCAGCTGTATCGGGCGATTTGGCCTCGCGTGTCGCCCGCACCACAGCGACCTCCCCCTGGCGCGTCGCAACGCCGAGCCGATCGATTTCCGAGCGAACTTCGTCGCGGCGGGTCGACAGGGCCTCGCTGACCGCGCCTAGGCCCTCGGGCGCGTTCTCCAACACGGCCATGCCTTTATCATCAAGTCCAACCTGATACCCGTCGCGCCGCGCCGTATGCGCAAAATTGGCATGCACATATTGGCCAATCAGTTTGGCGTGCTTGTAGGCGTGCTGGAGATCGACCGCGCGCAGCTTGCCCCGCTTGGTCACCCCGATGGCGGACGCCACCATATGGACATGGATGGACGGCTCATTGTTGCGATTGGCATCATGCAGGAACGCTCCTCCAATTAGTCTCGCGCCGACCACATCGCGCGTGACGCCTTTCACGGTCTCTCGATAGGTGGCGAACCGTTCGACATAATCAAAGGCGCGCTTTGCGGCGGTCTGCCAATGGGCGGCAAGACGTTTGTCCTCACCGAGCGTGATCAGAACTGACGCCCATTTTGGCGCTGAAATGGTCATGTCCCAGCCTTTGCGCACGCCGGATAGCACACGGACAGGATCGCTGCCCGGCTTTGGCACCTCGCCATTCATCAACTGTGTGAACGCTGCCGGATCGACCGGCCCTTTCAAACCGATCGCCGCCGCGCCTTGCCCGACCCAATTTGAAGGCGCTTCGCCGCCGAGATAGTAATTGGCCTGGGTGCCATAATAGCCCCCGGCATCATCTCCTTTGACCTGAACGATATTGAACATGCCGATAGCCTTCTCAGAGATCCGGCTCATCAGGCTCAAGCGCGATGTCGATCTGATCGCGCCCCACACTGTCTCGCATATGACGCGCCGCCATCAGCTCGCGTTCACGCTCCAACCTTGCTTCATGGGCTTGGCGTCGCTTCTCTTCAGCCGCTTCATCCTCTTCCAGAATGGATTGAAGGATTTGCGGATCATCCGACAGGGTCAGCGTTTCACCAGCTTCTTGCGCCATGCCGCCGCTCGCAGCTGCGTCGCCCTCGTGTTGCTCCTCAGAGGCGTCCTCAGGGGTCCCGCGCGCGCCCTGTTGAGACAGGCACGCTTCAGGGCCTGAAGCGCTTCCCGCCCGTCTCAGGCGATGTAGACGGCGTTGATGGGCGGCGTCATGGGAAAGCAATGCGGCGGCAGCAGGATCGAGTGGTGCCTGGGCGTCCGACTCTGAGGGTTGCGGCCCGGATGGTCCCTCATCTAACGGAGCCGGACCGACCTCGCTGCCATGCTCGGGGCCCGGGTCTTCTGGCAGCGAAGGGAGCACCAAAGTGCCATCCGATGCCACATCCACACCACCTGGCGGCGTGACCGGCGACGGCGGGGTTTTGCGCAAGAGGAAACCCGGTGCGCAGGGGTCGCCCTGAAAGGGCGCGATCGTGATCGAGGCCACTGGAAAGGCTTCCGGATAGGACAGGAAGCCGTGCAGGTCGGGGAGCTTAAAGATTTGTTCTGGCAGCACGATATGGGTGAGCTCGGTCCGAGAATGCACGCCGATGGCGTCACGGACATCATTGGGGCCATAGGTCATCGATTGTTCGGCGCGCAGGGTTTCGGCCTGACCAATCCAATCTGCACAGTCGCGGGCATTGTGATAATTGCCGGTGCCATAGATCACTTTGGTTCGGCAGAGCCCGGTAATCGCTTGAGTGAGGTCGGCGCCATAACGATCCCGCACCAGAGCCGGGTCCTGCACACCAAGCACGAAGGCGCCGCCATATTGACGCGCTTCCTGAAGGCCCTCGACCAGCGAAGGGATCGCGTGCAACGCGGCGAACTCGTCCAAAATGAACCAGATCGTCCGGCCGGGTTTTCGTTCCTGGCTGAGCAGTGATTTGATCGCGGTATCAAACCAGAGCGTGATCAGACCGCGCATGGCTTTCATCTGATCGGACCGGGCCGAGAGGAAGAGACAATTCTCGGCATGATCATCGCCAATCCATTCGCGGATTGAGAAGGGGTTTTTGTTGGCCACCGGCAAAAGCGTCAGGGGCCGGATGCTGGGCGCGAGTACGGCCATAATGTTGCCGCTGGTCTTGCCAAGATCGCCTGAGATCGAGCGCGCCGCGAGTGTGCCGGCGAAGAAGGCGTTGAGCTGGCGTTGATTGGCCTTGAGCAAAAAGTCGATCACTGTGCGCGTCTCCGTCACGCCTTTCGCCTTGAACTTAGCGAGCGCGGTGGCGAGGACTGAGCGGGCGCTTTCTGGCCAGAACCGGTCTTGCGATTTGTCGTCGGGAATAATGGCATGGGCCATCGTGTCGAAATCGGTATCAACCTCTGCTTCGGCAATCATGGACCAGGGCGCGCAGCGGGCATCCAGCGGGTTTAGAATCCGGTCGTCAGAGCGCTCATTGTAGAAGCGTTCAATGAAGGCGCCGGTCTTGTCAAAGATGATGGCGCGGTCACTATTCGCCCGGATCTGCGCCATTAAGTCGAAAAGGAATTGGCTCTTTCCGGTGCCCGTCGTGCCAGCGACCATGACATGGCGGTGATGTGCCCCGAGCGGCATTGCTACCCCGGCGAGACGATAGGGTTTGTTGCCTGCAAAAAACGGCTTGGTGGCGAGTTTGGCATTCGATCGCGAGACCAGGTGATCCAAGTCCTTGGCGCTGACCACTTCCGCGCCGCGTGTGCGACGTTCCTTGATCAAATCTTGGCCAAACTTTTTGAACCAGATGAAAAGGAAAATCATCGCCGTCACGGCAAGGCCGAGCGACACCCAGAACGCGTCCGTGGCGGCGCTCGCCACCCGTCGCCAGCCGGCGCTGACAGACGGGTCGGCGAGGCACCATTTCAGTTCGATATTGATGCGGCTGCCATCGGGTTTGGGACAGGAGAAAATCTGGTCCGGATTGGCATTCATGGCTTCCAGGATTTTGATATGGGTGAAGCTCAGAAAGCTATTCCGGTCGACGCCATCTGTCGTCCAGAGCACCCAGGCGGTGAACACCACAAAGCCAAGCCCAAGCGAGACCAAGAGCATGATCTTGACCAGATGGATGGTCTCGCGGACTTGTAGATTGATGGTCTGGCCGCCGCGCACAAACCGGTCCATCGGCGTGCGCATCCAATTGTTGGTCGTGTCATGTCTCGGGGAGTGACGGTTACTCATCGGATCAACGCCTCGCCTTGTGCTCAATCGCGCGCAACCTGGCAAAGTGCTCGGCCTCGCCGATCCGCTCCGCTTCGACGTCGGAGAGCATCATACGAACGAGTTCATCCAAGATGAGCAGCCGATCGACGACGAGATCTAAAGTCTCCTCGACCGAACCCTTATGGATCGCCTCGTCGAGGATCCGGCGAGCCACCACAGACGGTGACAGACCTTGCTGGGCGGCATAGCGCGCCAGCACCGAATAGGTCTTCGCCGAGGCGCGAAACATGATGCGATTGGCGTTCCCCGCCGGGATTTCCTGGACCGCCATTACATAGACCGCCCACTGTTTTTATTAAGTTTTTTATTGCTATGCAAAGTCGTCGACAGACCGTCGACACTGCCCAAAACGTCTAATGTTTTGATTTCGCAACAAAAACAGGCCCGAAAGGGCACTGTGTCTTGTGCATTCCTCCAGACACCGCGACGGCGGCAACCCACTCGGCGCTGCAAAACAACGCACTGAGTCGAGGGTTTTTCAAAGCGTTTCAAAGATATTGGAAAGGTAATTGTCTGGGTCATCTACAGTTCTCCTCAAAGGTGAGAACCGGATGGAAAGCCCGCGACGTCAGCCCCCTTAAGATGCCGACGGGGCCGGATTTGTCAACTCTATAGTCAGGGCGCACCCGGCGAGCGACCGAAAAAGAAAAGCGCGGCGCAGCCCTGATCGGGCCACGCCGCGCCTAGTCTGCGAGGGTGATTTCAGCTCGCCAATCCGCATCGTTTGACGGGCAATCCCATCTTGCGTGCGGTCTCTACGGCATGCCGTGTGAAGGCCGATTTTTCACTGAAGACCAAGACCCCTTTGGGGGCTTCAGACAGCATGCGCTCGTTGCGCCGGAAGTAGCGGTCAGAGGCATGACCTTCGAGTTTATAGATCACCACATCCACGCCGTTTGCCTTAGCCCAGGACATGGCGCAGGCATCCGCGCCGGTCTTCTGACCGGTCAGCAAAAGCGCCATACGCCCATGCTTGTTTTTGACCTTGTCGAGCACGGTAGCAACCTTGGTATAGTCACTGTCATTTCGGTCCCCGAACAGGGCGATTTTCGCGCCCTCAATGACCCGGCCTTCGGCGGCCAAGATCTTCCGAGACCGGGAGAAATCCCGGGCGTCAATCATGGCCGATGTGATGATCTTTGAGGACGGCCTGGACCCGTGCATGGGACGCCATAATGTGGCGCATCTCGCCTCGTAGGTTGAGGCCCCCGCATCGCGCATCACCGACACCGCCTCCACCGCGTTTTGCAGCGCGCGAAGTCGGTCTGTTTTGCGTTCCAGTTCGACGCTCATGACTTCTGAATAGTCCTGCGCCGCGGCCGCCTCTTTCATGTCAAGCTCGGCCCGATCGGCCTGCTTTTCCAGACCTTCAATCGTGCGGTGAAGCACGTCTGTCCAGCCTTTCAAAATCCGCTCCAGCGACCCAGCCAGCGGGCCGTCTTCGAGCGCATCTGCAAGTTCGCCATAGGCGGCGCTGACAATATGGATCAGCGCCTCATCGGGCGGGATCGCCCCGGCGAAGTCTTCTATGCCTGGCGGGTTTTGCATCGCTGCCAGCACGCCGACCAGGACATCATTTTGCGTTTCCATTGGACATCTCCTTTTAGTTGGAAAACACCCCGTCTTCGGATTTCGAAAACAGTGGACACCCCTCACCCAAGTGCGCAGACAGCCGGGTCAAGGACGCGCCAAAGGCGCGCTTCGCTGTGGGGGAAACGATTTTTGGGAGCCTCCGCCGATCGCGCCGCCAGGCCCTGTTATCTCCTGCAGGCGCGTATCCTAAGTCCGCGCTGATCAGGCTGATCGGAGGATCACAAAAATGGTGGGGCCCCGCAGTCCTTGAGGCGGCGCTGCTGCACCTTGGTAGACTACCACCACAGTTGAGAGAGAGACCATCCGATGGGCCCGCGCCCGGGACTTGGGCCGCATGGCCCAGCCCGGTTAACAGCGCGGAAGCAGCCCGTCGGATTCAGTTGAAAAAAGCCGCGTCTGCGGCTTGTCAGTGTCACTCACAATCCTTGTGCGTGGCCTTCACAGGCTTTGCCGGTCTGCGCCACGCGCCCGCGCCAGCCGAGGCAAAGCCGAGGGCATGATCGTTACCCGCAGGGACAAGACCCGCGCAGGCGGGGCTTGGGGCGCGTCAGCGCCTAGAGCACGGCCCGGAGCGAAGCGCAGGGAGGCGTCCAGCCCATGATGGAGATGCACGAGGCAACCACGCTATGAATGAACCGCAGCGCTCATCACCAATTTGGCACCCCGCTAAGACCAACCTACCCTCAGCTCAAAAAGCGGGCGAACCCGTCAGACCATGTGCACGAGCCGGGCGGGCTACCGTTTGGTTATACGCGCGGTTCGTGTTTAACTGAGTGGGCCAGTCTCAAGGCGCTCATGCCAGATCAGCGCAGCCTGATCGAGGCGGTCCATGTCGCCCTCTTTCAAGAGATCGATCACATGCCTGAGGCCGTCTTCATCCGGAACCGGCTGGATCAGGAACAGCCAGGCGAGATTGTGATAACCCTTGCAAATCTCATTGATCACATGGGCCATGCCGGGGATGGCGGCGCGCCGGTCCATAAGCGTATCGACGGGAATACGAAACTGATGGGCTGAATTGCGCAAGGCGAGCAATTTGCCTTCCCCGATCCATTGCAAGATCACCGTCTGCGGCAGGCAGAGCAAGATGGCGGCATCCTTGATGTCCAGGAGCGTAAGGCCTGGATAGATATCCGCCCAATCGCCTGTTTTGATCAGACGGGCGGCTTTCTCCTCCAAAGGGCCCATCTGTTCAATGCCCATCACTTGCCCCGCCTCCGTGTCTACATGCGCCCATTCGTAGACCTGACATGCCCGCCGCGTCGACTTAACTCCGGTTCAGTATCGCAAAAAGGCTCAATGCCTAGATGATAGAGATCGCAAAAGATGAAGACGCCCATTCAGCCATGAAAAACTCATATCCACTCCACGCAAAGAGCAGACCAAAAGCACCGGTGACACCTCGGTATCTGAGCGGCTAATCAGTTTTGTAATGCTCGTCCAAGCGCGCTAAAATGCGCAAGCGCTCAGCCGCATTTCCGCGCGCTGCGCGGGCTCTGAAGCGCACTTCGGTATCGGCTTCAGCGATCACCCGAGCGGTGAGTTCTTCAAGCAATTTATTTAGACTGACGCCTTTGGCGGCGGCGAGGTCTTTCAGACGCTCATGTTGGGTGTCAGGCAGACGTAATGTAATTGTGCTCATGATTGGCTCCTAGTCTCCAGATAGCCGCCCGCGGTGACGACATTTAGGCCTTCAAAGACGAGGTCTGCGCGGGCGAAATCCTTTGTGTTCGCCGTTATGATGGCTTCGGCGTTTGCAGCGACGGCAAGTTCGATCAAATGATTGTCTCCTTCATCAGGCAGGTTTGGGCGCCACAAATAGTATATGCTCCGCCATTCAGAAACGCTGAGCAAGGCATCAAGAAGCGTGTCGATATCGCCTCGCGTGGCCGGGGCTGACGCAAAAAGTCGGTCTCGCGAGAGGACGTCTTCATATTCCCGCAAAAGCGCATTGCCAAACACAGGAACAATCTGACGCTCCAATGCAAGGCGTAATACCGCTCGCGGCGCGCCGCGAGCATTCATCCGCGCAGGCACGAAGATATTCGCATCAATGACAACGCGATCCATAAAAATCGACGGCATATACGACGGCAATCATCAAACAAAAGTTCCATGCGAGCAGCCGCCCGCGAAAGCGGGCGGCTGCCTTAGGGTGTTAGGGACTAGAACGGAATTTCGTCGTAATAGTCCGACGTCGAACTTGCGGCCTCGTTGGTTTCGGTACCGGACGTGGAATCATCGCCGGGCAGATCTTCGGATCCGTAGGATGAACCCGCGCCCACCTTGTCGAGCAGGTCGATCCGATCGGCGACGATTTCGACGCCGAACCGTTCAATGCCGTCCTGATCGGTCCAGCGGGTGTTTTGCACCCGCCCCATGATTTGAAGGAAAGACCCCTTCTTCACATAAGGCTGAACGAGTTTTTCGACATAGGCCTCGCCCCAACAGATCACAGAGAACCATTCGGTATATTCTACGATCTCCCCGCTTTCCTTCTGGAATTTGCGGGTTGTGGCGATCCGGAACCGGGCGCGTGTGGCTTTCTGTTCCGGAGCGATACTGATTTGCGGATCTGCGCCGACATAGCCGTCGACGACGAAGACATTAATATCACCAGACATGGGTGATCTCCTCTTGAGTTGAATTGGGTTGAAAAGCGGGATGCAGCGATCTCACGCCGCATCCTGGTCGGTTGAGCTGCGCGTCATTGGCGCGGGCCGCTCCAGCAGTCTCAGATCGTCAATAACGACTTCAGTGCTGTAACGGGTGACCTTGTTCTGATCTTCCCAGCTACGGGTCTGCAGCCGGCCACGGATGCGCAGCCGCTTGCCCTTAGAGCAAAAGGGCTGGATCACCCGCGTGATCAGCTTTTCATTGAAAGTGACGAGATCGAAGCCTTCGACCTCCTCCACCCAATCCTCGCCTTTGCGATAGCCCCGCGTTTGCAGCACCCGCAAATTGGCGACAGGGGTTCCTGCGAGGGTGGACCGGATATCCGGGTCCCGCGCCAAGCGCCCTGAGAGGATGAATTCTTGAGACATGGTGTCTTCTCCTAGTGTTGTGGCCGGAAGGGACTGTTCCCCGCCGATCCACTTCCAAAAGGCGAAGCCCTTTCCTGTTGGATGGTGCCGCCATCATTTAAACCGGCGGCGGCTCCGAACGCTTGAAGGCGGGCCTGACGGCGATGATTGCGAATACCAGGTGACCTGTCAGATGGAACGCGGCGACCATCGGGTCGCAGGAGCGCTCACGCGTCAGCGTGAAGCTCGGGTCTTTCCCCTCCCCCACGCTCCGGCGGGCATCCCCATCACTCAGAGAGGCGATTTTCATCAGCGACTGCGTGTTTTTCTCTGCCGGCTCTGGACCGTTTCTGAGCCCTTATTATCCGTTGCCATCTCTTTTCTTTCGCCAACAAAATCGCTCGGTCTTACTTGCTTCTACCACGCAAAAGCACAAAGAGTGAACATTTTTCACCACCAGGTCTTGTATGAGAAGGTATGTGAAACCACATCATATTGCGGCATACGTAAGGGAAACTGCTGATGGCGATTTCGAGTTCAGTCTCTGGTTCTCCAGAATCTGCTGCAACAGATATTGAGCCACCTTGCGTAACGCCAACTCGTGCCATTTCACACCGCACCAGCACCATTCTCTTCGTTCGCGCCGGCGGTCGTTGCCAGCGCCGGGGCTGCAATGCACGTCTATTTGAACATCACCTCTCCAAACAACCTGGCAACTTTGCTGACCGTGCGCACATTGTCGCCTTCTCTGAAGGCGGTCCCAGAGGAAATGACGGTCCAAGACCTCCTGATATAAATGAAGTCGATAACCTCATGGCCTTGTGCAAGGCCTGTCACAAGGAGATCGATGATCACCCTGAATGGTTTTCTCGGCACGATCTGAGAGCGATGAAAGACGAACACGAACGCCGTGTCGACGCCGCGCTTGATGCATCACCAGATCTTGCTTCCCACATCATTTCGTTCGCTGCGCCGATTCGTGGATTCCGGATCGCAATTCCCCGGCAGGATATGTTTTCGGCTATTCTTCCGCGTCATGCGTTTGATGGCTTGCAGACCTCAATCGATCTTGGGGCATTGACCGGATTGGATGAGCAAGAAGATTTGCTATCTATCGCCTGCCGACGCATCGATCGGGCGGTCTCTTCCGCTTACGGCACCGCCGGTCCTGTAGAAGCGGCGGGACATGTCTCACTCTTCGCGATCGGCCCAATTCCCTTGCTCACCTTTCTGGGAGCGCAGCTCGGAGATAAAGTAGCGGTAGACTTATATCAGCGCCACCGCGACACTGAGGATTGGCGCTGGAAGCCAGACACTGCATTCGATCCGATTGGCTACTGTCTGGAATATCTGGAAGATCGAGGCGAAGATGCGCCTGTGGCCATTCTGCTCTCCCTGAGTGGCAAGATCGATATGGGGACGCTACCGGCCGAAATCTCTGAAACTCACACAATCTATGAGATATCCCTGAAGGATGTGGATCCCACGCCCACCTTCCTCAACTGCGCGCGGGACCTCATCGCGTTTCGAACCTTTTGGCACGAGACGCAGTCCAAGATCGCCGCCCGGCATGGCGATGACCAACCCATCTCCATTTTCCCGGCGGTCCCAGCGCCCATTGCTGTATCGATCGGCAAAGATCGTCTGCCGAAAGCCCGCGCGCCACTTCGCCTTTATGACAATGACACCGCCAAAGGCGGATTCACATTCCAGATGGAGATAGACTAAATGAGCAGGACGTCAGACCTACAAGCCTTATTGGAGGCGCAGCATATTTCGCCAGACAGCCGCGAAATGGCTGAGCTTCAGAATCACCGAGCGGGTGTCGAAGCGGCTATTCGCGCGGCATTCCACGGAGCCAGTATTTCGATCCAATATGGTGGATCTAAGAAGAAAGGCACGATGATCAAAGAGAGCTATGATCTCGACATCATCGTGTATGCTTATCATGACGAAACCCGCTTAGGCGAGAATCTTTCCGACATTTACAACAATGTCGCTACGGCGTTGTCGCCGGACTATTTCGTTCATCCCAAGACAAGTGCGCTACGTCTCTATGCCAAAGCCGATGGCGCGCGGGGCGACCGTTTGCACATCGATGTGGTTCCTGGGCGATATGTGGATGAGAGTCGAGGCGACGCCTATCTGCATCAGAATAGCGGCCAGAAATCGCGTCTGAAAACCAATCTCCAAACCCATGTCGATCATATCAAGACTAGCGGCGTTATCGGTACGTTGAAACTCGGCAAGCTCGCGCGTGTGCGCTACGATCTCGATATCAAACAGTTTGCGCTCGATCTCGTCCTTATCGAACTCTTGAAAGGCAAAACCGCAGAATCTCTAGATCAACAGTTTACCCATGTGCTCCAGATCATCGCTGACCGGTCGACCCCAATCACGATTGAAGATCCCGCCAACCCTGCTGGAAATGATCTGTCAGGATTGTTGGACACACAAGTGTGGTCAGAGCTCAGAAATGTCGCGACCACCATGTTGAACCAGGCCGACTCGGGCGGATGGGGGCTTGCTTTTGGCGAAGCCGAAAATCTCGGTCCCGCAAGTGCGGCTATCATAACCCGAGCGGCAGAGACCGTTGATGCGCCGACAAAACCTTGGGCGAGATAATCGCCCCCGGCGATGGTGGAAGATACGCCCGAGCGCCCTCGACGACATTACCACCGCTTTAAGCGCTCAGCCCTTGCTGAGGCTGACAGAGGTCGATGGCAAATTAATACTAAAGGGCATGTTCGGTGTAAAAAGCGAGGGACAGACCGTCGATAGTTTCCCGGTTCGCATCCACTTTCCCGGCAACTATCCACACGGGTTGCCGATCGTAGAAGTTTTGGGTGAGCGCATTCCAACTTCGCCAGATCGACACATAAACTCCGATCGTTCTGCGTGTCTGTATGTTCCCGAAGAGTGGCTTGCCCACCGGCCTGATGATCGTTTCCTCACCTTTCTTAGAATTCCCGTGCGAAACTTTTTCCTCGGGCAGCTCTATTACGAAACGCACAAACGGTTTCCACCGACTGGAGAGCGCCAGCATTATGGCGCGGGTCTGATTGATGCATATTCAGATATCCTGGGTGTTCCTGCCAAGATCAACGAGATTCATTATTGGCTCCGTATCCTGGCCAGCAATCGCTCAAAAGGTCATTGGAAATGCCCTTGTGGATCTGGAAAAATCGTTCGGCAGTGCTGTAGACAGCTTGTTTTCGACAAGCAGCAAAACACCCCTGTTTGGCTGGCGAAACGTATGAAACGTGAAATATTAAAAGAGCTTGAGCACCGAAGGCAAAAACGCACTCGTCGGCGGGTTGATGACCAGAAGCGCGACGTCAGAGAGGCTGCGTAGAATATGAGGGTTGAACGAAGAGGAAAAATTGAGCCGCTTACGCCGCGTTGGATATTATTCCTGCGCGAGGCCATGGGCGGCGTCGACTTGGACGCCATTCAATCCTCCGAGGTTCTGCGCGCGGACTTTGCCTGTCTGTCTGGCTTGATCGCACTGGAGATCAAATCCCTTGAAGAAGACGGGACCGAGCGCATGGACAACCTGACGGATGAACTTCGTCAGCGTCCCGATTGGCCGGAATTCCTTGGAAGCGCACCGGTTCAAGCCATGACCCGTCATATGGATGACCCAGAAGCGGTGAACGCAAAATTCGTAAACCGGATCGGCCGAGCGATCGTGAACCATCTAAAAAAGGCCAACAAACAATTGGGGGCGCATCAGAACAATTTCCCGCGCAAGAACCTTGTCCGACTGATGCTGCTCATCAACGAAGATCATGAACTGTATGAACCCGCGCTCATTGCGCACATCGTACAGCGCGCATTGAAGCGGACAAAGGATGGACGCCCGCTATACCCCAATATTGATACGGTAATTTTCACAAGTGAACGACATGCGACGGTCAAGAATGGCCAAGTCGTCTTTCCGCTCATCGCGGTTGAGGGTTCTGGACTCGAAACAGACATTTGGAAAAGAACGATTGTCGATCATTTGTTCGAGCGCTGGGCGAACTGGACACATACGCCAACCTACAAAGGCAATCCTAAAGACGTAGCCTTCACCACCCTGGATCACGTTCCCGAAAAGATGGCGCGCCAAGATTTGTGGCGACTTCAATATCGCCGCCGCCCATACATGGCGCATATAAGTGATGAAGACCTGAGAGACCGCTTCGATGAAGCAATGGCGACGTCGATGCTCACCATGCACAAGCATGCGCCTGTCAAACCCTCAATCGCGGTAAGAGACCAAGCGATCATTTTGTTCACCCATGTGATGATGGAAATGAGCGAACGGGGCATAACCGCCCCGAAATTTGCACTCGAATCTAAACGATTGGTCGCCGCCGCAGGGCGGCTTAACATGCCGCCCCCGGTTGTGACTTGGTTTGAAAGCATGGACAGACGTTGAAGACTTCTGTCTTTGCAAAAATAGGCCAAGGTAAGCGCATCGGCTTGCTATGCCTTACCGCACCAACTCTCCTTCCAGCATTTTGGCATGCGCCCACTCAGCTGCCGCCTGGCTCGCAAACAGATGATAGCAGCCCGCCACGAGCACGCACCACGCCCCGACATCGCCCGGCTCAAGCCCAGCGCGGCGGACGTCTTCAGACGTTAATCGGAAAGGATCAGAGACGCTCATGCTGCCACCTCTTTCCCCTGAGTCGCAATTTTCGGCGAGATCAAGCCTTTGCCCACTGAGAAGGCCAGAATGTAAGTGACCGCTTTGTCGGCATGCGACGCAGCGCTCAAAAGCGCGTTCGGATGGGACCGAATCGTTTCGGCCCAATGGCCAATATAGGCAGCGTGAGAATGCAGGTGTTCAGGCTTCAGCGCAAAGCGCGCGCAGAGCAACACTGATCCAAGCTCAGCAACGAGCTCTTCAATGGCATACCCTTCATCGCCCCAGCGTTTAGATTCGAAATTCCGATCCAGGCGTTTTTCATGGCCTGTCGCATGAATTTGCTCATGCGCTTTGGTCGTCAGATACGTCTCGGGGCTCTCAAACGCCTCTGGCATGGGCAGCTGGATGAAGTCACTGCTCGGCTGATAGAAGGCCCGGTCGCCGCCATGGCGAAGCTCAACCGGAAACGCGTCGAGCACCTTATCAACTGGCGCGTTGTCGACCTGGTCTTTTCTGACCGGATAAAAGGCGTCAGGAAGCCCGTCGCATTGGTCGGCGCAGAACACCGGATAGCATTTAAGATATCTCAGAACCCGCGCGTCCTCATCGTCGTCGCTGTCTTCAACGATGCGCGTCTTGTAAAGTATGGCTGGCATAGATCGCTCGCCTTTGCGCACTTGACCGCCCGCGCGCTTGGCTTGGGCGTAAGTCAGCCAAAAGGGCGAGGCATATCCTCCAGCCGCGCCCGCCATTAAGAGCGTGATGGCATTCATACCGCCAAAGGGCTGTCCATCGGCGCGAAGCGGCAAATGCACCTCTCCGCAGCTTCTTGCGTCCCAGGGTTTTCGCCATGGACGAACGCCTGTTTCCAACGCCGCCACGATTTGATCGACAATCCGGTCGATCGGTTTCTCACCGGCCATTTTGGCCTCCATGTTTTAAATAGTTTCAGGGTTGAGGAGAGCGATCGAGCGCCCTTAAAAAATGCGCGGCCGCTAGGACATTTGCCCCGGCGGCCGCCAGTCAGGAGGAGACGCCCGTCTGGGCTCAGGTGCCGGCGTCGCCGAGGCGCACAATGGGGTGTACCCAGGCCTGCTCTGCCGTCATGTCTTCGACTTGGCTGACGAGGCTCATCTTCTTCTGGCTCTCATCAAGCACGCTGCCGAGATCGGCCGCGATATCGACTAGAGCACCCTTAGTGAACCCGGTCAGGGTCACAGTGTCGGGCGTCCAGTGCTTGGACGCCTCCGCGCCAATCTTGGCCGCGACGGCGCCGGCAAAGCCGAGATCAGGGCTCCCGACATAAGCCTGCCGCGGCTCGGTCAGGTCGACGCATTGGGCGACCAGGACGGCGAGGCAGGCCAGTCTGTCGGTATCCTTGAGCCCAAGGAGATGTTCGATCAGATCTTTGCCGTCTGGAGGCGTCACCAATCGATCTACTTCTTCTGTGGTAGCTGCCCAGCTCGTATCCTCTTTGACCACGTCATTCCCGATCCCGGTGCTAAACACCGTTGGTGAGATCTTAAGCGGACTTGCGCCCTGACAGGTGTCACGCAGACGGCCCGAAAGCTGGGCAATGAGAAGCGCGATTGCGACATCGGGACGAGCTGCAAGATCCTTGGCGAAGACCCGCGTGCGGATTTCGCTGAGGCGCTGTTTAAGCGCGCCGGACGGATTGAGGTGACGCTTGCCGATGTCGTCTTGCATACGAACTGCTTCGTCGGCCTTTTTGGCATCAACATCCTCAGCAGCATCCAAATCAGTACCGGATCCGGTGCCGGCGGTTTCAGTCTCCACGTCAGGCAGCTTATAGGTCACCACCGGCATGGACCCAAACGCGATGCGCGCGGTCATGCGGGCGCGAATGTCGCCTGAAATGGCGCTCAGCAGAAACGTATGAAGCGCTTCGAGCGCCGCGATGACAGCGGACCGGCTTTCCAAAGTACCGGTGTCGACATGGTCTCGCCATGCTTCATAAACCGCGCTTTCGAGCGTTTCCCATGTCGTATCGAAATCGACTTCACCTGGCTCATCGCCCAGTTCAACGAGATCTTCGAGATCGACGCAGTCTGCGGGATCGTCGGTCTCCACCACAACTTCAACATCGGCGAGGCCCCTGCCCGCAATGGCTTTGAAAAGCGGCTCAACCGCGTCGGCGAACGCTGTTTTCACGGCTTCGCCGGTTATCCAGAACGTATAGTCATCGAAAAGATCGCCCTCGATCTTCCCGCCAGCCTTGGTGTAGGCGGTCTCGGTTATGAATTGGGGGAGATGCTCATCAGAGCGACGCTTTTCAGCTTTGAGAAGATTGCGAAGCTGCCAGTTTTGAAGTTCGCCCGCCAAAGCCTGCTCGATAAACCCAGCGCGCCGGTCCAAATCCGTAATCTGACACAGGGTCTTCGCCATATCGAAACTGACCTCTCGGTTTTCCAAAGCGGTGAGGAAGTCGGCCGGCAAGGCGCCAAGCGCCTGGTATTGGCGGACGGTTCGGGCTTCGACGCCTAAAACGCCAGCGATTCGGTCCGGGCTCTTGATGGATTTGGAGAGCGCGGAGACGGCTTTGAAGATCTCCACGGGCGTCATGGCCCGCCGTTGGATGTTTGCCACCAGACCCGCCGCCATATGTTTCTGGGTGACATGCATGACGGCGATCGATTGATCACTGGACAGGCGACCATCGTTTTCCAGCCGCTTGAGAGCGAGAAAACGCCGGCGGCCTTCAATGACCTCGAAGCCGCCGCCGCGTTTGATCACGATCAGGGGTTGGACCAGCCCGATCGCAGCGATCGATGTGGCGAGCGCTGCAACGTCTTCATCTTCAGCCACGTCTGCACGAGGATTATCTTTGCCAATTGAAAGCTGGCTGAGCGGAAGGGATAGCGCCTTATGCTCGGGCGCTGCGAGGGTTTGAGTATCGGCCATGGGGGCCTCCTTCTGGTTTTAAAGTATCGCCTGGCCGCACCGGCCAAGCCCCCAAAAGGCGGAGCCCTTTCCTGTTAGCGCGATGTCTTTGAGATCGCTTTTCCGACAATCCATGCGGCTATGGCGCATCCGGCAGGCGGTCATCATCGTTCCAATCGGCGCCTGGTCTTGTCGGCGCGCGCAGCTCGCAGCGAACGCCTCGTCCACGATTGAGAGCGGCGCAGGCTTGCGCGGCTTTAAGCCCCGGAGCGTCATGATCATGGGCAATTACGAGCCGGTCTATGCCGGGCGGCGCCTGGAACACAGCGAGATTTCCGGTGTTCAGGAGCGCCCAGGCGGGCATCTGGAACCTTCGCGCTGCTGAGGCCGTGCTCTCCAAGCCCTCTCCGACCAGAAGTTGATTGGTCGGCTTTGCCAGATGGATTGCGAAACCTTTCTGCCGACCGAAGACAAGCCGTCGCTTCGTGAGCGTTCTACCCTCAAAGAAGAACGTCGCTTGAACGCCTTCAAACCCGCCACGTGCATTCGAGATCCGAGCGATAAGACAAGGATGCATGGCAGAGCCCGGTTTCATCGACATGGGCCACCTCGGCAGGAACCCAAGGCTTGGGTTAGAACTGAGACTGTCCAGTCCACGTTGTTTCAAATAGCGCTCTGCAAGCGCACCCCGTGCAGGCCGGCGCGACACCCAGGCCCGCCGGGCATGGTTGGTACTTTCGGGGCGGACGTTTTTGTGGGCTGTTTGCGGATCATGGCGCTTTACGCCAAACGAGCGACGGTCGCTGTTTCCGACGAAATCGCCTTCGCCGGCAATACCGTCTCTTAAAAAGGCGGCCTTTACATCTCGCCAATCGGTATCGGAAAAGCAGTGGATCAAGAGTTTTCCATCTGCATTCAGACGAAGTGAAACGGATCGATCACGTTTAGAATGACCTGGCGCGGGTATCGCGCCGCTCTGACGGTCGCAGGCCAACCGGCCTCCATACCGGGACACTATGATTTGTATGAGGCTCATGGACGGGGCTCCTGTACGCTGCCGGCTCGCCCGGCGGGCGTCGCCCTTTCCTGTTCGATTGCCTGAACGTGCAATCGACCTTTTGATAGCTCTGAAAACCGGACGGGGCGGGCCCGCATTTGCTAGAGCAAGCGTGCCGATAGGCTCACCCCTTAAGAGTTGAAATTCTTAAGGGGGACATGATGTCCGCGCGTACTATGGCTGCGGCTGCTATTCTCGCCGCAAGTCTGTGATAAGGGGATCTCGCCATGAAACTAAAACACATGTTCGCACTCAGCTTTCCAGCTTTACTCCTTTTCGGGGCCGCCGCTTGTACCAACAGCCCTAACCCAGTTGAAGAGAAGGCACCTGCCGCCAGCGAGGTGGTGAGCGACACGCCTCATGTTGCGCGCGCTTTTGGCTCTGTGCTGCAGCGCGATCTCGATACGCGCATTCTGGAAATTACACATAGCCCGGTACCAGAAGCAGACTGGCCCATCATGCAAATGGAATTCTACGTCTCGAACGAGATTGAGTTAGCGGATTATCGGGCGGGCGACGCCGTTGAATTCATTTTCAATTTCGCGGCCGAGCAAACGCCTGTCATTATCGCCATGCGGCGGACGAGCGCTCAGGAACTAATAGGCGCGTTGTGGCCCGAGGCGTTCCCAGAAGACGACACAGAAACAGAATAAGATCTGGTCTGAGGGCTAAAACGCCCGGTCGCGTATCAGAAACTTCACCCCACTTGGAGTTTATTTATGCTATCTCGACGATCGCTCATCAAAACCACGCTTGGCGCCGGCACCGCTCTTGGAACCGCCGCTCTGCTGCCAGCGTGGGCGCGTTCAGCTGAACAAGGTAATCTTGGCCTTCCGACCCTGACCGGGACGCAATTTGACCTGACAATCGATCAATTTCCCGTCCGGCTAGACGGCCGCGCCGGACTGGCAACTGGGATCAATGGCACCCTGCCCGGTCCACTGGTTCGCTTTCGCGAAGGCGACGATATCACGATCAATGTCACCAACAATCTCGAAGAAGACACATCAATCCACTGGCATGGCTTGCTGGTCCCGTTCTATATGGACGGCGTGCCAGGCGTGGCGTTTCCTGGAATCAAGCCTGGCGAGACCTTTACCTATCGCTGGAACCTGAACCATAGCGGCACCTATTGGTACCACTCCCATTCCGGCCTGCAGGAACAGCTTGGCCATTATGGTCCGCTGATCATTGATCCGAAATCACCCGATCCATTTGCGTATGACCGCGAATACGTTCTGGTCCTCTCTGATTGGAGCTTTGAGAGCCCGCACCGCATCTTCTCCAAACTCAAGAAGATGAGTGATTCCTATAATTACAATCAGCGCACCCTACCGGACTTTTTGGCAGATGCCTCCGATAAGGGGCTCGGCGCAGCGCTAGATCAGCGTATGATGTGGGGGGCTATGCGTATGTCGCCGCGCGATCTCTCCGATGTCACGGGCGCAACCTATACTTATTTGATAAATGGCCATGCGACGGCCGACAATTGGAACGCCATATTCCAACCGGGCGAAAAAATCCGCCTACGCATCATCAATGCATCGGCCATGACGCTTTTCAACTTCCGCATTCCTGGCTTGCCGATGAAGGTCGTGGCGGCGGACGGCCTCAACCTGCAACCCGTCGAGACTGACGAGTTCCAGATCGGGGTTGCCGAAACCTATGATGTGATTGTCGCGCCCGAGACCAGCGATACTTTTGCGATGGTCGCGGAATCGATCGACCGCTCTGGTCAAGCCGTAGCGACCCTCGCGCCGCGCGCTGGAATGCAGGCAAGCGCGCCAGCGCTGCGCCCCGTACCAACTCTGACCATGGCTGACATGGGAATGGCCGGTCATGGCGACATGAATATGAGCGCGTCTGAAGATATGACCGGTATGGATCACAGCGCGATGGGCCATGGCACCAACGCGCAAACGTCCACCATGGATCATGGCGCGCATAGTATGGATGGCGGGCCTGCACCCGAAATCACGCGTGGCCCGGGTGTCGCCAATGTTGCGATGATGCCAATGAGCCGGCTCGATGAGCCCGGCATCGGCCTAGACGATCAGCCACACCGAACCCTGAGCTACAGTCAGCTGCGCAGCAAGGACGCCAATCCGGATCTGCGCCTGCCGGAGCGCGAGATCGAACTTCACCTCACCTCCAACATGGAACGCTACATGTGGTCATTCGATGGCGTGAAGTTTTCCGAAGTTACCGAACCAATCAAATTCTATGAAGGCGAACGCGTTCGTCTAACCATGATCAATGATACGATGATGCCACATCCGATCCATTTGCACGGCATGTTCTTTGACCTTGTGAATGGCGGCGGTCACCACAAACCCCGTAAACACACTGTCATCGTCAAACCTGGCGAGAAGCTCTCGATTGATATCACAGCCAATCATGTTGGCGATTGGGCGTTTCACTGCCACCTCCTTTATCACATGCATGCTGGCATGATGCAGGTCGTCTCGGTCATCGGTGCTGATGACGCCCCAATGCACCGGCAGATGGATCATGACGGCATGGATCACGGCGATATGGGAAAGGCCCCGCCGCCCGAACCTCAGATCGGCGACGACATGATGGGGCATGGTCATGGCGAACATGATGGCATGACCCATGGGGAGAAAAGCTGATGCGAAAGCTTTCAAAGACACTCCTCCTCGCCATGGCGGCAACGCTCGCAATCACGCCGGCATTTGCTGAAGAAGACGATGGAACCTCACCGCCCTGGTCACAAGCCGACGAATATTATGGCCGCGAAGCGATGAGCAAAGCCCGCGCTGATGTGCAACACGAAGCCGGCGGCCAAACCAATTGGTTTGTCATGGCTGACCGCTTTGAAACTCAGATTTTTGATGATGAAGAGGCATTGGTGTTTGACGCCCAGGGGTGGTATGGCGGCGATATCAACAAACTCTGGGTCAAGGCTGAAGCTGAATACAGTTTTGAGGATGAAGACCTTGAAGACGCGGAGATCCAAGCCCTCTGGTCGCGCGCAATCGCGCCCTATTTCGATGTGCAGGCAGGTTTGCGATATGATCTGGAACCCAAGGGCCGCACCCATGCCGTGCTCGGCGTGCAAGGATTGGCACCCTATTGGTTTGAAGTTGACGCTGCTGCCTTTGTAAGCACCGAAGGCGACGTCACGGCACGGCTCGAGGCCGAATATGAATTGCTGCTCACCCAACGTCTGATCCTTCAACCCCGCTTAGAAGCGAGCCTCTCCGCTCAGGATATTCCTGACCTGCAGCTCGGTTCAGGTTTGACCAGCGTCGATGCCGGCCTGCGCCTTCGCTACGAAATTGTTCGCGAATTCGCGCCATATATTGGCGTCGAATGGCAAAGCGCTATTGGCGATACCGCAGACTTCATTGAGGCGTCTGGAGGCGAAAAAGATCAAACGGCATTGCTCGTCGGTGTGCGAACCTGGTTCTAAACATGATGGAGATCTAAATTGGCCGATATGGGGCATATGATTTTCGGCAATCTTGGCGCGCTGATTTTTTGGGGCGTCCTGGCATTGCTGATCTATGTCGCTGTGCGTGCGACCATCAATCGGGTCGGGTCGGACTCCAAGTCCAACGACCCGGTCGATATCCTCCGGCGACGATATGCGCGCGGCGAAATAGACAAGGAAGAATTTGATCGTCGTATGAAAGACCTGACCTAACGCCGCTTGCAGACCCCACAATTCTTGAGGGGTCGGGCAAGTGTCCGGCGTATCACCCAGACAATGCCAGTCGCTGAAGACAGCGACGCTCACGCAAATGGCCAACTGGGAGGCGCTCTTGGGCGATTTAATTGAACCGAACCTGCATCCAATTCTGGTGCATTTTGCCTATGCGCTCAGCCTCACGGCTTTTGCTTCTTATGTGTTGGCGGCCGTCTCGCCTGTCGAGCGATGGCGAGAGACCCTGCGGCCGGCTGCGGACTGGATGCTGGCCTTTGGTGCGATCGCGATCGTGTTGACCATAGCAGCAGGGTTTCAGGCCTATTACACGGTAGCTCATGATGCGCCGTCGCATGCAGCGATGACCACGCACCGTAACTGGGCTGTACCATCCGGCCTCGCCATCCTGCTATTTGCGGCCTGGCGCTGGACGGGAAGAACAAAAGCCGCCTCTGGCATTTTTGTCACAGGCTTGGCTGCGGCCGCGCTCGGCTTAACCGTCACAGCCTGGTGGGGCGGTAAAATCGTCTATGGCTACGGTCTTGGCGTCAAAAGCCTGCCGCAGGTAACCGGAGATGGCCACGACCATGATCATGGCGGCGGCGTCGCCGCGGCAGATCATGATATGGATCCCATGCCAGACTCGGCACCGACCGCGGATGTCCATGACAATGCCGACGGCCATCACGACACCGCCCCAACCAGCCATGACAATAGTGATGGGCACCACGACGAAGACAGCCCGTCCGCGATACCTGCGCCACAAGCCGGTTCGCCGGCGAGCGTCGCTGACGCTTTCGGCGAAGCGCTAAAAGCAGGGGATGAGGCGGCGCTGCGCGCGCTGTTTGCGCCCGGCGCTGTGATCGCAGAAGGCGGCGGCGCAGAGCGTTCATTCGAAGAGTATGCTGGCCACCATATGTCTAATGATATGGCCTATGCGGCGGCGGTTTCATTCGATCTCAAAGACCGAAACATTCTCGAGAATGGCAATATCGCTACGGTGATCTCTCAATCGGAGATTAACGGCGCCTATAGAGGCGAGCCCGTGCACCGCCAAGCTATGGAAACCATGGTTCTCAAACGCGACGCTGGGGTCTGGAAGATTCACCATGTCCATTGGTCATCCGCGCCGATCACCGAAGATCACGAGCACTGATAAATGGCTGGGGGTGGCCAAACACAGCTTGCGGACCCGCTGATGGGTCAAAACCACTTCACCGCGGTGCGGTGGGTGTTGGCGATCGCTGTAGTCCTCGGTCATATCTGGCTCCTCACGACAGGGTTCGAACCGTTCCGCATCCACGAATGGACTGCCAGCTATATGGCCGTGAACGGGTTCTTCGTCCTGTCAGGCCTCTTGATTGCCAAGAGTCTTCATACAAGGCGCGATATGAAGGCTTATGCAGTTTCACGGTTTCTGCGGATCTACCCGGCTCTGGTGATTATACTTGCAGCTTTTGTCCTCGTCTTCGCGCCTGTCTATTCGGCCGAGGGCGGCGGATCACTGTTTCAGCCGGAGACCTGGCAATACACCTACAAAGTCTTGGCGCTTGGCGATCCCGACAGCGCGCCCGCACAGATATTCTCTCAGAATTTGGAAACCGACTTTAACGGGCCGCTCTGGACCATTCGGTTCGAGCTAGCAGCGTACATCCTAGCGGGCATCGCGTTCATGTTTGGCGCCGTCAACGGCCCATGGCGTGTTCTTAGCGTCTTCTTGCTTGTGCAATCGGTCTATCTTGGCGCGCCTGTGTTCATCGATACGAGTGCGCTCCCGCCGAGCGTGATGTCCTTGCTCCGCCTCTCATCGGCCTTTCTGCTCGGAATGACGCTTTGGCAGTGGCCTATTTTGCGCAGGCCGCCCATGTTGGCGGTCGCAGGTCTGATTGCAGCGTTCGCGCTCCTTGGCGGCGGCCCCCTCGGCGAATTGTTTGCGACCCTTGCCCTCACAAGCCTAATGCTTCGAGCTGGATTGCCAAAACGTGCGTCCGTCCGCATCGCCAAAATTCCGGACTATTCGTACGGGATTTATATCTGGCACTATCCGCTTTTACAGGTATTTTTGGTTGGACAACCAGATCTTAGCCCCGCTGTCCTGGCTATAATGACCGCGCCGCTCATTCTGCTCGTCGCGGCTACTTCGTGGCATGTCATCGAAAAGCCAGTGCTTGCTCTGAAGCTGCGCGCCCGCCCGATAAACCAAAAAACCGTATCGCCGGAGGTGGCCGCATGATTTCCGCGCCGCTTTCGCTGACTGAAACATTGCTTCGGGCTCAAAGCCAATTTGAGAAGCTTATAAGCGGCGCATCTGAAAACACACCCGCAACTAAGTTTGCAGAAATGGCATTCATGACGGCCGAGGTGTGCATTCTTCTCTCTGAGGCATTTGCGAAGTCGATCGAACACCGCCGAGAAAATCTCCTCAGGGCACTACGAGCGATGGCAGGTATTTTCAGAGGCCTTGAAAGAGCCTCGCTGGAAACGACGCGCAACAGCCCGAACACGCTCGGGACCGTATGCGGTCAATGCGAAACAGCGATCTACGCTTTTCTTGAAGCAACCGAGCCTGACACTCAGGGGAGATTGAAATGAGCGCGGCGCCCTGGTCTGGCGCGTTGGCCATCGGATTGGGCTGGGCCGCGCTCGACGCTCGCCTTGGCAAGAACACGGCACATGCTCACTTGGCACATCAGGTCATACTCGGGCTGGATGGCGCAGTCGTGGTGACGACAAACTCAGACATAATAGCCCCGAAAGGCAAGGCTATTCAAATCCCTGCTGGGCAGACCCATTCCATCGGTCCTGAGGGACGCCTGACGCGCTCGATCTATATTGACCCGCGCTTTTCCGGAATTCGAAACGATCAGCAATGCAATCAGCCTGCCTGCCTTTCGGATGATCTATCAGCCACTCTAGAGCACATCACTGACACTAATCAGGCGCGCGATTGGGCGAAAAGGTTCGCGGGCCGGTTGCCTGGTTCGGCCATAGATTCACGCCTGCAAAAAGCCCTTGGCAACGTTCGCGCACTCGCCAATCCCGCCGCTCTGGCGCGCGAGCTCACGCTGTCTCCAACTCGGCTGCGAGAGATCGTCAAGGCGGACTTCGGTGTTCCGCCCAGTAAGCTATTGCAATGGTTGCAATTGCTCGGTGCCGCTAAGGCAATGGAGGCGTCGTCCAGTCTCGCTGATGCAGCGGCCGCGGGCGGTTTTGCAGACCAGGCGCATTTCACACGCCGACTGCAACAATGGTTCGGGGTGACCCCTAAAATTGGCCTTTCGGGTTTGGAGGTGTCCGTCGATGATCTCAGCTGATCCCTCACCCAACGCGGATTGGTCGGCGCGCTTGTCTTGCTCAAAACAAGCGATGCGGGCCCTAAGTATATATACGGAGTTACCAATACCCCCTATGGGTATTAACTCATTTTCGAAGCAACGCATCGCTTTCGCACAAATTATGTGGCGGCAACAACCAAAGAGAAGGAAAACACCATGCGCCTCATCCCCACTGGGCACGCCCTATCTATTTTTCTAGCCATCACGTTTACGCTCTGTATCGCATGGGGGTTGGTCGCACCGCCTAGTCTCCACATGCACGGTGCGTGGGAACAGCTCCTACCCGGATTTGAATTCATTTCGGTTTCAAGCTTCTTCCTCGGCCTCATCGAGTCCTACGTTTACGGCTGGTATATCGCGCTTGTCTTCGTACCGCTCTACCGGCTGTTCAATCGCCAAAAAGCCTAATGCCAGAACTCCATTAGAGATCAGCCGCCCAACCCGGGCGCTGACCTTTAAGAGTGACACTGAAGCCAAACCCCGGAGGGACGGATATGACCAATACCGATCATAAACATCACGACCATGGACATCATGATCACCACCACGGGGATGATCATGATTGTTGCCATGGTGGCGGAGACGCCGATGCCGGCGCGGACGGCAAATATGATCTCGTCCCGCAGGGCTACACAGGCACGGTCTATACATGCCCGATGCATCCAAACGTTCGCGACGTCCGAAACTCCGGATGCCCGATATGCGGCATGGCGCTGGAGCCCGAAGGTGTTGTTGTCGGCGAAGAAGACACCTCAGAACTCGACGACATGACCCGTAGATTCTGGATCAGCGCCATCTTCACCATCCCACTTGCCATTTACGCCATGGGTGACCTGATCCCTGGCAAACCCCTCGAAGGGCTCTTGCCCGCCGGTTGGTCCCAATGGGCTCAATTCGCGCTGGCCGTTCCTGTCGTCCTCTGGGGCGGATGGCCCTTCTTTGTGCGCGGCGTTCGGTCGGTACGCACGATGAACCTCAACATGTTCACCCTCATCTCGCTTGGCGTCGGCGTTGCTTTTGTCTTCTCGCTTGTTGCAACCGCTTTGCCAGGCATTTTTCCGCACGCCTTTCGCAATGAGGCCGGCGAAGTCGCTGTATATTATGAAGCCGCTGCGGTGATCACAACGCTCGTATTGCTCGGGCAGGTCCTGGAGCTACGAGCCCGAAGCGCGACATCGGGTGCCATCCGCGCGCTCCTTGAACTCACGCCGCCAACCGCAAACCGGATCATGGCTGACGGCCAAGAAGAAGAGGTTTCCGTCGACGATGTCCAGAGCGGTGACCGGCTACGGGTCCGGCCAGGCGAAAAAGTACCTGTCGACGGAGAGGTTGTTGAAGGGCGTTCGAATGTCGACGAGTCCATGATCACTGGAGAACCTATTCCAGTCGAGAAAGCAGCAGGGGATCCAATTACCGGCGGCACAGTTAACGGCACCGGATCACTCGTTATGGCCGCGACGCGCGTCGGCGAAGATACAATGCTATCGCAAATCGTACGCATGGTCGCCGAAGCCCAGCGCTCACGCGCGCCCATCCAGAAGCTCGCCGACACAGTGGCCGGCCTGTTTGTCCCGGCCGTCGTCGTGATCGCGATTATCACATTCATCGTCTGGGCGATTTTTGGGCCGCACCCGGCCATGGCTTTTGCGATCGTCAACGCCGTGGCTGTGTTAATTATTGCGTGTCCCTGCGCACTTGGTCTTGCAACCCCGATGTCAATTATGGTCGCCACAGGAAAGGGCGCACAGAGCGGCATTCTGATCAAAAATGCTGAAGCGCTCGAGACGTTTGAAAAAGTCGACACGATCGTCGTCGATAAGACCGGCACTTTGACAGAGGGCCACCCCAAACTTGTGACAGTCGAGCCTGCGAGTGGTCTCGGAGAAGCAGACTTCCTGGCTTACGCTGCCGCGATTGAACGCGGGAGCGAGCACCCTCTTGCGCAAGCCATCGTCAACGGGGCCGAAGAGCGCGGCGCAGCGCGCCTCGAGTCTACCGATTTTGAATCAGTCACCGGAGAAGGCGCGCAGGGCCGGGTCGATGGAAAGCTTTTCGCCATCGGCAACGCCAAGATGATGCGCCGAGTCGGTGCTTTTGACGAAACTCTGAAAGCCCATGCTGAAACCTATCGCCGCGACGGCCAGACGGTGATGTTCGCCGCTCTGGACGGCAAACCGGCGGGCCTGATTGGGGTCGCCGATCCAATCAAAGAAACGACCCCTGAAGCCATAGCCGCCTTGCACAAGGCGGGCATGAAAGTCGTCATGCTGACGGGCGACAGCCTGGCAACAGCGCAAGCGGTTGCACGCCAAATCGGCATTGATGAGGTGGAGGCCGATGTGTCACCAGAAGACAAAAACCGGATCGTGCGCGAGCTCCAATCGAATGGTGCGGTCGTCGCCATGTGCGGCGACGGCATCAATGACGCGCCTGCCCTTGCTCAAGCGGATATCGGAATAGCCATGGGAACCGGTACAGATGTGGCGATGGAGAGCGCCAGTGTCACCCTGGTCAAAGGCGATCTTCGCGGTGTCGCCCGCGCGCAGCGGCTGAGCCGCGCGACGATGGGTAATATTCGCGAAAACCTGTTCTTTGCCTTTATCTATAATTCGCTCGGCGTGCCGGTTGCTGCCGGCGTCCTCTATCCGTTCTTTGGACTGCTTCTCAGTCCAATTATCGCCGCCGCCGCGATGAGCCTCAGCTCATTCTCGGTCATCGCGAATGCGCTGCGACTTCGCTCCGTCAAACTATAATTTCGAAGGAAACTCTTATGTCAAAATGGATTCTTGCCGCCTTGGCCACCGCCCTTTTTGCGCTTGCCGCTGGGTTTTTCGTCTCGGGCGGTTTGGCGAGCCCTGCAAATGCGCAAACCATTACCGTCTATAAAACACCCTGGTGTGGATGCTGTACGGCCTGGATAAAACACCTTCAGCGCGATGGTCTTGAAGTACGTGTTATCGAACGCGAAGACCTTGCGCCTGTGCGGGCCTCGCTGAACGTGCCCGATGAGCTTGCCTCCTGCCACACTGCGTCGGTTGATGGCTACGCGATTGAGGGCCATGTCCCAGCCTCGGAAATTCGTAAGCTTCTGGAAACCCGGCCAGATGCGGCGGGGCTTTCGGTGCCCGGCATGCCAATGGGCTCTCCCGGAATGGAAACGACAAGCCCGCCTGACGCCTATGATGTCATTCTGTTTAGTGCGAATCAGCAAAGCGTATTCGCGAGCTATGTCGGCCGCTTCCCAGCTGAACAGGCGGTCGGGCAATGAAATCCGAAACCTATAAAAAAGGCTCGCTAAGTCTCGCAGGAACCGTTGCGATGGGCACCGGTGTCATGATTGGCGCCGGGATCTTCGCACTGACCGGGCAAGTCGCGCAATTCTCAGGACCGGCGTTTCCGCTCGCCTTTTTGCTTGCGGCCGTGGTCAGCGGGTTCAGCGCCTACACCTACATCAAAATGTCGAACAAATATCCGTCGGCCGGCGGCATCGCGATGATCCTTCAAAAAGCCTATGGGCCAACGACAATTGCCGCCGCCAGCGCGCTGCTCATGACTATGTCGATGATTATCAATGAGAGCCTCGTCGCTCGCACATTCGGCGCCTACACATTGCAACTCTTTGATGTTTCGAAAGACAGTATTCTGGTACCCGTTCTGGCCGTCGGATTGATCGTTTTTGCGTTTATAATCAACATATCCGGAAACAAAATCATTGGCGGCGTATCCAAAATTGCTGCGGTCCTGAAAGTTGGCGGCATTCTGATCTTTGCTGGCGCGGCGCTCTGGGCGTCCGGCCTTTCTTTTGAAGCAGCCTCCTCGGCCACAACAAATGAGACTGGACCTGCGGGATTCCTCGCCGGCGTCGCCCTCGCCATTCTTGCTTTTAAAGGGTTCACCACGATCACCAATAGCGGCGATGAAGTCAAAGACCCCAATAAGAATGTCGGCCGCGCGATCATTTGGTCGCTGGCGATCTGCCTTGTTGTCTACATGGCTGTCGCTCTGGCGGTGGGGTCCTCACTGACACTTGAAGAAATTGTCGCAGCCAAGGATTTCTCGCTCGCAGAAGCCTCGCGCCCGGCCTTTGGTGATTTTGGCGTGGCGTTTACCGTGATCATCGCAATCATTGCCACCGCGTCGGGACTACTCGCCAGTGTCTTCGCGGTTTCGCGCATGCTCGCCATGCTGACGAATATGAACCTGATCCCCCACAAGCATTTTGGCATGCCCGGCGGCATCCAGAAACACACGCTTGTCTATACTGTTGTTTTGGCTGCCTTCCTGGCCGCTTTCTTCGATCTTGGGCGGATCGCTTCACTCGGCGCGATTTATTATCTCGTAATGGATATTATTATCCACTACGGCGTGCTGCGCTATTTACGCGAAGATGTCGGCGCCCGCGCCTCTATTCTAGTCGCCGCCATATTATTCGACCTGATTGCCCTTGGCGCCTTCCTGTTCATCAAAGCGACCGCAGACCCGATGATCGTCATCATCGCGATTGGGTCAATGGCTGCAATCTTTGCTTTCGAAGCGCTCTATCTCGGCCGGATCCGCGACAAGGAGGCGCCCGATCATGCGCACTCTCACTCATGATGTAACTGGTCCGCCGAGGGTAAACCTGATCGAGTTCTGCGAGCGAGCGGTGAGCAGGACTGGGATCCTTATTGGTTTAAAAGCGATGGCGCACCCTATCGCGGGGCGTATGACAACGCTTTCGCGGCCCCGGCACACCGCGAGGTTCGCGCCATGATCCTGGCGATTGTCATCTCCGCAGTCACCTTCGTGCTATCCGGCGCGCTTCACTATGCGATTGTCTCAGGCGCATTCCGCCACCTCGGAGCGGCCAGCTATCATCGCGGCCGCAAACTGGTCACTGCGCTTTGCGTCTCGGGGATTGCGCATCTCGCGGCGGCCAGTCTTTACGCCCTCGCTTATGGCCTGGGCCGCGCCCTAGAGATAGGTGATCTAAGCGGTGATACGCCGACGACAGCCATGGACGTCTTTTACTTTTCGCTCGTCAGTTACACCTCACTCGGTCTTGGCGACATTGTTCCAACCGGCCATTTGCGCTTCGTCGCCGGTGTCGAGGCGCTGAATGGTTTTCTGCTCATCAGTTGCTCGGCGGCGATGCTGTTTCTGTTCATGACGGAGCAGAGCGAGGAACGCAGGCAATGAGCCCCCCCACACACGCTTCAATACAGTTGCACCTGAAATGTTTGGCGCGCGCCTGCGCCTATCAGGGAAAGAACTCGGCCACGCGTATTATTGAGGAATGGGGGCACAAATGACCAATCTGGTAAAACGCTATGGTCTGATCGGCATCGCCATCGTCTTCCTCGCTGCCGCGATTGTCGGCTGGACACAGCTACGCAACCCCCATGAAGAGCGCGGCCATATCGAAGTGTTCGGTAATGTCGATGTGCGCCAGGTCAATCTGGGTTTCAAAGTTCCCGGGCGCCTCGCCGAAATGATGGTCGATGAAGGCGACAAGGTCGCTGCAGGTGCAGTTGTCGCAAAACTCGAGCCGGTTGACTATGAAAATGAAGTGAAACTCGCGCAAGCGCGGGTCGCACGGTCTCAAGCTGCGCTCAGCGTTCTGCTCGCCGGCTCCAGGCCCCAGGAAATCGCCCAAGCTGAAGCGCAGCTCGCCGCAGCAGAAGCGGCTCTAACCGTTGCTGAAACCACCCTGTCGCGGCAGGAGTTTCTTGCCGAGCGAGATATCGCCTCACACCAGGCACATGAGGAAGCCGAAGCGCGGCAGGGCGCGGCCATTGCGCAGCGTGATGCCGCCGCAAAAGGCTTGGAGCTGGCGCGCATCGGACCGCGCTCTGAGGATATCGATCAGGCGCGTTCGGTGCTGGCCGCCGAGCAAGCCGCTCTCGCCCTGGCAGAGCAACGCGTCGCCGATACGATGCTGACCGCCCCAAATGAAGGCATCATTCTGACACGTGTTCGCGAGCCGGGCGCAATCATCGGCGCAGGCGAAACCATTTATACCTTAACCTTGACCTCGCCGGTCTGGGTGCGCGCCTATATTGAAGAGCCAGATCTTGATTTAATCCAGGCCGGTATGGACGCCGAGGTGCGCACCGACTCCGGACGCGTCTACACAGGGCAAATCGGGTTCATTTCGCCGGTCGCCGAGTTCACGCCAAAGACGGTCGAAACCCGGTCATTGCGAACCAGCCTTGTCTACCGCGTGCGCATCATCGTTGAAGATCCAGAACACCGCCTGAAACAAGGCATGCCGGTTACAGTCATGCTCAGCCCCGACCGGGATGTTTGAGCGTGCCGGGCCCGCTGATCCAGATAGATCAACTCAGCAAGCGCTTTGATAAGGGCGCCCTTGCGGCGCTCGATTCTGTTACGGCCCATGTCAATGCAGGGGAAGTCACTGGTCTGGTTGGTCCCGATGGGGCTGGAAAAACCACATTGCTGCGTCTGATCGCAGGCTTACTGGTTCCCTCAACCGGTAAGATCACTGTCAACGGTCTGGATCCTGTCACGGATAGCGGAGCGGTTCACCGGATTGTGTCCTATATGCCCCAGCGGTTTGGGCTCTACGAAGATCTGAGCGTCCAGGAAAACCTGACGCTGTACGCTGATCTGCGGTCAGTTCTCGGGTCAGACCGCGAAGAGGCCTTCGAGCGGCTTTTGGGATTTACAGGCCTCGCACCGTTCACAAATCGGCTGGCTGGAGCGCTTTCCGGCGGCATGAAGCAAAAGCTTGGCCTTGCCTGCGCCCTCATCAAGAAACCCGACTTGCTGTTGCTTGACGAACCAAGCGTTGGCGTCGATCCGATCTCCCGGCGAGAGCTTTGGCGCATGGTCTATGAACTGGTCGATCAGGGGATTGGCGTCGTCTGGAGCACGGCCTATTTGGATGAAGCTGAACAATGCGCCCACGTGCTGCTCCTGAATGAAGGCGCCTTGCTTTATGCAGGCTCGCCGCAAGACCTCACAGACCGGGTCGCCGGCCGCACCTACCAGATCCGGCATATCGACACCGATCGCCGCGAAGTCCTAAGCGAAGCAACAAAGCTGGCCACCGTGATTGACGGCGTTATCCAGGGAAGCCGCGTGCGTCTGGTCATGGCCGAAGGGGCCGATCCGCCAAATCTCGCACCGCTGAACGCGGGCGTAGCAGCTGAAATCTCGCAAACCCAGCCGCGGTTTGAAGATGCCTTCATGGATCTGATCGGCGGTGGATTTCGGGCGACCTCACCTTTTGCCAATCGAGAGGATAGCGCCGCACATACTATGAATCAGGTGGTCGAGGCGCGCGCGCTAACGCGGCGGTTCGGGGATTTCACAGCTGCTGACAATATCAGCTTCGAAGTGGGGCGCGGTGAAATCTTTGGCCTGATTGGACCCAATGGCGCTGGCAAGTCGACCACGTTCAAAATGCTGTGCGGTTTGCTCCAGCCGAGCGAGGGCTCGGCCCGTGTGGTTGGCCTTGATTTGCAAAACGCCCCAAGCAAGGCGCGCGGCCGGATCGGCTATATGGCTCAAAAATTCTCGCTCTATGGCGATCTTAGCGTACAGCAGAACCTCGATTTTTTCGCTGGTGTTTATGGCCTGACGGGCAAATCCCGCAAAGACGCCATCTCTCAAATGATTGAGACGTTCGGGTTTGCTGACAGGCTGGATGTCAACGCTATGGGGCTGCCGCTTGGCTATAAGCAACGCCTGGCGCTCGCCTGCGCGGTTATGCACGAACCGGATGTCCTTTTTCTTGATGAGCCGACATCCGGTGTTGATCCACGCACGCGGCGAGAGTTCTGGACCCATATCAATGCGATGGTCGCCAATGGCGTCACGATCATGGTGACAACGCACTTCCTGGATGAGGCGGAATATTGCGATCGGATGGCGCTTATTTATCGCAGCAAGATGATCGCCAGTGGCTCACCTGATGAGTTGAAAGACCGCGCCCGCGCAAGCGGCATGATGGACCCAACGCTTGAGGACGCGTTCATTGCGCTGGTTGAGCAGAGTGATCGAGAGCGCGAGGCGGCATGAAGGACCGCGAACCCCTTGCGCTGCGGTGGCGACGTCTGACCGGCCTGATCGTAAAGGAGTCGCGCCAGGTTCTGCGCGACCCGAGTTCCGTCTTGATCGCGGGCGTGATGCCGCTCTTGCTTCTCTTCCTGTTCGGCTATGGCGTAACCTTTGATCCACGCCAACTTGATGTCGCATTGGTGGTTGAGCAGCAGTCATCGGAAACTGCGAGCTTCCAAGCCTCGCTTGAAAACTCAACCCTGTTCGAGGTCGAAACGGGCCCGGATCGTCGCCTGTTCGAGCGCGCGCTGACACTTGGCGAATTGGACGGATTAATCGTGCTGCAAGCTGATTTCGCGGAGAAAGCGTTTCGGGCCGAAGGCGCGCCTATTCAGGTTATCGTGGACGGCGGTGATCCGAACACGGCATATCTGGTCAGTGGTTATGTCGAGCTCCTATGGGCCAACTGGCTGGAACAGGAATGGATCAGCCGGGGACGACCGGCCCTGGTGCCAAGTGTGCAGCTGGAACCGCAAGTCTGGTTCAATCCGGAGATTTCGAGCCGAAACTATCTCGTGCCAGGATCGATTGCGATCATTCTGACAACGATTGGCGCGCTCCTCACCGCCCTGGTCGTCGCACGCGAATGGGAGCGTGGCACGATGGAGGCATTGCTCGCGACGCCGGTTGGTATCTTGGAGCTGCTGATTGGCAAACTGGTGCCCTACTTCCTGCTCGGGCTGGGCTCCATGGCGCTCGCGGTCATCACAGCCGTGCTTTTGTTTGGCGTGCCGTTTCGGGGTTCGCTCGCCGTCCTCATTCTGTCCTCATCGGTCTTCATGCTGTGCTCGCTCGGTCAGGGCCTTCTGATCTCTACCTTGACCCGCAACCAACTGGTCGCCGCGCAAACCTCAGTTTTAACCGCGTTCCTACCGGCTTTCTATTTTTCGAACTTCGTATTCGAAATTGACAGTATGCCGCTCGCACTGCGCCTGATCAGCTATGGCGTCCCCGCCCGATACTATGTCTCGACCTTGCAAACTGAGTTTCTCGCAGGCGACGTCTGGAGCGTTATCGGTCCGGATCTGATTGGGCTCGGCGTGTTTGCGCTCATCATCTTCGCTCTGACGGCGCTGACCACGCGCACGCGTCTGGAATAGCGTCATGTTTCAGCGCATCTGGTCTCTCATTATCAAGGAGCTTCTCGCCAGCGCCCGCGACCCGCAAACCCGCTGGGTCGTGCTGTTTTCGCCACCTTTCCTTCTGGTGATTTACGCCTTCGCCATCACCCAGGAAATCTCCAGCGTCACGCTCGGCGTGTACACCCAGGATCGCGGCGTCGAGGCGCGAGAACTGATCAGCAGATTCGAGGGTTCACCGACGTTTGAAGAAATTCTCTATCTGCGTCGCGACGCCGATATCGCCGCGGCAATTGATTCTCGTTCGGTCGATTTGGTCTTGAGGATCGGTCCGGACTTTTCCCGGCAATTAGAGCGCGGTGAACCAGCGAACGTACAGCTCATTCTGGATGGCCGCGCCTCCAACGCCGCCCAAATCCTCGCAGGTTATTCTGGGCGGATCGTTCAGGATTTCAACGAGGATCAAGCGACCGCGCTCGGTGTGCCGACCCTCACCAAGGTCGTGACCCGTGTTTGGTACAATCCAAATCTCGATCCGCTTTGGTCAGCCGTACCAGCGCTGTTTGCCGTCCTGACCGCGATTGTCGGGTTCATGGTCTCGGCCCTGTCCATCGCACGCGAGCGCGAACTTGGTACATTCGAGCAGCTGCTTGTGTCGCCGCTCAGGCCAACAGAGATTCTGATCGGCAAGGCGGTGCCGGCTCTGATGATCGCTTTGGCAAGCGCGACAGCAATGCTGATCCTTGGCTGGCTGGTTCTGAATGTTCCCCTGCGCGGGTCTCTGCTTCTGCTTTATGCCAGTATGATCATCTATCTCGCCGCGATCATCGGGATTGGTCTGTTTATCTCTTCGCTCGCAGC
>NZ_CAXBGE010000016.1:0-47278 GCF_963975345.1 uncultured Maricaulis sp. | reverse complement strand
TACATGGGTTTGAAGTGACAGACGTCGTTGGTTCCGTGACCTGGTCGGGCGGAACATTCCCAGATTATGCGTATGAACAGTTTGAGATCCGAATGATGCTGCCCGACACACCAGGCGAGCGTCTCGATTTCCCAGTTCATCAAGGCTGCGAAACCGGCGAATTAAACTGGGACGATATCGCCGGTCATGACGAAGATCCTTGGGCGCTGAAAGAGCCAGCGCCGTTTATCTTCCTCGAGCCGAACTGAGCGCCCGGCCAGCGCTTTCATCGGCGCTCGTCTTTAAGCTCAGAAATACACGCGGCAAGTAAACCGATAATACTGTCGGGTTTTGAACGGCAGCGCGAAGATAATTTTTCAGTCTAACCGCAAATAAGTTCGCGCTTAGATTGTGCGTTGGCTTGTCAGGCTTTATGCAAAATGGATGCGACTCATGCAAAGAAACATCGGGGCGTTGATCATGCAGTAGGGGGACGAACCGGCGGCGGCGTAATAGAGACGGGCCGGGTCTTCACGAAGACACAAGGGAGGGCATCATTGAAACTGACTGAAGCACTGTTTCTCGCCGAGTCCCTGACGTCTGGCGCTGAGACGATCCGGTCGGACAAGCCGGGACGCCTCAATCTGACCGATAGAAATCTGGCATGGGCGACATATTGCGAACAGCTGCTGGCATCAGAACAGGCGAAAAATGACACGATACGGCGCTATTGCGAGCCATTGAGCACTCTGGAGCGGATTTATTCTGCTTCGCTTGTTTACGCATTGGCTCAGCCACCCGCGCGCCGGAAACGGCTCGCAATGTTTTTCACGCCGCCGCGGCTTAGCGAGTATGTTTTAGACCGCGTTGAAAAGTTTGGTGTCGATTTCCAAAGTGACCGGTTTATTGATCCAGCGGCAGGCGGAGCATCTTTTATTGGGCCGATCGCACACCGTAAGCTGACTAAGGGCGCCGCCCCGGACAGCATTCTTGATACTGTTTTTGGTGTTGAGATCGATCCTGGATTGGCGGACTTCGCCCGTGCGGCGGCGCGCAGTGTTGTCGGCATTGATGCCACACCGATGGTTGAAACTGGAGACGGCTTGAAGCTTGGCGCAGAAGCAAGCTTTGACTGTGTTATCGGCAATCCACCTTACCGCGTCTTGTCACCACACCAAAGACGACGGATGCCCGCCTGGGCAAAGTCGACGCTCGCGAACTACGCAAATCTCTATGCCTTGTTCATTTTGCGGAGTTTGCAATTGCTCCGGGACGGCGGAACAATGGCCTTATTGATCCCGACGAGCTTTATCACGGGCATGTATTTCTCGTCTCTTCGGGCGCACATTTCTTCACATGCCGAAGTTCTTGCAATTGATACGATCGCGCAACGCAAAGAATTTTTTCGCGACGTTTCTCAAGATGTTTGTTTGCTTGTTTGCCGCAAGACCAGCGCGCCTCAAAGCCATTGCGCGTCCGCGCGAGCGGTTGGGCGCGATCTCAACTGGGTTGCTTCTGAGGACTATGAAATTTCGCCTGGCGCGCCCGACCCCTGGCTGCCGCGTCCGACCGTAGCCGGTATTGCGCGACACGTCACACTGGAATCGTATGGCTATGCCGTGACATGCGGTTCTATCGTGCACAATCGAGATACTGGATTGAGCGAGGGGATCCGACGCAAACGAAAACATGCCGTTCCGCTCGTATGGGGACACGTTATCAAACCCGGTGCTACAGTTGCGCCAGCTTCGCGCCGTTCGCCGCCCGGAGAAGGAAAAATCACATTCGTTTCCACGAAACGCGCAACCCCGCCAATCGTCAAACCCTCAATCGTGCTCCAAAGAACAACGAGCGGAGATCAGGCTCGGCGTATCCGCGCTGGAATCGTCGATCGGTCATGGATCGATACCTATGGCGGTTTTTATGGTGAGAACCACGTTGTTGTCGTTTCCCCCCTTGAGGGGCAAGATCAAGCTGTCGATTTGCAATCGCTTTTGAGAGTGCTTTCGTCAGGTGCTGTGGACAAGAGGTTGCGGTCTCTGCTATCGTCTAACAGCGTCAACGTGACGGCGTTGCGCACGTTGGCGCTGCCCGATCTGGCTCGCCTTTCAACGACCATCTTTAAGACGCCCGACCTTGCAAGGTTTGAGGCCGCCCTCGAGAAGGCGTATAAGTAATGGCACGGCGAAGAAGGCATTCAAAGCCAGCCCCCGGTGACCATTCTGACGCCGATCGGAAAAAGGCTCAGCTCGAAGCCCTGCAAAAGCGGCTTAATGCCAATGCTCGCCGGGTGTCCAAAGATCCGGTTGAAGATCGTCCGCCCCAAGCCTTCTTTCGGGCTGACGGATTGAGATTTGTCCGCCCGGCGAGTTTGCAGTCTGCAACGCTTGAACCTGATATCTCAGAAGCGGTGGAGCAGTTTCGCAGTGCGGTTCGAGATCGCCAGTCGACTGTCATATTCAATTGGCCGAACCGGTTGCCAGGTGTGGCAGCCCTTCATGGGCTGTCGGTATTGTGCGAATTGGCTGAGGGTCCAGACAGGTTTGCAGGTCTGACAACCTTGTTCTATCCCGCCAGTGCACGGACAGGCGGTAATCAAAAGAGTCTGCTTGTTGATCGGGAATGGCTGCTTGAAACCAATCGGCCTTGGCTGGATGCAACCTTTAAATCGCTCCGGCAGACCGAAAAAGATGACGACTATATAAGGGCGCGCTACCACGCCATTCTCTCATTGATGAGTGAATTACGGCCGAATGCTTTAGAGCAGTTCAAGCGAGGTCAGGCGGTTGTTGAACGCACACGCGACCGCGGCCATCCAACACTCCACGAAATCATTGCAAGACGCTCAATCAAGCCCAATGGTCAGCTGGTCGGGCCGGAGCAGACATTTCTTGACAGATGCCGCAGGCTGTCGCGCCTCCTGATGGGCAAAGGAGGAGCGGAAGACTGGCAACGGATTGAGGCCGTTGATCAAGCTTTGACACCATGGCTGATCTCGACTTTGCACGGCGCGAGCGCCCCGGGGAGTTGGATCGCTTATAGCGCGCCATCCAAGCGCAAGCCGGACGTTCTTTTGATTGATTTACAGTATCCAGCCCGAGCGAGACTCGGAGAAACCTGGCGAGCAAATGTGGTCAATGCAGTTGCTAGATTGCGCCATGGCGACACAGATCTGCCCGTGATTGCCGTCACCGATGATCCATTCGTCGCGCAGTTTGCGCGCTACGAGCTTTCGCCCCAAGCCAAAAAGGGTCGTCGTACAAAACCTTTACCCGTTCGGTTCAATCACCAGACCGCCTTGGGACTAATCGAGGATGGGCCGGTCAATAATGATGCACTCGCGACAGTTGAGGCACCTGAGCTGGTTGTCGACGTGTTCGCGAGTGATCTGGCGAAATTTGCCGCTGACGCGCTCAAACTGAGAACCGACACAATTAAGATCGCAGATGGGAAGGTCGCACGAGCGATCAGCGTTTGTTTGTCTAAACTGCGCGCGATGGCGAACGCGCCGTATTCACAGTCCGAACTTGGCGCATTATTCACCGCGACCGGGGACACAGGCGCTGAGCGCCGAATTCTTGAAGCATACAATATCACTGGCGCTTTGGCTGATCTAAGATCGGCTGCGCCGCAGGCGGATCGATACGAAGCGGCGGTTGAAGCGCTTGCGGAGCGGGCTGGTGAACTTGCTCGTGGCTTGTCTCGAAGCGCGCGCGAAACCATCGGCAAAGACTTAATGAACCGGCTCCGTGCGCTTCCCAAACGCGCGACACGGACCTTGGTGATTGCCCAAAGCAGAGCTGCGGCCCGCGCATTGGAGACCTGGATCGAAAACGACCCTTCGCTGGAACCCGTTCTGGAGAAGTTGGGTCAGAAGTTCGACATTAGCGCACCGCAAAGAGCTGCCGCGGAAATAGCTGTCGCGGCGGCCTCGACGCGGCCATTTGGGCATCTCCTCCTTCTCTCGCCGCCCCCGCAGGTTTGCCTTGCTGTATTTGCCGGCGACCAGTGCCCGAAAAAAGTGGAACTTCTCTGTGATGCATCCAGCGGGAAGTTTCTGGCCGACTATGGCGCTGCGGTTCTCAAGCTTGCGCCAAAGACCGCGCCGCCTCATGCTCGCATATCCCATATGATCACGCGGGTTCGTTCCGCGCTTGACCGGAATGTCGCGTCACTTCCGCAATTTGATCTTGGCGACTCCGTTCGTGCGGCAGGTGTCGTAACCGACCTCACCGGACGCTCTTATTCTGGTGGTTCAGAGGTTCTGCGACTGATGAGCGTCGAGGGCGAAGACATTCGGGTGACACCAGAAACTCAGCTTGTTGCGCGCAAAAGAGCGTCGCTCGATACGTTCGAGTTTCTGCTTGGAAAATCTGTTACGGCTGGCCGGGAAGTCCTGGTCCCGCGCCCAGCTTTTATCGATGCGATTGCGTCAGCTAAATCGTTTCGGGCCGCTGCTGTACCGCTTTTGTCTGACTATCATGAACTTGTGCGCCAGCGCGCCGCGCAGCTACCCGGCGCAAGCTTGCGGCAAAAGGCAGAGCGCCTACACCCCGAATTTGGGCAAACGGCCAGCGATCAACCGACCGTCTCCAGCGTCGAGCGGTGGATCGATATTGACCGGCAGGGTGATATCCCTGTTGAGCTACGGATCCCGCAAGCGCCGCGAACATACACCCATTTTGCGGCCCTTATGAACGTGCTCAAGGTCGATAAAGCGCTTGGGGATGTTTATTGGCATTACGGCATTCTAGCGACCCGAAGCACGCGCATCCGCTCAGGGTTCCAGATGCGGCGGCTCTATACTGCTGCACTTGTCGATCCAGATGCATTGCGCCGGGACAATCCAGCAGCTGGCGAGCTGATCGAGTTCATACATGATCTGTCGTCTGAATATTTTACAGAAATCGCCGAGGTCGCGTTGGCCCAGGAGGATGTACAATGAAGCCGGTTGTCTTGAATGATGCCGCCCATGGGGATCTCGAAACGCTGAAAGAAGCTGTATGCGATAGTTTGATCAATCTGACTTTTGAACGGGTCAGTGGTTTTGGACCGACCGGTGCCATGGTTTTTGGCCGCAAACCAAGTCGACATTTTGTGTCTGGCTTTTTGGCGCCAGGTTTCGACCCGACCGGTCAGGATGATGAGACCAGTGATATCCGGATCAACACGCATGGACTCGACTTTACGGTATCGCGCTCAGAGGCAGACGAGATTGAAGTGTCCGCCTCGATTGCGGTTTATGTGCGGGCGCTACCTGAGTGGGATGAGATCCAGACTCCAGGCTATGGTCTGGTGCCTGTTTTTCAGCCCACACCTGAAATTCAACGTGAGCTGCGGGCCGCCGTGCGTGAACACATGGCAAAACGTGACAGCAATGGGCGCAGCCGCGGATCCTACGAAGACTACCTCGCGGACAAACAGGCCGCATATGCTGCTGCTTGTTCTCGGCTTGGCCTTCCGGCACCGAGCGCAAATCTCGAGGAACTTGCGCCTGAACGGGCCACAGAAGATGTTGAACAAGACGATATCAACGCAGACCCTGAGGATGAGGAGGACAGCAACAGCAGCAGCGATCAGTCCGACCGCATTTATGCGCGCGCTGTGCCAAACTTGTCCGACGCGCTCGCCGAGCGCCAACGCCCGCCGGAAGTCTGGATACGCGTGCCTGTTTCACTCGGGCCCTGGGCCATCAATTTGTCAGACGATCTCTCATTGCAAAGTGATGTTATCTCCAATGAGATTGAACAGCGAATAAAGACAAGCGTTCAGGCGTGGCTGGACACAGACGAAGGACGAAAGCGCGCTTATCGTGATGTGCGGATCGCACCTTCAAATTGCGTCGATCGTGAAAGCTGGGAAGCGTTCCTCGAAACTGCGAGACACCAAAGCGTGGATGCGCGTCAGCTCTTGCCGGATCCGTTTGACTTGCGCCTCCTGGTCAGCGCCAGTTTTGACCGTCGGCACGATAATCAAAGCCTCGTTCGAGTTTCTTTGGAGCATTGCGGCAAACGCGCGGCTGGCAGTCAGCAGGCGCTGATCGAACCCGCCTGTTTCCAAATTGAGTTAAAAGTCGCTTTGGCGTCGCAGGCCTTGATCATGATGCCGCTTGACCGGGTGAAGCCGAGTTACCGCTATCAGCGATATATGAGCCAGCCAGCGATCGGTGTGAATTGCGGCGTCTCTGCTGCGAGCCAGGGTGATAAATTATTTTTGCGCACAAGCTGGGCGCCGCGCTATGTGCTGCCTCGGCAAGTTCCGCGCTCAAATTCTGCCATTCCACGCGACTATGCCACACTTTCAGACCCTGGTTTCGATCCTGCGCAACTCGCCGGCTTGACTGAGGAATATGGCACTTGGATTGAATATGTTTCGGCAAATACCGATCCGACCGAAGGCGTGACATCGGCAAGCGATCAAGCAAACGAGTTGCGCAATTTTGAACGCGACATAGAGGCCTATCGCTCCGAGCAAAAAGATATCCAGCGAGGAATTGATATCCTGGTTGAGGCTCGGCAAGCGTTTTTGGATGATCGCGAATGCGAGAAGGCTGTGCCTTACAAGGCCTGGTTGATGACGAATGAGAGTTTTCGTGAGGCCGGCAAGGATGAAGAGGGCAACGTCAAATTTGAGAGCTGGCGGCTCTTCCAAATGGCCTTCATCCTGACCCAGCTACCTGCTTTTGCCTCAAGACTAAATTCATATGCTGACTGGTTTGACCCTGATCGTGACGAGGATACCGCATCATTGCTTTATTTCGCGACGGGTGGCGGCAAATCAGAGGCATTCTTTGGGGCTCTAACCTTCCTCTTGTTCATGGACAGGTTGCGCGGAAAGACGTTCGGCGTGAGCGCTCTGGTGCGTTATCCGCTTCGTCTGCTCACGGTACAACAAGCCCGGCGTCTCTTCAGACTGCTTGTTCATGCAGAATTGGTGAGGCGATCTCACAATGTGCCAGGTGCGCCTTTTCAATTGGGTTTTTGGGTTGGAAAAAGTAATACGCCGAATGGGTTGATGGATGAGAGATTGACGGCTGTTCCCTTTGATAATGCGTCGCCGCTAATTGCCGGAAGCGCTGAAGAGGCTGACTATAAATCTGTTCGCCGAGCGCTGAATAAGGTGCCCACTTGCCCGTTCTGCAGCGAACCGACGGAGCTGCGCCGAGTTCGCTCGGAGGGCGGAGATCAGCGCTATCGACTTGCGCTCTTGTGTTTGAACAAAACCTGTCAGTGGAATACTCAAACCGCCGACCAGGGCTTTGAACCGCTGCCCTTTCTTCTCGTGGATGAGGACATCTATGCCCGTGCGCCGGCTGTTGTCCTTGGGACGATCGATAAGCTCGCTTTGATTGGACAATATCACAGCACAATTTCGAGCGTGTTCGGAATGTTTGGCCTCGGGCGATGGGCGATAAACGGACAGGACAGGATATCAGCGCCGCGAGACATCAAGAGCCACAATCCTCCAACAGGCCGCCGCAGCCTTCAGCCATTGTATGAGGATGGCGACCAACTCTTCTTCGACCCTTTGCCTGCGCTGATTATTCAGGACGAGGCGCATCTTCTCGAAGAAAGTCTCGGAGCTTTTGCGGGGCTGTTCGAAACCACATTGGAACAAGTCTTCAAACACAATAGCGATCTGCTCGGGAATATGGTGGTACGGCGATCCAGCGCAGATGGAGCGCGCGGCCTGCCTCGGATGCCCAAAGTGATTGCCGCAACCGCGACAGTGTCGGACCCGGCCCGGCAAACCAAGATGCTCTATCAACGCGCGTGCCGCCAGTTTCCGTATCCAGGACCTGATCTTTATGCGTCCTTCTATTCACAGCCCAAAGCGCCAAAAGCGACAGATCGCCGTGCGCAGCTGGAGACGACGAAAGATATTGAGACGTTTGCGCCCTGGTCGCGGGTATACGTCTCATTCATGACCAATGGCGGGACCCACACGATTACCAGTGTGAATATCCTCGCAGCATTGCACGCGACGCTCACCGGGCTGCTCACAGACCTTTGGAACGAAGGTGATACGAGCACACAGGTTGCCGCTGTCGACCTCTTGATTAGGGGGCTGACGCAGGCCGACCCGGTTTCGTCGCAGCGGCGCCAGCTTTTAACGGAACAGCGAAACCAGGCGCGATTTGATCTAATCGCGAGCCTTGTTGATCTGCATCGGGTCGCACTGACTTATGTCACCAATAAAAAGGGCGGAGATGTCGTCCTTGACGCGCTCCAGGCCGTCTCACGCGAGACCCATCAGTATGATGCTTTGCCAGCCGATGAGCTGAAGCTCGACTTGATCTCTGGCGGTGTCGATATGGAAGGGATAGAGCGCGTCATGCGCGCGGCCGAGCGCAGCCGCACCGCGAGTGGAGACTTTGTTCCGCTGGGAGAGAGCCTGCGAAACATTGTTGCGACGTCTGCAATTTCTCACGGCGTCGATGTTGACCGGTTCAATGCGATGATTTTTGCCGGCATTCCAAGCAATATCGCAGAATACATTCAGGCATCCTCTCGGGTCGGGCGTACCCATGTTGGATTCAGCCTTCTTGTGCCGACCCCACAATCACGCCGCGACCGATATGTGGTCGAAACCCATACAGCCTTTCATCGTTTCCTGGAGCGGATGATTTCGCCGCCTGCGATAGATCGGTGGGCAGCGCATGCCGTCAAACGCGTTATGCCAAGCCTGTTCCAGGCTTGGCTCATGGGCGTTATTGAGCCGCGGCTTTTTGCGAACGCGCCGGACAAGACAAAGGCACCGCAATTCTGGCGCCTGGATCACATTCACGCCTATTTGGATCCTGTAGAACGTCGCAAGAAACTGCTTCCGAATTTCGTCGACTTCGTACTTGGCGCTATTGGCGTGGAAGGGCGGGGGCCGGCTCATATCGGACTACCAGCCAATACGGCTTACTACCGAACGCTGGTCACAAGGGAGGCGCACGCCATGTACGATATGTTTACAGGTGATGCAGCCGAACTCGGCGGAAAGCTCCATGAATTCTGGAACAGTACGACAGAAGTACGTCGCCCAATGATGTCCCTGCGTGATGTGGAAGATGCTGGGCTCATCACGCCTGCAGCGTCTCGTCCAGCGATGCGCAACGACCCCGATTATCAGCAAGACATCGAAGAGGCGATGAAGTTTCTGCGTCGGCAACGCGGTGACGGATCAGAATTAGACGACGAGTTTGGAGGCTAGATAAATGGTGAAACTCACGATGCAGCGATCGCAAAATCAGATCGCGACGACCTATGCCCCCGACAAGCACTTCACCTTTGAGGGGGGCGTCGGCGCATGCCGCTCTGTGCCGATTGCACGCCCGGATACAAGCATAACACGCGCTGAAAAAAATCAGATTCACGAAGGCGTTTTAGAATTTATTCAAAACTGGCTCCGCCGAGCAACTGTCCGCCTGGATCCGCCTGTTCAGAACCGGCAAGCGCTTGATGATCAGGTTTTTCTCGATCATGACGGCAAACCTGGCTTCGATGGCGCGAGGTTCGAATATTGCAAACCGGACAGGCTGGCCTATCGGCCCGATCCACTCCTCTTGGTGTGCGCAAACTGCTCACTTGTGCACGAAGTAAAGCTCAAAGAACTCGCGCACGCCGACGGAAAATTTAGGAATGTGGCGCCGTGCGAAGACGCCAGCGACGGTGTCCATGAGTGGAGACAACTTGATGTCGTATTTGCGCATTGGTCGGGGCGGGTTGATCCTCTCTCGCCATTTCGAAAAGACTCCGATGCGAATGGAGGCATCAATCAGCAATTTCCCGGCCGTTGCGCTGCTGGCCTGAAATGCGCGTTCAAGCTTCACAAAGGCCGGTCCGGAAAGTTCCGGGATTGGTATTTCCATTGTCATTGCGGCGAACAACGCGGATTGATCCAGAAGGACGAATACTCGCTAAAGTGGCTGCATGATCGCTATGTGCAGGATCGCTCAACGCTCAAAGAAATCAATATGCTGCCGGTCTCATACCGGGCCAACAGTCTGTACTATGTGCAATCGGAACAAATGATCTCCTACGAGTCGACCGAGCACATCGATTTAATGGCAGATGACAAAATTGAGGAGCTTACGACCAGGCTTCTAAAACTCTACGATTATCCCGCGCAGATTGCCGATGATGGGGCAATTATCGAGGCGTTGCAGGGCGTGAACCAGCCTGCCGCACTCGATCTCGCCGCGAAGATCGAAGAAGCCGGAAAAGCCTTGGCGACCGTTGAAGCGAGCGGTATCCAAGCGGCGATCGAGGCACTAAAAACGTCCCTTGCGGGTTATCGGCAGACTGCTTTCGATCAAGGCTGGATAAAAGGTGGACCGCAACCGCCTGCCGCGCTCTCACGCCAAATTCGACATCGGTCACAATATGCCCGAAAGTTCGACCCAATACGGCTCGGGGTTGAGCATGAGACCTTGCGCTCAGAGCAGCTTGATGTGCCCGTCTCCAAAGATGCCATTAGTCCAGTCGTGGACTTAACCAGTCCAGATGAAGATCTTCAGCCAAGCGGCGACAGCGCCGCGCGCCTCGCCGAACTCAAAAAGGTGATCCTCAGGAAGACAGAACTTGGATTTACCGAGCTTAAGCTTCTGCGGAATTTGAACATGCTTCAATATTCGTTCGGATATAGCCGTGTGTCAGCCACGCCGACGACAATGCAGAAACATATGCAAATGCCAGTGCGCCTCTGCGGTTTTCCGAAGATCGATGGAGGCAAGCGTCCCATCTATGTGCTTCGCCAAAGCAATGAAGCCCTTTACATCAAACTTGATGAAGCGCGCGTGCGGACCTGGCTGATCGACAATGGTCTTGGCGATGACCTCCAAATGGAAGACGGGCAAAAGCTCGGAGGGCGCCTCATTGAACTCTACAATGATTTTGGCCGGTTTGCTGAAACCTATTCTGAGACAACGGGACGGCGGGAACGGGATGTGCCCGTATTTGTGTTCGGTGTCCTTCATACGCTCTCGCATCAACTTATTCATGCCTGCTCAAAGTATAGCGGGCTTGATTTGGGCTCGTTCGGAGAACGCATTTTCCCGGCGGATCTCGCATTTGTCATCTACCGGAAAGGCATGACGCCCGATTTGGGTAATATCGCTGCGATGTGGCGCAACTATGGATTAGAAGTGCTCAGCGCGCTTGATCATCCGCGCGCGTTGCGCTGCGGATCAGGGTCTCTATGCGACCATCGCGGGGGCGCATGCCCGGCTTGCATCATGATACCTGAGGTGAGCTGTGTCGCCGGCAACAATATTCTTTCACGCGCTTTTCTCGGCGGAGGGCCGGCAATGGCCTGGGATACCAATTCTGAACGTATCAAGGGGTTCTTTGAGATCTGATGCCTGCAATGCGTATTGCGGATTTTAGTGCGATGTTGAGCTTGTTTCATTCGGTGTTAAGGCGAGTAGTTAAAACGGGCTCAATAGCAGCGTTGCTCTGAAAACGCTTTGCTGACCTCGGCAATACTGTCGCCGAGGTCAGTAGGACTTAACCGATTGGCATGCCTTACATGCCGCGATTGTGCTGCTGCAGTTCCTGAAAAGTGAGATACCCATCATCATCGGCGTCTGCTTCCAGAAACACGTGCTCGGTGAATGCGTCATGCTCGCTGAGGGTCACAACACCGTCGCCGTCGCTGTCCATGAGTTGGAAACGTGCTTTCTTGCGCAGGTCGGCCTGCTCACGCATTTTCGCCCGGCGCGCATGATGGCCGGCGCCATAGGGGCCTGGTCCGAGCTGCGTGCCTTGAAAATCCTCAAGCGTCAGACCGTCGCCATCGGCATCCATCAGCGCGAAATTCGCGCTGTGCCAGGCATCAAACTCTGCGCGGCTGAGTAAACTGTTACCGTCAAGATCGTGTTCTTGCATCCTGCTGCGTAGGCCAAGGTGTAGTCGAACGCCGTCGCGCTCTGTCATGTGTGCCGCTGGTTCTTTTTCCTGCTGAGGGTTTGGGGTTTCAGCTGCGGCCATGCTCGTCAGGAGTAACGAGGTGGTGAGCAAGGTTGAGATAAGACGTGTAGCTTTGTGTTTCATGACACACTCCATGAAGGCCTGACCGTGACACGGTCAGGCGTTTTGTTCCAAAGCCGGTTTGTTTGATAAAGCATGGCGACCCTGCCGGTTTGATTTCTATCAAAAAGACCGTTGGGACCGGTCAAACTGCGCGCCCTCATTGCAGCGCCTAGCCGACCAGTAAGGGCGTGATCGAAATCTCATTTGAGGCATGTTGGACCGCATTGGTCGATACGACACGTGTCGAGACAGACTTAAGGTCCTCATAGGCATTGCCGGCAAAGAGCGGATGGACGATCACGCAGACCGGTTTTGCAAAACCAGCGGTCTCAAAGTGGCGGGCCGCTTCCATCATGGTTCGCCCGGAAGAGGCAATGTCGTCGACAAGAACGGGTTGATGGCCGGTCCAGTTTTTAAGGCCAGGCGCTGTCACTTCTACATTGCGGTCGCCATGGCGGACTTTGGAGAGCACAAGATGCGGGGCGCTCGCCCGGTCGGCCACGTCGGACACCCATTGCTCGCTCTCCGCGTCCGGGCCAATGATGAGCGGCTTGTCGACATGGGCCTTGATCCAATCGGACAGTGCCGGGGCGGCGTGCACAACCTTTGTATTGATTGAAAAAACGTCATTGAGATCGTGGATCCGGTGCAAATGCGGATCGACAGTGACAACCCTGTCAAACGCACCTGAGAGCAATCTGGCAAAGTGTCCTGATGACACAGACTCGCCGTCTGAAAATCTCTTATCCTGACGCATATAGGCAAGGTAGGGCGCAATCAGCCCAACCGACGTGGCACCAAGCTCACGCGCTGTATAAGCGGCAAAAAGAAGTCCTGGCAATTGCGGGTCAGGCCGGGCGAGCGTGCAAACCAGTTCGACTGCTTTTCCAGAGACATCTGAGGTGAGGCGCACATAGGTCTCTTCGTCCGGGAATCTGCGGTGTTCAAGGGTGCCAAGTTCAGAACTTGTGATTTTGGCAAGCTCGAAAGCCATAGCTTCATTACCGGGAAGCGGAATGTAAATCGTCATGGGTCAACCCTCAATGGTGAAGAGGCCGGCATTGGCGTGAGCGTAGCTCATGGCGTAGTCGATCTCGCCAGACGCCTCTGCGTGGATGGTGAGAAGCGGCTCCCCGATCGTGATTTGTTCGCCCAGGCGCTTGTGAACGGTCAGACCAGCGGCCGGGCGTTCGGGAGCACCAGCAAGTTTTGCGAGCCTGGAGAGCTTTCGATTATCGATTGCTTTCAAGACCCCTGACCGAATTGCCGCGACGGGCGCAGTTTGCGCTGCGCGCGGTGGTTCGCGCAAACCGCCTTGAGCGGCGCATATGGCCTGAAACTTCGACCAGGCAGATCCATTGTCGAGCGCGTCCTGAGCCATGGCCACTCCGGTATCCGGTTTGGCACGGCCCGCAAGTTCAAGGGCGGCGCCAGCCAGCGTCAGCACCCGTTCGCGAAGATCTGGCGGCGCGCTTTTGCTTCTTTGCAAGACCCTGAGCACGTCCCAGGCTTCGAGCGCCGGTCCGATGCCGCGCCCGACGGGTTGAAGCCCGTCGCTGAACACGCAATGGGTCTTGAGGCCAAACCCACGTGCAACGATCGTCATGTGCTGGGCAAGGGCGCGGGCACCGGCAACACTACGCAGTTTAGCGGTTGGTCCGACGGGCAAGTCGAGCACCACATGGCTCGCGCCGGCGGCGATCTTCTTTGACAAGACTGACGCGATCAGCTGACCTTCGGCGTCGATGTCGAGGGCCCGTTCAATGCGGATGAGAATATCATCGGCCGGGCTGAGCTGGACCGCGCCGCCCCAGGCAAGGCATCCACCTTCCGTTTCAACAACCCGCCTGATGTCTGGCAGTGACAGATCGACCTGAGTGAGCGTCTCCATCGTATCTGCGGTTCCAGCGGGCGATGTGATGGCGCGCGAGGAGGTCTTTGGGATCGTCAAACCCAGGCTGGCCAAGATCGCAACAACAATCGGCGTCGTGCGATTTCCGGGTAGGCCGCCCACGCAGTGTTTGTCGATGACCATGTCGGTATTCCAGTCGAGTTGCTCTCCAACGTTCACCATGGCGCCGGTCAGCGAGGTGATTTCGTCTATGTCGAGGCTCAGCGTGGAACAGGCTGAGATAAAGGCGGCCAGATGAATATCAGAATACAGTCCGGCGGCGATATCAGTCACGATCCGGTCAAATCCATCGCTTGCCAGCCGTTTGCCGGTCATCCGTTGACGCACATCAGAGAGAGATGGAAGTGTCGGAGCATGGCTGACTTTAAGATCTGCGCCGGGCTCGGCGCCAAGCCGGCTCCAAGCCGCTTCAGAAAGACCAGCCTCGCTAAGGGCCAGCCAGTCATCGTCGATCTGGTGCAGGGTCGCGACCACGTCCCGCCCGTCGCAACTGATCAGCACACGCGCGCGCGACGTCAGTCCCTCTGAACGGCAGACCGGGCAGTCGGTCCGCATTAGAACGATCGCTTCGTCCTGAGCATGCCATTTCAGGCGTCGCGCGGACAGGGTCGTGGCGGCGTGGGGTTGATTATCATGCGTCATTCGTCGCCGCCTCCAAGCTCATAGGCCTTCTCGATGGCAACAACATCAGTGCGCCAGCCGAGCTCATCCTGCATTCGCGTGCTTAGCGCCTCTGATGCATCGGGTTCGCCGTGAACAATAAATGCTTTTGCCGGACGCTTTTCAAAGCCGCCAAGCCAGGAGATCAGCTCGTCGGCATCCGCATGGGCTGACAAAGCTGGCAGGCTGGCGATCTCGGCGCCGATATGAACGTCGTGGCCGAACATTTTGACCTTGCTTGCGCCCTTGAGAATCTTGTCTCCGCGCGTGCCACCGGCCTGATATCCAGCAAACAGGATCGTGTTTTTCCGGTCTCCACCAAATGCCTGAATATGGTGCAAAACGCGGCCGCCTGTGATCATACCGCTCGCTGCGATCACAACCTTTGGCATCAGATCATTGGTAATGGCTTTTGAAGCGTCGACGTCACGCGCATAAGTCGCAATCGCGCAAGTCTCTTCACAAACCTGCCGCGCAAATCTGTGATCATCGAGGTGTGCGCAGAGAAGTTCAGTTGCGTTTATCGCCATTGGGCTGTCGAGATAGATCGCGACATTCTCGAGCCGGCCCGCTTTCTTGAGCATCCAGATATGGTAGAGAATGAGTTGAGCGCGCCCGACCGCAAAGGCTGGAATGACCACTGTCCCGCCGCGTCTGGCGGTGCGTGCAATCACGTCACCCAGCTGTTCCATGGGATCGAGCTTCGGATGAGTGCGATCTCCATAGGTCGACTCTATGACGACGTAATCGGCATTTTGCACCGGCTCAGGGTCAAACATGAAAGGGTCGTCATAGCGGCCAAGGTCACCAGAAAAGATAATGGTTTTGCCGCCCCAACGAACTTCAACGGTCGATGCCCCAAGAATATGCCCAGCGCGGCGTAAATAGATATCGGCCCCAATCGCGAGATGAACGTCCTGGTGAAAGTCGATTGGGGTGAGCTGCTCAATCGCCGCTTCGGCATCGGCGATCGTATAAAGTGGTTGAGCAGGTTTGTGGCGCGTGTAGCGAAGGCGGTTGGCCCGCTCGGCGTCTCGCTCTGAAATATACGCGCTGTCGCGCAGCAGGATTTCGCAAAGATCTTTGGTCGCGCTCGAGCAATAAACGGGACCGCGATAACCTTCTCTGACCAGTTTTGGTAGATAACCACTATGATCAATGTGGGCGTGCGTGAGGACAATGGCATCGATGGATTTTGGATCAATCGGGAAGGGCGCCCAGTTGCGCTGGCGCAACGCCTTATATCCCTGGAACAGACCACAATCGATCAGTATACGCTGACCTTCATATTCAAGAAGATGGCGTGAGCCGGTTACGGTTCCAGCGCCGCCAAGACTGGTCAGGGTGAGGGTCATGATGCGTGCTCCCGGCGCAGAACAGGTTTTGAGCGCTCGAGAGCGGATGGGTCGCCTTGCCCGTCAATGGCGCACCGTTCCTCCTCCGATAGAAGATCGAGAGGTTTATTCGGAAGCAGCGCCATGGCGGCATCGACAGTATGAGCCCAGGTGCAGCGATTGGCGAACAGCATGCCTGCGACATCAAATGTTCCGCCGCGAGAAATGTAGCCGAGCGCGCGCAATTGTTCCGGCCCGCCATCCAGGCGTCTCAGCACACCCGTCATCGGTTCGGGCCGCGTATGCGTTAGTAGTACTCTTGCCAGCCCGCGCGGGAAAAGGGCTTCAAGCCTGTCTTCGCTCGCTGTGAAAGCCTGCTCCATTGCGTCGCGTCCCATGCGGAACCTGCCCGGTTCAAGGATCAAGGTGACACAGCATGGCACGCCGCGTTCAGTGAGACGCTGGAATGCGGCGAGGGCTTCGTGCGCCTGATAAGCGCCGATCGCGACCAATTGAATGTCGGCTGTCATGATATCACCGGCGATATGAAGCGCTCCATTTTCCAGCGCGTGTTCGGCTTCCTCTTCGGATAGAAGGTTTGGGACATCTCGCTTCGGTGTCACCAGGCAGGCGATTTCGCCGCGCCCACGATAGATGTTGCGCAGCGCTTCAGCAGCGCTGGCCGCGTCCACCGGGAAGATCACCCGAGCGGTCTCCGACATTTCTCCGAGCAGCGCTTCGGGCAGTGTCGGGTCCTGGTGGGATTGTTCATTCTTGGCATTTTCCCAAGTATGCGATGTTGCAATAAGCGGAACACTGATCCAGCCCGGAATCTGACCGAGTTCTTTCTGGCGACGTGCGAAGATAATCTCCTGGCGCAACGCGCCGAGCATCTTCATGGCGAAGGCCTCGTAGCTCACTGCGAGATTCAGCCCGCCCTTATTGCCAAGGGCTGCTGCAATCACAGCCTCTTCATTCAGCGCCGTGATGACGCGGCCATTTATGGATTCAGGCGTGCCGGGCTCAGGCGCATTGACCCGATGCTTGAGCATCTCGAGTGTCAGCGGCATGTGGTTGCTGCGAAGCTCGTCAGGGTTTGCAACACGGACTCGCAAGTGCGGATTTGCGCGCACAATTTCGGTGAAACACTGATCGATCGCGTCCATTGCGCAATTTAGGCCGGGGGTGCCGAGCGAACGCGCGTCCGACCTAGGCAATACGGGATCAGATACCTTGCGAACGGCGAGGGCGTTCTGGCTTTCCAGCACGCGGTTTTGCATTTTATGGACGCTTAGCGTCCGGACCGCATCCTCAAGCATGTCAGGCGGTGTGTGGAGCGCTTGTACGCCGTCGTTAAAGAGCGCGCGTGCGCCCTTATTGGTATGCGGACTTCCGTCTAGTGGGAGATTGTGGGCGCTATTTCCGCCAGCTCCTGGAAACCCAAAACCCTTGATGCAGGGCGCGATCAGATAAGGCAGCCGCGCGGGGTAGGGGCCGTCTGCATCGCTCAGTTTTGAAAGCCGGGCTTCCGCCTCCAATATGCCCCATGCATAAGAGAGGGGATCATGGCCATCGACAATGATCGGGTCGAACCCGCTTAAGGTCAAATGCTTGACCAACCAATCAAGTCCGCCTTCCTGACTGATTTCGGTACGCTGTTCGATCCGCCGGCCATTCAGCACCATCACAGGCACGGCGAAACCACTATCGCTGGCGCGCCACCAGCGCGGCGCCCAATCGGATCCGCGCTGCTCTTCGAATGCGCCGTCGCTCAGAAAGGCGACAAGGCGCTCGCCCGGCAATGGCATGTGGATATATTGAAGGCTGGTGAATCCAAGATACCCGCCTTCCGACAACCCGCCAGCTGTATTCGGATTGACGTGGCTACCGAGCGGCACGCCGGGGCGGCCATCGGGGGTGATCGCATAGCCGTAAAAGTCGTTGACGAGCCGGGAAAGGCCTACTTCACTGCGATCATAGCGTCCTTGCTGCGCGGCTGAGACATCGCCTGTGAGCGCGTTGATGGCTTCAATTGCAGCGACGCAATGACCCTGCCCAAGGGTCCAGGCACGGGTATGGCCGCTCAACGCATTGGCGGCGAGATAGCCTGCAAATGCGATCGCCATGTTGAGCGACCCGCCCATATGGCCTTCTGGCGAGGGTTTGAAATCCTCCGCCTTCAGGGGTGCGCCAGACAGGTCGACGCGGCGTGCATATGACATGTGCGCGATGAGCCACATTGCCGCATTCGCCAGTCTGTCCGTCGCCGAGAACACGTCTGCAGCCTCGGTTTGTGTGAGCGCCAAAAGCCCGCGGTCGGCGTTCTGCAAGATACTCTGAAGTCGCTGCTTCGTCTCGGTATTATGGACGATCACACCATATCCGCTGGTCCATTGTTCTGTCATGATCGTCGATATCCCCCTGCCAGTTCGCGCATCAAAAATCAGGTGAGCAGTCTTGATACGGCGCGTGGCGGGCAAACCCTCACGATCAGATTTGCGTGGATTCAGGCCGGCTTTCGCGGTCCAGAAACGCAGCCTATAAGCAGGAGAAAGGCGATGAGTGTGATGGTTCAGTCTCGCCCAGAAAGGGGTTTTGATGCGGTGCGATAAAACCTGCGAACTGCCTGGCGCAAGTGATTTGATTTCCCTCAACAAGTCCTGCTTTTGCATGACGCTCGGCAGGGCCGATCTTGATGAAGCCATTTTGGATCATGCCGGCAATGATGAGCTCTCGGCGCTTCTGGCGGCGCGGCCCAATCTATTTGCGGCCACGGCCGTTTTTGTCTCACCATCGGACCTGCGGGCGATGCAGGCGCAAGTGTCTGCAATTGAAGCGGTGGCATCCCTGACGTCTTATCAAGAGGTCGCCCTGGCACGCTCAAATGATAATATTTTCAGCGCTCAGACCGGCGCACGCGGTCTGTTCATGGGATACGATTTTCACATCTCTGAAGACGGACCCAAACTCATTGAGATAAATACAAATGCCGGCGGAGCCTTCCTGGTCAGCGAGCTCCAGCGCGCTGCGGCGAAACATGCTGAGGCTTGCGGAGATGCGCGTCTCGCGGATTCGGACGCAATCGATGCAGTCCTTGTTGAAAGCTTCATCTCTGAGTGGCAGGCGACGGGACGGGAGGGCCGTCCGGGCAGGTTGGCTATTCTCGATCAGGACGCATCTGGGCAGTATCTCTATCCGGACATGGTGCTCGCGAGAGACTTGTTGGCCCGCAACGGCATCGAAACCCTCATCCTTGACCCCGAGGCGCTCACCTATGAGAACGGCGATCTTGCGCACGGTGGAAGAGCTATCGACATGGTCTATAATCGGCTAACGGATTTTGATCTGTCCGAGCCAGGTCATGCACATCTGCGCGCCGCGCTCCTCGACGAGGCGGTGGTTATCAGTCCGGCGCCGCGCCACCACGCGCTCTATGCCAACAAACGAAACCTGATTTGGCTTAGCGATCCAGATTCGCTTAAATCGTTTGGCGCGGATGACGCAGACCGACAGGTGCTTGCGGCGATCCCCGATACGCGGCGCGTTACCGAAGACGTCGCTGATGAGCTTTGGGCGACGCGGCGAGGATACTTCTTTAAACCCGCCGCGGGTTTTGGCAGCCGTGCTGCTTATCGTGGTGACAAGCTGACGAAACGCGTCTGGTCGGCAATCCTGGAAGGGGATTATATTGCTCAAGCCCTGGTCCCGCCGACGGTGCGCGCTGTAACTGTCGACCAAGAGCCGGTAACACTGAAGTATGACGTTCGGCTTTACACTTATGCCGGGAAAACACTGCTGTTGGCTGCCCGCGTTTATCAGGGACAGACGACCAACTTCCGCACCAGCGGCGGCGGGTTTGCGCCGGTGTATCAGTTCTGATGATCTGGCATGCTTCGTTTTCGGATAATGGTGCGAAGTCACACCAAACGCTCTAACTAGGGCGCTCATCGCTGCCTCTCGATTTAACGCCAATCTGAGTTCAATTAGCCAAATCGTCCGCAACTCGGACGAGTTGAAGAAAATCAAAAAATCAACTCTTAAGAGATCTGTGCTAGTTTTTTGAAATGGCTAAGCGATCAAAACAAGGCTCATTGGCCGCGCCTGAAAAGCGTGTCGCTAAGGCGTTGCTTCAACGCGGGTATTGACCTGAGCCCCGATTGGTCCCGCATTTGAATTGAGAGTCTGTCGTTATGGAGACAGACAATGCGCAAGAGCAAATTCACGGAAGAACAGATCATCGCGATCCTGGCGGAACAGGAGCGCGGCATGTCGACGGCGGATGTCTGCCGGCGTCATGGCGTCAGCTCGGCCACCTTCTACAAATGGAAGGCAAAGTTCGGCGGGATGGACGTGTCCGATGCCCGCCGGCTGAAGACGCTGGAGGGTGAGAACGCGAAATTGAAGCGCCTTCTGGCGGATGCGATGCTTGATAATGTCGTTCTGAAGGATCTGCTGGGAAAGTACTGACGACGCCCCAGTTGAAGCGGGTGGCGGCGCTCGGAGCGATGTCGGATCATGACATCTCCCAGCGTCGCGCCTGCCGACTGGTCAGCGTCGATCCGAAGACTGTCAGGCGAGAAGCGGAGCCGGATAATCCGGAGATCCGCAAATGTATGCGCGAGATCGCGGCAACGCGCCGCCGGTTCGGCTATCGCCGCATCGGCTTGATGCTCGAACGCGAAGGCATCGTTATGAACCACAAGAAGCTGAGGCGCCTCTACAGGGAGGAAGGCCTGGCGGTGAAGCGACGACGGGGACGCAAGCGCGCCACCGGGACGCGCGAGCCGATGCCTGTCCCGGACGGTCCATCGAAACGCTGGAGCCTTGACTTTGTGTCTGATGTCTTCGGTCCGGCGCGGCGGTTCCGGATGCTGAACGTGATCGACGACTATACCCGGCAATGCCTGGCACTGGTGGCCGACACCTCCCTGTCAGGCGCGCGTGTGGCGCGGGAGCTTGATCGCTGCATCCGCCTCTATGGCCGGCCGGAGACCATCGTCTCGGACAACGTCCTATGAAAGGAAGCTCAGCGGGAATGGGCCAACAGGTCAGTTGTCCGCGGGGCCGATTTTGGCCTCGCGCTGCGATTAAAATCTCCCAGGCGTCTTCTGCGGTCAAGAAGTCAGTTCTTCCATAGCAAACACAGGGTCCATGGGATTGTGGCCCTCACCGTCCTTAAGACGAGATCCGATTTCCCAGGCAGAAGACCCGAACATTATCTACGAGGTCGCGCTGTGGGCGCGCCTCAACGGCACTTGCAGAGCGGGGTCCTTCCGCCTGGGACCGCGTCCTTCGAAGAAGGGGCGGTAGTCTGTCTCGGTCTTGATCACGGCATGGGCGGTGCGCGCCATCTTGGCGGCGATCGCGGTGAACGCCTTGCGCTTGAGATGGGGATCGGCGTGATCGCGAGCGATGTAGCGTTCGTACTTGTCGCGGAAGCCATTCTCGCGCTGCCGGATGGCGACCTGGCCAGCCATCCAGAATGTGCGCCTGAGCCTGGCGTTGCCATACTTCGACAATTTCGTCTGGCCGCGGAAGACGCCCGACTGCTGGGTCGACAGGTTGAACCCGCAGAACTTCAGGAACTGGCGGTGGTGCCGAAACCGGCGCAGATCGCCCGCTTCGGCCAGAATGGTCAACGCGTTGATCGGGCCAACGCCAGGGATCGTCTTTAAACGGATGAAGTCCTCATGCTCGCCGAGAAGGTCTTCAGCTTGTTGTTCGATTTGGTCGCGTTGCGCCACGAGACTGCGCCCTTCAGCGAGGACCAGCCGAAACATGGCGATCGCAGGTGAGTCGATAGATACCGGAAGCCCAATGGAATCTGCAGCTGTCGCGTAGATGTCAGAGATCAAGCGACGCTTCGAGACCTTCCTGCCCACCACATCCCAGGCCGCTTCGGCAAAGGTGTCTTCAGGCATGCAGGTGATCGATCCCGGTGTTGGAAACTGCTCGAGGAAAGCGAGGAACCAGTCGCTGCGGGAGTTGCCTGCGAACCGTTCAGCCTCCGGAAAATAGAGCGGCAGGTAATGCGTTCGGAGGCGATGCCAGAACTCGGTTTTGGTCTGTGAGATGACGGCGTGCGTCTTCGACAGCTCCTGCAGGTCGTTGAGGCCGTGGACCAAAGGATCGTGCCAGGTCTGGGTCAGTCCGGTCTGCATCATATGCAGCATGACCTGAGCGTCCTTCGGATCGTTCTTGTCCCAGGAGTTGTGCATCGCTTCGCGTGTTCGGGCGAGTGACAAGGACGAGATCAGCTTGAGTGAAAAGCCCGCTTCCTGAAGTCGCCAAGCGATCGGGCGGTGATAGTCGCCGGTCGGCTCAAAGCCGACGACCACGGGCGCATTGTAAGCAGTGAGCGTCTCTACGAGGCGCTCGTGATCTTCCTTGATGTTGCGAACGGTGATCCGCCGCCGGCGCTTGCGCCCCGGCTCGGCGATCAGCACCTCGTTGCGATGCTTGGCGATATCGATGGCTACGAGAATGGGATGAACTGGCGTAGTATCAGACTTGGTCATGGCTGGGCTCCTCTCTTCAGTCGTGGTCGGCAAAACCACTGTAAGAGACCTGAAGGCCCGGTCGTGACCGCCTGCCTGCATGGACGAAGCCAAGCAGGCGGTCACGACCTCCGAAACGCCGGTTCCCAATGTGCTATGGGACCGAGCTGACCTCGCGCGCCATCCTGGAATGGCAGAACGAGACCGGCATCGCCTGGCACTACATCGCGCCGGGCAAGCCGCAGCAGAACGGCTTCGTCGAGAGCTTCAATGGCAAGCTCCGTGACGAATGCCTCAACGAGGAAGTCTTCGACAGTCTCTCCCACGCCAGAAAGGTACTGGGGCGCTGGCGGCACGATTACAATCATCACCGGCCTCACTCATCGCTGGGCGGGCTGACGCCCGCAGCGCGCCGGTCGCTCGAGCTTGTCGGGGGCTCCACTCCCGGCGCGCTCGCCAGACATCAAACCTTGGACTATGAAAGGGTCAGACTCTCGAAATAAACGAGGGAGCCGAAGGGCTCAGGTCAAGGCCCGCATCCTTCGATGCGGGCCTTAGCTTCCGTCTGCTGATTGATTGCCGGTCCGGAGTCGCCAATAGAAACGCTGCCTCCTAAGAATCGCTAGAACATGGTTCGCAAGCCGACTTTAAAAACGGTGTCATCCGCGCTGCCGGTTTCCAATCGTTGAAAGTCAGCGGTGTCGCCATAGGCTTCTTCATAGGCAAGCTCGACATAAGGTGCGAATTCACGGGTGAATTCATAGCGCAATTGAGCGCTGTATTCCGCCGTCGCTAATCCCGAACCAATCTGCCGGGACAGATCGTCTTCGGCATAGAAATCGAGCGCGATACCGGGTTCGAGGATCAGGCGTTGCGTGAACAAAAGTTCCCCAGTCGCTTCAAAGCGGGCGCTGACATCGCCGCTCGAAGAAACAAAGGCGGCTGCATCAACTTCGAAGAAATAGGGCGCAAGTCCTTGCAGCCCTATAACGCCATAGGTCTCGCCTTTAGGCTCAAGGTCGTAGCGCACACCAATCTGGGCATCCCAGAATTTTGAAATGTATCGTGAATACAGCGCCTGGACCTCGGCGTCCTCGAAGTCGCCATCGGCAAATTCACCTTCGGCCTTCCACCAGAAGCGATTATAATCGCCGCCAACCCAGCCTTGGGCATCAAAGGCGCCGACGGTTTCATCATCAATCTCGGCAATATCGGCTTCGATCAGCGTGTAATTGTAGACCGGGTCACCTTCGGCTGCGAGGGCGGGCAGGGCGGTCGCCATAGCGAGCGCACCCACGAGCAGGAAATTGGGTTTCATCTGTTTTGTCCTTATGGGTGTTTGTTATTGAACGCCGCCAATGACATTGACTTGCCGGAACATGCCGGTCGCGGCGTGCTGGAGAATGTGGCAGTGAAAGGCCCAGGATCCGGTGGCATCGACGGTTACATCGGCGGAGATGGTTTCACCTGGCCGGATGGTGATCGTGTGCTTGCGCGGTGCCATGTCGCCCTCGCCATTCACCAGATCCATCCACAATCCATGCAGGTGCATCGGGTGCTCCATCATGGTTTCGTTCTTGAATGTGATACGAACGCGTTCGCCGTAGTTGAATTCAAGCGGGCCAGCGTCACCGAACTTCACGTCATTAATCGACCAGAAATATCGTTCCATATTGCCCGTGAGACGTAGCTCGACCTCGCGGTCTGGCGCGCGCCGGTCCGTATATGGGGTAAGCGCGCGAAGATCGTCATAGGAGAGAACTTTCTCTCCATGCTCCATCGCAGGCATTGCGCCATGTCCGCGATGGGCGTCTCCACTCATGTCCATGGTCATCTCATCCATGCCGGCAGCTTCACTTTCAGCCATTGCGCCGTGGCTGGCATGGCCTTCTCCCATCGCTGCCATTGTCAGCTCTGGCCGGGGCCCAAGTTCCGGGATCGCCGCTTCGGCGCCGGGTGTCTCGCTGAGGGTGCCGCGGGCATATCCTGAGCGGTCCTTTGCGGCGGCGAAGATCGTATATGATTGTCCCGCCTCAGGCTCGACGATAACGTCGAAGGTTTCAGCGATAGCGATCGGGAACTCATCAACCGAGACTGGCTCGATGTTCTGACCATCGGCCTGGACCACTGTCATTTTAAGCCCCGGAATCTTGACGTCGAAATAGGTCATCGCGGCAGCATTGATGAACCGGAGGCGGACTTTCTCGCCCGCTTCAAAAAAACCGTTCCAATTGTCTTCAGGTGTTTCACCGTTCACCAGAAACGAGTAACCGGTAATGTCTACAATGTCGGTTGGATCCATACGCATCCGGCCCCACGCCAGTCGCTCCTGGATGACGTCCGTCTTTTCGCCGCGATCAGCATTTCTCCAGTCGCGCCAGAGGTCAAAAACGGTTCGGCGATTATAATTGTAATAGTTCGAGCGCTTCTTGAGATTGGCGAGCGCTTTGTAAGGACTGTCGTTCAGCCAATCGGCGAGTATGATCACATGCTCGCGATCATACTCGAAGGGGTCGGGCTTTGCCGGTTCGATTATGATGGGCGCGAAGACGCCCTCCTGTTCCTGCAGGGCAGAGTGTCCATGGTACCAGTACGTACCTGACTGATTGGCGGTGAAGTTATAAGTGTAGGTCTCGCCCGGCGCGATGCCGTCAAAACTGATCCCCGGAACGCCATCCATACCAGCGTCCAGGATAATCCCATGCCAGTGAAGCGAGGTATCTACGTCGAGTGTATTGGTGACATTGATGGTGACGTCTTCGCCTTCACGCAGTCGCAATAGAGGGCCAGGGCTCGTCCCGTTAATGCTGACGCCAGTCAGCGTCTTGCCATCGACCGTCCGTTCAAATTGGTCGATCTCCAGATTATAGACGTCTGCGAGTGCGGCAGGCGCGATCACGCTGCTTGTCGCGATGAGCAGTCCGGCGAGTTTGAAACGCATGATGTTCTCCTTCTTGCGTTGGACGCCGTTGGAATATTGGGGGAGGAATGGGCGTCCTTGTCGGATGGTTACGCGGCCAGACCAGTCACCCCTTATGCCCCCTTGGGGTATGAGGGGTGACACTTTAGCGACCCGTCACCGCCGCATCGCGCTTTTCAGCCAGGCAAAGGTCAGACTCGGGATGATTAGCCACTGCAAGAGTGGCGACAGCCCAGTGTTGAGCGGTCCGATCGTCGGCATTGTTTCGCGATAGGCCCAACTTTCGCGGATCGAAATATTCAGCCATTCGCTGAACACCGTATAGGTCAGTCCAATCAGGAGGCTTAACCCTGCAACGCGCCAATAGTGTTTGTCTGGCCATCCACGGCGCCCCGCGATGAGCCAGGCGATCGACAGCGAAGACCCGGCGATTAGGACATCGCCAAATGTGCAGTGAGCAATGGCGAAGGCGATCTCGGCACGTGTTCCATCAATCCAGATCGTGTAAAGCGGCGCGTGAGCGATTTCCCAAATCAGGTTTGCGGCCGCGATAATCAGACTGTAGGCGAACAGGAACTGTACCAACCGCCAGTTTGGAGCAGTGCTTGGTTTTGGAATGTCCAGTTCTTGCGTCATTGGCGTCTCTTGCGAAAATGCGATCAGGTTGCCAATTTCTACGTGTCGACAGGTAACATCCCTCACATGCAGATCGGCATTGTCAGGCGCGCGATCGGTGCATATTGACTTTAATCAATGTTTTTTTGAGGGAGCGCGAGAGCCGCTGCGTATAAGTCAATACGTAATCCTCCCTAAATTTGCTTCTCGAAAGGAGAGCGCCATGAAAAATGACATAGACGCGCTCATCAAAGATTTAAAGGCGGCGCCCCTTGATCGCGACCTTCACAATCTCGAAGTCGAGGTTTGGGAGCGAATTGACGCGCGCAACCCGGCCGGACACCCAGCTTCGCCCGCAGCAATTACCACAGACGGACGCCTTTTTGCGACACCGGCCGTAAGCCGAACCGCAGCGGTTGCGCTTGCGGTTGCAATCGGCCTTGTGGTCGGATTGTTCGGGGCGCCCAGCCAGTCATCATCGAGTGATTTTTCGGTCTTCTCTGTTGATGCGCCATATGCCCCGTCTGGGATTCTGAGGTAAGACGGGTAATGAAACTCGAACACTGGATTATTGTCGTTTTCCTAGCCCTGTGCGCGGGCATGACCGGCGTGTTTGTCGCTGGAAACTGGGCCGCGACGCATCCGGTTGAAACCGCTTCCGGTTTGCATGAGCTGGTCCATCACGACTTGGATCTCTCAGCGGATCAGGGGGCAGAACTCGAGCTAATCGAACACCGTTTCGCGGCTAAAAAAGCTGAGCTGGAACAAAAACTTCGCGCGGCCAACCTCGCACTCGCTGGCGCTATGGAGGCCGACAAATCCTATTCGCCCGCTGTTCAGGCGGCGATCGATGATTTCCACACAGCCATGGGGGAGCTGCAAAAAGTCACTATCGAGCATGTGTTTGAGGTGCGCGAGATCCTTACTGAGGAACAAGCGATCGTCTTTGACGTGGAAGTCGTTCGATCACTGACGGAGCTTTAGACATATACACGTGCACAACACAGAGCGAACAGATGCAGAGCTTGCTGTAGCCGCAGCAGGGGGCGAGGAACGCGCCTTCACCGAGCTCATGCGCCGTTACAAGGAACCGCTCTACCGCTATGTTCATCGCTCGATGCGTGGCAACGAAGACGCCTATGATGTGCTGCAGGAAGCCTTTACCGCAGCCTGGCGTTCGATTGACCGATATGACCCGTCGCGGAAGTTCTCGACCTGGATCTACCACATTGCGCTCAACAAAGTTCGTGATCATGGCCGCAAACGCGCCGTGCGAAGCTTTTTCTTTCAAGCGGCACCTCTGGAGAGCCCGGATCGGCCGGATATCGCCGACCACTCGCAAAATGTTCAAGCTGATTATGAACACCGTGATGAGCTGAGCCGTGTCTCGAAAATGGTGGACGCGCTGCCAGATAAGCTGAGGCAGGCCTTTACGCTGCAGGTTCTACAAGACATGCCCCAAAGTGAGGTGGCCGAAATCCTTGGTGTCTCCATCAAGGCTGTGGAAACACGGGTTTATCGCGCCCGGAAAATCTTGCAGGAACAGGTCGAAAAGCTCGATTAGGCTTCTTTTTCGGCAGACATTAGCGGCGACGTTTCCGACCTTGGGCGCGATGCGAGATAGACCCCGATGGCGGCGAGCGCGCCGCCGCCAAAAACATTCATCGTCATTGGCTCTGAGAAGAATAGCGCGCCAACTGAAACACCAATGATCGGAACGAGAAAACTGAATGCAGCCGCCTTGGATACATCCAGCGACTGCAGCGTCACCTGCCATAACCAATAGGCCAGCGCCGTCCCGGGCAGGGCGAGGCTAAGAAGTGAAATTATGAATTGCGGCGACCAGTCTATAGCTGTTGGGGATTCGGTCGTGAAAGCTAAAATTGAGATCGGGATCGCTCCAATCAAAAGCTGCAACCCCATCGCCATCGCCGCATCGATGCGTGTCGCTAAGGACTTGATGGCGATATTGCCGACCGCCACGCCGCTGGTCGCCGTAATCACCAGGACCAGACCGAAAGCTGTTGATCCCCCGCCCGAGGCCAGGACGCGCGGTATCGCAATGAGCGCCACGCCGCCGACGCCGAGGCAAAGCCCAAACCAGCCAATCGGTCCAAGGCGTTCGCGCAGAAACACGACGGCAAGCACAGCGGCGATCAGCGGCTGGAGGCTTTCGATCACGGTGGCAAGACCGGGAGACACAAACTCGGCGGCGTGAAACATGCCAAAGTAGCCAATGCCGGTCATTCCGAGGCCAGCAAGCGTGATCCAGCCCCAAACGCTCCACCCGCGAGGCCACGCGGCTCGGCGCAGAGCGGCGACGCCTATTAAAATACTACCAGCCAGAATGGCGCGTAGCGCTGCAAAGGTCAGGTGAGGCGCATAGTCGAGCCCCAGCGTGATGAGCGGATAGCAGGAGGCCCATAAGACCATGACGAGCGCTGCGAGAATGCGGGGGCTGACAATCAAACCAGGGCTCCGGTGAAACACTTGAAAGAGTGGAGCCGATTATGAGGGCGCCGCCTGTGTGCTGCGTAATACGTTGCAAGTGCCCAATACCCTTGGGCTCGAATAATTATATAAAGGATGCCCCTCATGAAACCAATCTTGATCACCGCCGCCGCTATTTTTGCCTTGTCGCCCACGGCCTTGGCTCAAGACGGCCACAAGACGCACGATCACAGCGAAACACCTGCCGTTGAAGCAGAGGCAGACGCCGCCGAGGCCAAAACCTGCATGGCGGGTCATGAAGGCATGGAGGGCATGGAGGGCTGTATGGCCAACATGGAAGATAAGATGGCTGAAGGTCATATGATGGACCATGGCGGCGATCACATGATGGATAGCGACAAACCCATGATGGGCGAGGGCGGCATGGCGATGGACATGGACAAAATGACGGAACATGGCGCGGATGGCCATAAAATGCATGACGCATCAGGCGAGCATCCAATGTCTCCGGAAGACTGTCAGGCCAAGCATGAAGCCATGGGCCATGATCCAGCTGAGCACTGCCCAATGATGACGGGCGATAAGGAGGAGGCTGCCACAGAATAAGGCGTTTTCGGGCGTTGTTGTTCAGCGCCGCCGCCTTGGTCCCGGGCCCTCGCAGTGCGTCCCCCCCCCTTACATTGCGAAGGCCCGGACCAGAAATTGTTCGCTGCGACGAACAATGAACCAGAACGCGATCATGCCCTCCCCCCCCCTTCTCGTGCGATCTCGTTCTGAACTTGCCGCGTCCCATATGCCCTCCAAAGCCATCATGGGGCGCGGCAAGATTTTCAATGAAGGACAGCAGGCTGCAATAAGTCCTGTAATGAAAAAGGTGTGCCCAGCGTCTGTTCCAGTGATGAAGGCTTCAGGGAGTATATTTCATGTCAGACACCGTTCCCGCAGATCCAGAGCGACGTGATTTTATCTTTATTGCGACGACTGCCGCAGCTGCCGCTGGAGCAGGCTTAGCGGCCTGGCCGCTTGTTGATCAGATGAACCCCGCCAGCGACACACGTGCGTCAAGTTCGCTCGATGTAGACGTTTCGAAAATACCGGTTGGCGGTGAAATCCGGGTTCTGATCGGCAGCAAGCCGTTTTTTATTCGCCGCCGCACCGAAGCGGAGATCGCCGCTGCCAATAGCGTGAATATTGAGCGATTACCGGACCCCGAGACGGATGAAGCCCGCTTAAGACCCCGCCCCGATGGCACGCTCAACCCCGCTATATTGATTACATCGGGCGTCTGTACCCATCTTGGCTGTGTGCCGGTTGGTCCAAATCAGGGCGCGGTCGGAGACTATGGCGGCTGGTACTGTCCCTGCCACGGATCGCATTATGATATTTCTGGGCGGATCAGAAAAGGACCGGCGCCGCTGAATCTGCCTGTCCCAGACTATGTCTATCTGACCAATGATTTAGTGACGATCTCGATTTGAAAAACCGATTTGGAGCGCTTGTCACCAAGAGCGACAGACAATGAAACACCAATTTGAAAACGCACACCTGATCGTCTTTCTTGTACTTTGCCTGTTTGCCCTTGCGGGCTTGAGTCTTTTAGGAGCGGCGGGTGGCGGGACCAACAAGTCTCAAGGCGAGCTGCAACGCGCTGATCTGGTGGCCGGACCTGCCGACGGCGCTGAACTTCATCCCGGCAAATCTTACGTGTTCATCGTGAAGTTCAATGCGGATGAGGGATTAGCTGAAATTCTTGCGCTCTACCGCCCGCAGCGCGAGCGCGCTGTTCAGGCATTCGGCGTTTGGGCGCGGGACAAGCCAGCGTTTCGCGGACTGGCGCTGGACCGTGTCGCATATTCTGGTGAGGCGCTGCTGATTTACGACCCTCGTACGGATGATAGGATACCACGTCCAACGCTCGACGAAATAACACAGCAGCTCAATGCGTCGCCATTCGTGAGATATGCAGACCTTGATTCGATCGTGCAGGCCCAGTCGGCAGCGTGCCATAAAAATTGCGCTCAAGCGTTAGGTGATTAATTGTGGACGCCATGCTCGCACCAAATGCAGCTACAATCTTCATGAGTGCAGCTGGGGTCTGCGAGCGGCGCTCGAAAACGGCGCCGCGCCAGAGGAAATAGAAGACGTTTTACAACTGATGGGCGGTATGCCCGCCGGAGGGCCTCGCCTGTGTCGGTGCGGGCAAGATGTCCAACCATGAAATCAATTCCGCGACGCCCAGCCATATTGAATAAGAAGCGATTGACCACGCCAGTTCTAAGCGTTGGCTGGAGCGTTTTTCGCCAAGCCTGACGATAGCTGGCTTCTCCAATTATGCTTTCAGCGGCCAACCGACCCGAGCGCATAGCATAGCGCAATCCGAAGCCGGCCAGCGCATCCTGGAAGCCGGCATGCTCACCGATCACGGGATAACCGCCTTGCAGCGCTGTTCGCGGTAAGCGGGTATTACCGAAACCGCCAAATGCCCGGGGGTTCTGCATGCGCAGTCCGGCATGACGCTCGAAAAACGCTACCGTCTCGGAAAGGTGTAATGCCTGGTCGCGAAAGCCGGTAAACATGCAGCTTGCCACAGTGCCTCGTCCCTGATGCACAAGCAGATAGGCGTAGCCTTTTGGCGCCAGCGCAGGGTCCAGGGCGAGCCAGGCACCATCGGCCATCTCTGTATCGAAGATCTTTCCGACAGCAATGATGTCCGCGCGCCGAGGGCCGCCGGCAAGCACCATCTCGCCTGATGTTTGCGCTACGCGGTCATTGAAGCGAACCTCCACGCCAGCCGCGACGGCCTGTTCGAGAAGTCCGCGGTCCAAACTGCCGTCTGCGCGGCCTCGCCTCAGCAAGTAGAATAATGGACGCGCGCCATACACGCGATGAGACTTGGCCTGGCTGTCGAAGACAATGCCTGTCTTTACGCCGCGGTGTTCAAAATTTATATTGATCCCGGCTGAGACAAGCTCTTCGAGCACGTCTTGTGGATCGGTCCAGTTTTCCAGACCTTGAAAATCACCATGAAAGCGGTGTCCGACATCACGATGCCACTCGCGCACGATCACTTTGCGACCGGCTCGCGCCAGAACCGTCGCGCACACAAGGCCCGAGGGGCCGGCGCCAACAATCGTGATGTCGGTCTTCGTCGTCATTCTATTGTATCATTGGCAACGTCTCTTTCTCACCGCACAAGGCCCGCGCGGTTTTGAACGAGACCAGCCTTCGAGTGCTGGTGTCCCAGAGTTTCAGCCGTGTGGTTTTAAAGCTGTCTAAAAGGGTCATCCGGCCGATCCTTGCGAGAGGAGGGTGGTCGCGCAGGACTTGCTGCAAACGATAGAACGGCACACGGCTATTGAGATGGTGGACATGATGGATGCCAATATTCGCCGTCAACCATCGCAAAGGTTGAGGCAAATCATAGAAAGAGCTGCCATGGAGGGCAGCTTCATGGAGTTGCCAGGTGTCATTGCCGTCCCAGACGGTCTGTTCAAACTGGTGCTGCACATAGAACAGCCAAACACCGATGATTGCGGCAAGCATTGTAATCAGTAGATATACCACCAGGAAGGGGAGCCAGCCGACCGCGGCGATGCCTCCAATGAGAAGCGCAGCAACTGCAATATTGGTGCCCATCACGCTGAGCCAATACTTCATGCCAGCGCGCAAGAAGCCTATCGGGAGGCGATGGTGAAACAGGAAAATGAAAATTGGCCCGACCCCAAACAAGACGAATGGATTGCGATAGAGCCGATAAGCGAGACGGCCTGAAAACGAGCGGGAATTGTATTCTTCGACGGTCAGGGTCATGATGTCGCCAATGCCGCGCCGGTCGAGGTTTCCCTGCGAACTGTGATGTACATTATGCGATCGCTTCCAGAGGTCGAAAGGCGTCAGGGTTAAAACGCCGATGACGCGCCCGGTCCAATCATTGGCGCGTTTCGATTTGAAAAATGCACCATGTGAGCAGTCATGCTGGATCATGAACAATCGAACCAGAAATCCTGATGCTGCGGCGCTGAACAAAACGGTAAGCCAATAATTAATGCTGGTTGACCAGACCGCAGCGCCCGCAAGAATTAAAATAGGGACCATTGTAATAGTCAGTTCGAACAGGCTTCGAACCATCGAGGGCTCTCGATAGCCGGCTAATATCTTTACCCAATCTCTGGCAGGGGGATGCGATGACGCAGCGCTCTGAGGTGTGGCCAGATATGTCATGAGCTGATCTTTCTTGGCTGCCCTGGCGCAGGTAGGAGCGGGATGGATAAAGGGATGCTCATTCTGCGGATAACATCTCGGCGTCGGATTGAGCGGGCGCCAGAAGCTCCCTTAATTGAGGTGCGGCGCTTTTAACGGCTTTGGCTCCAGCAGCGATGCAGCGACCAGTGTGTTGAAAGTCGAACAACCCGATCTGAGCGTCGTAATGCGGGGTCAACACCAGATCAGCGTGTTCGTAGCGTGATCTCGAAAAGGCTTTATGAGTGATTTCGATCGAGCGCAGGAAGACATCCAGCCCATTTTGAGGTGGATGATCGCTAATGCGTTGACCCGGATCGAGCGTGATAACATGATCCACGCCTGCATTTCTCACAATGTCCACGGGTGAGCTATCAGAGTAGCCGCCATCAACCAGGAGATGCTTGCCGTCTTCAAAAGGTGGTAAGATGCCGGCGATCGCCGAGCTGGCATAAACCGCATCGACGGCATGCCCCTTTGTTTTAATGATCCTTTCACCGCTCAGAATATCCGTTGCCGTAATCAGGGTTTTCACACGGCCTTGCTGCAGGTCTTTGCCAAGGGTTAAATCTTCGATCACCGAACGTCCCCAATCGACGGTGTGCGCTCCAATACCCCAGCCAAAGGTTAGAGACTTAAGATCACGCCCAGCCAATACGAAACTTTTGAGCTTTTCCTTTAGGCCGTGCGTTTTGAACGCTGGCAGGCGAGGGAAGCCCGATACATCCATCTCTCTCAAGTCCTGGTACCAGTTCGGATTGAGCGAATAGGTGGCAGCGACGAGCGCGCCGATCGAAACTCCAGCAACAACTCTTGGATAATATCCAAGATGGTTGAGCGCTCTGAGGGCTCCAACATGCGCCATCCCGCGCGCACCGCCGCCGGCTAGAACGAGGCCAAAGCTCTTGTGCTGCATATTGCCTCCTTCAAGCTGGATGAGCCTGTAGCAGTGTAAACTTGAATGTTTAGGTATCCCTCAGTTCCGCGATCCGCCTGGTCCGGCGGATCGCAAGAATGAGAAGGGCTAGGAAGGCAAATCATTCGGGCGGGATTGCGTGAGGGTCTCTAAGCGTCCCCAACGCGGCCAGAAGCGCGGAGTGACCGCGGCGTAGGCGCGATACTCGTCGCCGAATGCGGCTTCGGCGTCCTTCTCCTCTTTCAGAGCGAGACGGACATACATGAAGACAAGAACCGGGAACATGATCAGGGTCAGGATGGTCGGCCATTGCAGCAAGAAGCCAAACATGATCAACACAAATCCAGCATATTGCGGGTGGCGCATGCGGGCATAAATGCCGGTCTTGGCGAGCTTGCCGCTGCGTAGCGCCCCGTGCAGGATCGGCCAGCCCCATGACAAAACGCTAAAACCCAGCAAAATGAAGCCGAGGCTTGCAAAGTGGAATGGGCCAAAGTGTGGATTGCCCTGCCAGCCGAAAATCATCTCCCAGAAATGCCCGGAATCATGGGCGAACCAATTGATGTCGGGAAACTGCGATTCTAGCCATGGCGAGAGAAAGTAGATCGAAAGTGGGAAACCATACATCTCGGTAAAAAGGGCGATGACAAAACCGCTAAAGGCGCCAAATGACGTCCAGTCTTTTGACTTGGATGGCTTTGCGAAACTAAACGCGAAAATGATGAAGATGGCCGAGTTCAGGATCACCAGGAACCAGAGACCATATTCAGAATGGGCCATGCTCTCACTCATCGCCGTGTCCTCCAGTCATCATCCTCATCCAGTTGGGACGGGCTCTGGCCTTCGTGATTGCCATGGCCGCCATGGCCTCCATGTCCGCCCATTGAGCTGTGCATGAAGAGGTGCATCACGCCGCAAAGAAGCAGGAAGCCAACAAGGAAGACCGCATCAGCGGGAATGTGAGCGCGGTGTTCATAGAATAAAAGAAACCCGATCGCTCCGGCGAAGACCAAAAGCGGCAGCCAAAACCGGCTGCCTTTTGGCTGATGGTCGTCATGATCAGAATGGTTGTGCACGGCGATTGCTCCTATGGCGGGATCAGAACGGACGGGATCCGCGGGTTGACGATGATGGGTTTGTTACGCGGCTCCGGCCTGAAGGCCTCAAACCGGTTAGTTGCGCCGCAAAAATAAAAACGATCAGCAGCCAGTCTTGCCAGCTCAAATGCCCGGCATGATCCAGGACCAGGACCAGGACCAGGACCAGGAGCAGGAGGGCTCCGATGCTGAGCGCTCTGAGGCAGAGCGTCAAAAATCCGAAACCCGGAACAAAACCTCGCACTGTCATGTCGACACCCGGGATCGAGACAGTTTGAGGAGTTGGGCGTTGATGGCGCAGATCACGGTGCTTGCCGACATGAACACGGCGCCAAGCGCGGGTGTGAGAATGACGCCCCAGGGGAAAAACACGCCGGCTGCCGCTGGAATGGCGAACGTGTTATAGCCGGTCGCCCAAGCGAGGTTTTGCATCATCTTATTATAGGTCGCGCGCGCCAGCTCAATGATCGCCACGACATCAGACGGGCTGGACCGGACAAGAATAATGTCGGCGGTTTCGATCGCGACATCCGTGCCTGCACCGATTGCGATCCCGACATTCGCCTGAGCCAGCGCCGGCGCATCGTTCACGCCATCGCCGGTCATCGCGACGATCAGACCGCGGGACTGAACTTCGCGGACTTTAGCGGCTTTTTCTTCTGGCAGGACTTCGGCAATCACTTCGTCCAGGCCGATTTCCTGGCCGACCCATTCCGCCACCTGTTGATTGTCGCCGGTCAGCATGATGCACTGAATGCCCATGGCCTGAAGCATCAGGATGGCTTTCGCCGATTCCTCACGAATGATATCGGCCAGCGCGATTGCGCCAGCGAGCTTGTCATCAATGAGCACGAAAACGACTGTCTTGCCCTGCGCGCTCAGGGTTTCGAACCGGGGATCATCCATTTCAAGACCTTGGTCGCGCAAATAGCCGGGGCTGACGACTTTCACGTCGCGGTCTTTAACGAGGCCTTCTGCACCTTTGCCAGGGATCGCCTTGAACTTGTCGACACCCCATGCTTCTGGCGCATCGCGAACGATCCCCTGGGCGATTGGGTGTTCAGAATGAGCTTCAATCGACGCCGCATAAGCGACGATATCGCTCTCGGTGAATGTCGTATCAAAAACAAGCGTATCGGTGATCCCAAACTCGCCCTTGGTCAGCGTGCCGGTTTTGTCGAAAATGATGGCATTGATGTTGCGCGCTTCTTCGAATGCCGTCCGATCCCGAATGAGCAATCCATTGGTGGCCGCGATCGCGGTCGAGCGCGCAACCACAAGCGGCACAGCCAAACCAAGCGCGTGCGGGCAGGCGATGACCATCACGGTAACGGCGCGCGCCATAGCAAACCCAAATCCCTGATCGGTGAACAGGGTCCAGAACAAAACGGTCGATAAGCCTCCGCCAAGTGCGATGAAAGTCAGCCATTTGGCCGCCGTGTTGGCGAGATCCTGGGTTTTGGATTTGCTGGCTTGGGCTTCCTTAACGAGCTTGATGACGCTCGACAGGAAGGTTTCATCACCGGTCTTGTCGACCCGGATTGTTAGCGAACCTTCGCCATTGATCGATCCGCCGATCACTTCGGTATCCACGGTCTTGAAAATCGGCTTGGACTCTCCGGTGAGCATGGATTCATTGAGAGACGACTCGCCTCTGACAATGATCCCGTCAGCTGGGACTTTCTCGCCTGGCTTGATGAGAAGATGTTCGCCGCCTTTCAGTGTCGAAACGGGCACATCGATTACACTGCCATCATCAGCCACGAGGTGGGCTTCATCCGGCATCAGGCTTGCGAGTTTTTCCAAGGCGCGCCCAGCGCCAAGCACCGATTTCATCTCGATCCAGTGCCCGAGCAACATAACTGCAATCAGGGTTGCGAGTTCCCAAAAAAAGGTCTCATCACTGCCGATTGCGACCATGCCGATGGAATAGGCGTAAGCAGCGGTGATCGCGACCGAGATCAGCGTCATCATACCGATGTCGCGGGCAGTGATCTCTCGTAAAAACCCTTTCAGGAACGGCCAGCCGCCATAGAAGAAAACAAGACTTGAAAGCCCCGCCAGCACGTAGCGGTCGCCCGGAAACCGCAAGGCGTCTTCGAGGCCAAGCCAGCCTTGGATCATCGGTGCCAAAGCGAGGATGGGGATCGTCGCTGCCAGCACGACCCAAAACCGCCGGCGATAATCGGCAATCATGCCTTCGTGGTCGTGGCCGCCATGCGGGTCCGTTTTTTTCTGTCCGTGACCGCCATGAGGTGCGTGGCGAGATGGGGGCGCGTGGGTGGAGTGATCCATGGTGGAGGGTCTTTGTCTGCTAAGTCATGCTTTGCGGGATGGGTGAGAGGCGTCGCCCGGCGCGCTGAAGGCGGCGGGAATGCGCGCGTCTGCATAGCGTTCGGGATTTAGTTTGAAGGCTGTGTGGCAATGGGTTGAGCAAAAGAAATAGGCCCATCCACCATATTCCTGCGACGCGTGAGCGTTTTCGAGGGGCATCGTGTTGCGGCAAACAGGGTCTTCTACGGTCATCATCGTTTCTCTTGTCAGTGAAAAATCATGCCATCGACATGGAACCCGGCATCGACATGAACGATTTCACCGGTCACGCCGCTGGACAGATCGCTGGCCAAAAACAATGCTGCTTTTCCGACTTCGCTGGCATCGATTGTTCGTCGCAGCGGTGATTTGGTTGCGGCCTCGTTTAGCAATTCTTCGAAATGGGTGAGGCCAGACGCGGCTCTTGTCGCAACGGGTCCGGCGGAAATGGCATTGACGCGGATGCCCGAGGGTCCGAGCTCATGGGCGAGGTAGCGTACAGCGCTTTCAAGCGCAGCTTTGACCGGGCCCATGACATTATAGTGATCAACGACTTTTTCTGAGCCATAGAAACTGAGCGTGATCAGAGAGCCGCCGCGTCGCATTAATGGTTCAGCCCGCCGCTCCATATGAAGGAGCGAATAGCAAGACACCGTCATGGCGGCGGCGAAACCGTCGGCCGAACAGTCTGTCAAACGCCCCTTAAGATCAGATTTTGGCGCACTTGCAATCCCGTGAAAGACAAGATCAAGCCGATCCCATTTTGCTTCGACCGCGTCGAAGACAGCGTCCAACGATCCAGGTTTGGTGACATCGCATTCGAGAATGAGATCTGCATCTGCCTTTTTCGCTAAAGGTTCAACATGCGGGCGAGCCTTCTCGTTCAAATAGGTGATCGCCAGACGCGCGCCTGCATCGCGAAGGGACGTGGCCGCCGCCCAGGCCAGACTATCGCTATTCGCAATGCCGACAATCAGTGCGGTTTTTCCGCTAAGATCACAATCGGGTGTGCTCACATCCAGCTCCTTGCAGAATAATACGCAGCCAAAGCCGCCGTCCCTCACGGAGGCAATCGTGAGAGACGGCGTTCCCTGTTAACCGGCGTCGGGGCAGTTGGGGGGAGATGCGCCGGGTCAGGATGGGATACGTTCGAGCGCGAGCGCGACGCCCTGTCCGCCGCCAATGCAGAGGGTAACGATGCCGCGCTTAAGATTGTCTCGTTGCATGGCGTGGATCAGCCGTACGGTCAGAATAGCGCCCGTTGCGCCGATTGGATGGCCATGTGCAATGGCGCCGCCTTCGACATTGACGATGTCCTCTGGGAACCCCAACTCGCCGACCAAAGCGACGGCAATGGCCGCAAAAGCCTCGTTAATTTCGACCCGTTCCACAGATGCAAGCGGCCAGGCGGCCTGCTCCAATGCCTGTTTCACAGCGGGCACAGGACCAAGGCCGAACAGTCCGGGGTCGACGGCGCCGACGCCCATGCCGGCAATCCGGACAGCAGGCTGCAACTGGTTTGTCTCTGCCCAGGCCCGGTCAGCAACGATCATTGCAGCAGCGCCCGCATTCAATCCGGGAGCATTTCCGGCGGTGATCGTCCCCGCCTCTCGGAAGGCCGGCTTTAGATGCGCAAGCGTGTCTAGCGTCGTATCCGGGCGATTGTGCTCGTCCCGATCGAATGCCGAAATCCCTTTACGAGTTTTCATCTCAATGGGCACAATCTCGGCGTCGAAAAGACCTTCGCTCTGAGCTTTCGAGAACCGGCTTTGCGAACGCAGCGCCCAGGCATCCTGCGCTGCGCGGCTGATTTGGTTCTGTTCGGCTAAGTCTTCGGTATGCCAGCCGGAATGCTCGCCGGAAAAAGCATCGTTCAGCCCGTCATTTAGGAGGCTGTCAATCAGCGCTCCGTCGCCAAGGCGATAGCCATAGCGCGCTTTGCCAAGCAGAAATGGGGCTTGGTCCATATTCTCCATGCCGCCGGCGACGGCGCACGCCGCGTGGCCAAGCATGACGTCTTGCGCGGCGGTTATGACCGCTTGCGCGCCGGATCCGCAGACCCGGTTGACCGTCATCGCGGGGACGTTGACAGGAAGACCCGCACCTATCGCTGCCTGACGCGCCGGGTTCATTCCGGCGCCGGCTTGCAGAACCTGGCCCATAATAACGGTATCGATCCGATCCGGTGCAAGTCCTGCCCGTTCCAGAACGGCCTTGATCGCGATCGCGCCAAGATCGGACGCCGGGACGTTTTTCAGGCTGCCGCCAAAGGCGCCGATGGCGGTGCGCACGGGCGCGCAGATAACAGGATCAGGGCTCGGCATGAGCGCCTCCATTGAGTGATGTGGGGGAGGTTGGCGTGGAATCGCTGGGCGGGCAGCAATCGACTTCTGGCATCGGAGAGCTGCGCGTTGCATGTACCGGCCACACAGGCGCTTTGTCTTGCGGCGCGGATTTGCGCGCCTTGGCGGCCAGGCTAAGGCGCGCCAGCGCCAGGCCTGCGAGCCGTGCGTCCACTGGATCGGCGCGCGATGGCAAGACGATGGGGGCGTTCAGCCCGAGGACGAGACCGGCCAGCGTGGCGTCAGCCATGTATTCCAGATTCTTAGCCAGAATGTTGCCAGAAACGAGATCTGGCACGAGCAGGATGTCGGCATCCCCAGCCACAGGCGAGGCAATGCCTTTGACCTCTGCGGCTTTAAGCGAAATAGCATTGTCGAAGGCAAGAGGTCCGTCAACCAGCGCGCCGCGAACCTGACCGCGATGTGACATGACCGAGAGCGCCGCGGCATCGAGGCTGGAGCTGATCAGCGGGTTGACGGTCTCAACCGCAGACAGAATGGCGGCTTTCGGCAGATCGACGCCAATAGACGCCATAAGATCGATCGCGTGCTGCAGGATAGCGGCCTTCGCGCTGAGATCCGGGGCGATATTGACCGCCGCGTCGCTAATCGCAAGCAGTTTCGGATAGGCTGGAATGTCCGCCAGAAAGACATGGCTGACCCGCGTGCCCGGCTGACGTAGGCCAGCGCTGGCATTGAGCAATGCCTTCAACAAGATGTCAGTATGGATAAGACCTTTCATGGCGGCATGCGTGCTGCCTGATCGAAGCAAGCTGGCGGCGCGCTGGGCCGCCTCTGTCTCACTCCAGGCCGGCAAGACTTGATCGGGATGGAATGAGAGATTTGCCGCCTCGGCTTCAGCCTTTATGGCATCAGGATCGCCGATGAGAATGGGATGGATCCAGCCGCGCTTGAACGCCGTATCGGCGGCGATTAAAACCTCACGTTGCGCCGCACAGACAATGGCGACCTTGACCGGCGGGCCGGCGTCGGCAGCGGTTTGCAGGGCGGCGAAGTCTCGAAAACCCGTCATGAGGCTCGCCGCTTCATCTGCGCCGGCGCGGCTTCAAACATTTCGCGCCCATAACGGGCAATCATCATGGCTTCATCCGTGTGAACCGTTTCGACAATCACGCCGCTATCCGGCTTTGAAATGCACGCTTCGCCGCGATCATTTGCGGCCGCGTCAAATTTGATTCTGTAGAGATCGCTAAGCGGCTGGCATATCGCGGCCCGGATCGACGGGGCGTGTTCGCCAACCCCGCCGGTAAAGATGATCCGGTCAACGCCGCCCATAGCCGCGATCAGGGCGCCGGCCTGCTTGCGCGCTTGATAGGCAAACTGCGCAAGTGCTTCGCTTGCATTTGGGTCTTGTGATTTGAGCAGAGTTTTCACATCACCGCTGAGACCTGAAAGCCCCAGCAAACCCGCCCCAAGATACAATTGGTCGCGCAAGACAGATGGCGCCCAGCCTTTCTCGATGATGAGGTGTAAGAGCAATCCGGGATCGACGTCACCGCTACGGGTCGCCATGGGCAGTCCGGCAAGCGCCGAGAACCCCATGCTCGTGTCTATGGTTTGGCGATTCTCGATTGCGGCCATACTTGCGCCGGCACCGAGATGGGCTACGAGCAGGCGCTGCCGGGACACCGCCTGACCAGCGCGCGCGGCGAGATCGTCGACGATGTATGCATAAGAGAGACCGTGAAAGCCGAAACGACGGATGAATGGGTCTTCCATCTCGGGCGGCAATCCCGTGCGCTGGGCCGCGATCGGCATGTCTGAATGAAAGCTCGTATCGAAACAGGCATAGTGCAACGCATTCGGTAGACGCAGGCGCGCGGCGACAATACCGTCAAGATTGGCAGGCATGTGCAGCGGCGCCAATGGGATCAGTTTGCGGAGATCGGCCTCAACCTTGGGCGTCAGGCGCTGGGCGCTGGTATAATGCGGGCCGCCATGCACAACCCGGTGTCCGACAGCAGAAATTCCGCCGAGATCGACATGAACGGCCATCTCATGAAAGAAGGTTTCCAGCGCAACGGGGTGGTTGATGCAGCAGGTGCGCTGGTCCCAAAGTGTGTCGCCATAAGCGGTCTCAGCTGACATTCTCGCCTCTGATGCGCCAATGCCAGTGACGGCGCCCGACATTGTCTTGACCACGTCGTTTCCGACCCGGAAGAGCGCGATTTTCAGGCTTGAAGACCCACTATTGACGGTGAGGACGCGATGGTTTTCGCGCTGGGGGGTGTCGAGGGCGCTCATTTCTTTGCCGCCTCGTCCTTTATAGGTTCAGGCAATCTGGGCCAGTCATAGAGCCAGCTGAAGGCCAGTTCGGATGCGGCATCGCGAGACTCGCGCATGCGGGTCAGGCCAGTCTCGATCCAGTCGACGCCCATCTTTTCAGCTGTGCGAAAGCGATTGTCCTCATTGACCACTTTTCGATTGGCGCGAACCATGGGCGCAAACGCGGCGGTCATCGCCATAGCTGGATTGAACCGTTCTGAGAACATGTAGCGTGTCACCCGCATCGGATGAGACCATTTCATAAGCTCTGCTGTGACCGGATTAGACCAGGCGCGCACCCACGGGCTGGCGAAGTTCGAATAAGCCGTCTCCAATTGCGCCGACAGACGCCCGACACGCTCAAATGCCTCAGGCTGGGTTTCGAATACCAGGTCCTCAACCCGGCGGGGTTCAAACCGCACAATGTACTGGTCGTGGTCGCAATCAGGATCGCCGGTCGGATTATCGATCCTCATTTCATAGAGCCCAGGCTCCAGCGCTTCGATATCGGAAAGGTTTTCCAGCATCGCGCGATGTTCGAGGCGCGCGACACTCGCAGATACAAAAATGCCGAGATGCCCGGCATGTTGATTGATCAGATAGACAATGCGTTGATCGGCTGCGATGAGTGCCTCGGTCGTCTCATAAACCGCTGGGATCCAACCAAGTGCCTGATGCGGCGGGGTGATATTGTCGCCATGTGAGGCGAAGATGACGAGGGGATTGCGGATCTGTTTTAAATCAATCTCACAATGGGCCCCGAGTTTCACCAGACCTTTTTCAAGCCGGTTGCCGATAAAGAGGTTTTCCACAATCGCAAGAATCTCTTCGCGGCTCAGGCGGTAGAAGCCGCCCCACCAACGCTCGAAATCCAGGAACCTGTCGGCGGCTGTATCGACGTTTTCAAACAGATCGGCATATTTCCGGAAGATTGCCCCTTCAGGTTTGAGGGTTTCGAAATTCTGGACCAGCCAGGCGCCATCGAACCGGCCATTTCCGAGATCAGACAAGAAGTGATTGATCCAGGCCCCTCCGAGGAATCCTGCCGCAAGCCGCATCGGATTGGCACCGGGTTCACCGGCCCAATAGGAGAGCGGTGACCCGTTCATCACAATCGGTCCGGCAAGGCCTTCGCAATCAGCCGCCAGAAGTGCCGCCGCCCATCCGCCTTGGCAATTGCCATAGAGCACTGGCGCCTCGCCATCATGTCGCTCGGCCACGAGTTCTACAAACTGGCGCAGGCCCGCCAACACATCGGCTAGCGTTTGACCGGAAACAGGGTCAGGCGTGAACACGACGAAGTATACGGGGTAGCCTTCATGTAGAGCGATGCCGACTTCAGAATCGTCTTTGAATCCGCCAATGCCGGGGCCATGACCCGCGCGGGGATCGATAATGATCACGGGTGGTTTGTCTGGATCAAGACAATCGTCGAGGCAGATATCGCCAATCTCGAGTATTTTTAGAAGTTGATAATTGCACGCAGGTTCAAATGTCGCTGCGTCCGCCACGAGCTCATACTTGAACTTCAAGACAGGTGGCATGCCGTCTCGCTCATGGGCGAGCATTGTGTTGGCGCGCTGGCGCAACGCGTCAAAGAACAGAGTTTGTCTCTGCATGAGATCAACCCCATAAGCAGCGGCGTCTGGCAGGCTGGGCCGGGACGAGGCTTGAATGGGCTTTGCGGACTCCGGCCTTGATTGCGCCCGGCGGGCGCTCTTGGACGCTTTCTTTTTGGGATCAGAGCGTTTGGCTTTGCGGGGTTTTTTAGCTGTCATACTTTGATCATCTGGCATGGCTTGAGCCTTTCGCGGTAAGGGGGCGATTGAGAACGAAAGGGTCAGGCTGCGTCACCAGCGCTTTTTGGCGCTGGCGTCGATTTTTCCTTGCCTCGGCCCGGCTTCGAGCCGCCTGCGCAACAACAGCCCTTTTTGACGGGCGGTTTGACTTTGGCTTTGGGCGTTTGGACGGCGCTTTTCTTGACACGGTTCATAGCGATCTCCTTCTCTTCAACTTCGTCCTGGCTCGGCGAGCACAAGCAAAAACCGCCTATTGCGGACCTGAAAACAAAGACGCGCAAACCGGAGCGGCGTTACACCCCGCCGCCGCGAAAATGTATTAAGGAACAACCTGGCCCGGAGGTATGGACAAGGCGGTCGCTTCAACGCGTTTTCGCAAGTCTTCGGCGCCCGGACAGGCGCATTGAAAATAGCCGTGTTCGATACAGGTCAGGCAGGTTTGTTCCAGGCGCTGGCGCATGGCCCGGCGTGCGCGGTGAAGCTTCACTCGAAGCGCATTCTCAGACAGGCCGAGATCATGAGCAATCACAGAGCGATCTTCACCGATAAGGTCAGCCCGCCAGATCAGATCCGCGTAGTCGGGATTCAGTGTCGGCAACATTTTGTAGAGGCATGCGCAAATTACAAAGTCGATCTCATCATCATCGAACAGGAGGGCAGCCTCTGCCGCATAGGTTTCCAGCGCTTTGTCTGAGCGCGTCATTGCTCGAAAATGATCAGCGATTGTCGAGCGAAGAATCTGAGACAACCAGCCTCGAAGCCGGTCTTCATCTTTAAGATCATTAAACCGGGTCAGCGCCTTAACATAGAATTCTTGCAGCACATCCTTGGCATCCGCGTCGTTGCGCAATTTTCGCTTGAGAAACCGAAACATGTCCTGATGCGACTCGATGAGCGCAGCTTCAATGGCTCGCTTGCGCCGTTCTGAGGGGCTTGAGTCGGACGTCATATTCGTAAGCGGTTCCACGTATTTTGGGGCTTGAGGAGTGTGATACGCACGCCGCCGGAATCGCCCTCAAGCGCGAACGGATTTTCGGTCAGTTTTTATATGGCGCTGGGCCCTGAGTGTAATGGTTCAGGGGCCGGGCCGTCTTATCCGTATCAGATCATATGGTGAGCACGCCGGCGCGCGTTGCTGCCAAGCCAGAAGGACGCCGCTGATGAGTGTATGGAGCACAATCGCCAAAAAACGGCTTGAAAAGTCTATTCGCAAGGGAAGCCTGGAAGTCGTTTTTCCAAATGGCAAGACAGCTGTTTTTGGCCAGCACTGCGACCATCCGGTTCGTATCGCCGTGAAATCTGAGGCCTGGCTTCGCCGCATCGTGCTCGATCCTGAATTGCAGCTTGGCGAGGCCTATATGGAAGAAGGCCTCGTGCTGGAAACCGGCGATCTATATGATCTGCTGGAGCTTCTCTGGACCAATATTCTGTCTAAGGGCAGCGCGCATGCGGCGCTCCCATCTTTCCTGCGAAAGACGTTTCGTGCGGTTGCGCAATTTAATCCGCAAGCGCGATCGGCTCGGAACGTGGCGCACCATTATGATATCGGCAACGATCTCTACCGCCTCTTTCTTGATGACGACATGCAGTATTCCTGCGCGTATTTCCCGAAGCCGCAGACATCGCTCGACGATGCCCAGCGGTTTAAGAAAGATCATATCGCGCGCAAGCTGTGCTTGAAACCCGGGGACCATGTGCTTGATATTGGGTGCGGATGGGGCGGGCTAGCGATGCATCTGGCGGAGCGCGAAGATGTTCGGGTCCACGGTGTGACATTATCCTGTGAGCAGCACTGTCTGGCTCAAGAGCGCGCTGAGACCGCCGGGCTCAGCGACCGTGTCGATTTTGAGATTCAAGATTATCGCAACCTTACCGGCGAGTATGACAAGATTGTCTCGGTTGGTATGTTTGAACATGTCGGTGTGCCGCATTACCGCGAATATTTCGACCAGATTGCGGCCCGTCTCGGCGAGAATGGAACGGCGCTCATTCACACGATTGGACGGTCGCCTGGACCAGGGGCGACCAATCCATGGATCGCCCGGCATATCTTTCCAGGGGGCTATATTCCAGCACTCTCGGAAATTGTCCCCGTCATTGAGAAAGCCGGGCTGGTGGTTCTGGATATTGAGATCCTGCGCTTGCACTATGCGGAAACGCTAAAAGCCTGGCGGCAGCGATTTCTGAACCGCGCGGATGATGCTGAAAAGTTATATGATGCGAGGTTTGTGCGGATGTGGGATTTTTATCTCGTCACAAGTGAGCTGTCTTTTCGCCACGGCTTTCACAATGTGTTCCAGCTTCAGCTCGGTAAACGCCAGGACGCAGTGCCGCTAACGCGAGACTATCTATATTCATCCGAACTGGCCCGCCCGGCCATAAGACAAGTTTCGCCGGCCAATGATGAAAGGGTTCGCGCGAATGCCAAAAGATGATCACGCTGACACGGGTCTTTCCAAGAAGGATTACAAACGCCGACTGCGCGCGCTTCAAATAGAACTGGTCAAGATCCAGCGCCGTGCGATCACGCATGGTCATCGGATTCTGGTGATTTTCGAGGGACGCGATGCTGCCGGCAAAGACGGCGTTATCAAGCGCATCGCGGACCATCTCAGCCCCAGAGAGACGCGCATTGTGGCGCTTGGCAAGCCATCCGACCGCGATACGAGAAGTTGGTACTTCCAACGCTACGCACCACATCTGCCAGCTGATGGTGAAATCGCGCTCTTCAATCGATCCTGGTACAATCGGGCTGGCGTTGAACCGGTTATGGGCTTTGCCAGCGATCAAGAAGTCGAGGCATTTTACGACAATGTTGGCGCATTTGAACAAATGCTGGTGCGCGATGGCACGCAGATCCTCAAATATTATCTCGACATCAGCCAGGAAGAACAGGAGCGGCGACTTGCGGCCCGAGATCAAGACCCTTTGAAGCAGTGGAAAAAAAGCCCGATTGACGCGGTCGCTCTGCAAAAATGGGACGACTATTCGGCCGCGCGCAACGCGATGCTCACCCGCACAGAGTACCCATTTGCGCCCTGGTATGCGGTTCATACCGACGACAAACGCATGGCCCGGCTGAACACGCTTGGCCACATGATCAGGACGATCGAGTGCCCGGACACCGACAAGTCGATCGCGACTGTTGATCCGGCGGTTATTATCGCGTCGCCGCGAGACCGCCTTGAGGCTTTGGCCGTTTGATCACGCGTGTACAAGCCACGTCCTTAGCAGAGCAAAAGTCAGAACAAGCAGAATGATCCAGCAACTCCCATAGATCGCTGTCAGCCAGAACCGGCCCGCAGATGATGCGTGATGTTTGGTCCGAGCGGTATGGATCAGCGCGATGAGATGAACGGTCAGTCCCAGAAGTGCAATCAGAGCGGCTGTTGCTCTGAAATAGGGTGCGGTGATGGCGCCGACGCCAAGGCCAAGAAGGCCAATCCCAAGGGTCGATAGAATGCAGGTTGCACCACTGAGCCTGTTAGGTTTTCTGGTTCTGGCATGCTCGGTGGATTGTCGTTCATGGCTCGGATTGTGATTCATCTGGTGCCTTCTTGCGGTTCTCGTCTTTGCGCGCCTTTTGATTTGGCGCTGATAGATGTGCTGGACGAATAGACGGGAAGGCGGGGTGGCCATTACACCCTATGCTGTGGACAAGCTGAAGAAGCGTCGCAGGGTTTAGGGCATCTCTGCATCGGGGAGGCGCGGACTGGGATAGAAATCGGCCAGCAGGAGCAGGCTTTTTTCAATCAAGGCGTCCCCTGTCTCGCTATAGAGTCCGATATCGTCTCTATGAGTTTGAAACAGCATGTCGGCGGTCTGATAGTGGCCGTGTTCCCCGTCAGCGACCATGAGACAGATCGGTTAAATTGCTTAAGGAGGATTTCTGGCACAT
>NZ_CAXBGE010000015.1:0-55246 GCF_963975345.1 uncultured Maricaulis sp. | reverse complement strand
GTTCCGCCCGACCAGGTCACGGAACCAACGACGTCTGTCACTTCAAACCCATGTAACAGGATCGGTTTATCCAAAGTGACCATCGATACTTCGACAGTCCACCCTGATATGGCCCTTGGGGTCACGCGGGTGACCCCTTCCGGAATGATAACAGTAACGCGATTGGTCGGCTCGCCGTCACAGCCGTGCATCACGCGCAATTGAGCCGTATGAAACGCACCCGCCGCAGCTTCGGTCTCGTTGAAAACCACATGGGCTTGCGCCGAACTGGCGATGGATAATGCGGCGATCCCCAATTTGAAAAAGTGCTTCACAAAAAGCTCCTTAAGCTGATTATACCGCGCCGGGTCCAGTCAGAGTTGTCGCAGCAGCAATGACCAAGAGAATACCCGCAAAAACAAGAATGTCAGCGCCAAGCGAGCGCTTGAGACTCGCCACGCCGCTTGGCGCATCGTTCTTCAATAGATGCGTGATCCGCAATTTATTCCAGGCGCCAATCGCAAGCGCCAGAGTGGCGAGCAGAAGCTTTGCAAGCAGCAGCTGCCCATACGAACTGGAAAGTATCGCTTCAAGGGATCCAGCCAGTCGGAGGGCCAACCATATACCAGAAACGAATAGGAACGGGACACACCAGAGCGCAATTTTGCTGAAACGCTCCATTCGCGCATGCACGAGATCGGCATCTAAACTGGCATGGGGCCAAAGCGTAAACGGCGCGACGATCCAGAAACCAGCTATCAGCGCATGTACGCCAGCAAACCATGGTGCCAGGCCCGGCGTATCAAGCCCTTGGGTGTGTCCGCCGAGCCCAAAACCGGCGGCGATAAGGAGGGCGGCAGGTAGCCTAAGATATTTCAGAGGCGCCAAGCTTGACGCCGCGATCAGGCCCCCGCCAGCCAAGAACGCCATCGCCTGGGAGCGATTGGCGGGCCAGATCCAGCTAAAGGTGTCCGGCGAGAAGGCTGCACTCAAACCGCCCGCCAGTTGTGCATTCAAAAGAGCGAGCCGGAGAGAGACGGCGATGATCAGGCCAAGGCCAAGGATGACCAACCATCGCCGAGGCGTGACGATTGCCGCAGCGCTATGTAGCGCCGCGCCAAGACCCATAAGCGCGGTGAGATAAAGTCCGAACTTCGAAAACAAGACCAGAAGCGTCAGCATTCAAGACGCTTAGCCGGTGATGGTGAACGATACTTCACCTTTCATGACGTGCCCATCTTTAGCCACCGCCCGCCACTTCAAAACGTATGCGTCTGCCACGAGGGGCGGCAATGCGACGGAAAAATCCTTTTGCATGCCCCGGGGGGGATCAAAGCTGATTGCCACCGCTTCACCGGCCAGGGTTTCAAGCTCGAGCCCGGCGAGACCAACGGCGCTACCAAAACTGAATTCAAATGCCGACGGCGCGCCCGATAGAGTCGCGCCATTTTCAATATTGGCCGCTTGTATCGTTGTGTGAGCCAGAGCCGGCGCGGCGAAGAGAATTGCTGCGATCGCTGCCATTGCGAACATTTTTCTGCCAAGCTTCATGTTGGTGCTAGTCCTTTTATCGGTTCCATCCAATATCTGCATACGCCGGTCACGCGTCGTACCCTCAACAAAAAGCTATATCAGACCCGCGATTAGAGTCATTGACGGAGTCTCAGCGTGCTCTTGACGCGGCACGCGCTTTAATCATTATACCCCCAAGAGGTATTTCAATGAAACCAGATACGCGCACAAATGTCACACGCCGCCTTTCCCGGATCGAAGGACAGGTTCGCGGCGTTGCTAAAATGGTCAATGAAGATCGCTATTGCGTCGACATTGTCCGTCAGGTCCAGGCGATCAAGGCCGCGCTGACCAGTCTTGAGACGGTGATGCTGGACGATCACCTGGAAAACTGCGTCGAGAGCGCATTGAAAGGCAACAGCCTCAAGGCAAGGCGAGAAAAGGTCGAAGAACTAGTCGCCGTATTGGGTGGACGTCGAAAATAGCAGCGCCGTTAGATCACATGCCCGTATGGGGTATTTGTTTCTTTAGACAATTCGGGTATAGGCGATGCAATGATGTCATTTGCCCGCCTTCTCTCTGTCTTTGCGATAATCGCAATGATCAGTGCGCCGGCAATGGCCTGCTGTTTGACAGGCCATGATGACGCCGCGCATGTAGAAATCGCCGCTCATCACGACAGCGCGGCGAAGTCCGACACTGATACCTGCCATGATCATATGGCTGGAATGCAGGTCGATCAGACGCCTGCCGCTCCTTCGGACCCTGATTGTACGGGATGTTTTGACTGCGAAACCACGCTTGCGAGCGCTGATGACGCGCTTCAGCCCACATCTTTTAGCGCGGCTCAGAGCGCCGATCTGGTGACCATGCTCACGGCTCGGTTTTCGGGATTTGACACACCGCGCCTCGTTCTGACAACTGGTCCGCCCCTATTGGACCTTGTCGCCAAACCAACACTTGTTGAACTCAAGCAAATCCTCCTGATCTGATTGACGTGAACACGCCTTGCCGCACGGTCGCTGACCGAGTGCGGCTTTTCCGTTGTTCGCTCGCCTCCTTTGATTGGAGATCAGGATGTATAAACCCCCTATCTATTCCCTACGGCCTGCACTGACTGCGCTCGTGCTGGCCACACTCGGTCCCTCAGCCATCGCCCAAAGCATGGACGAACTTGAAGCGCGGCTATTTGATCATCCTGCTCTGGACGCCATGCGCTATGGTTCAGATGCTGCGCGCGAACGCGCCCAAGCCGCGACAGGCCTGCCTGATCCAGTGGTCTCGCTTGGGATCAATAACTTCCCAATCTTTGATCCCTCTTTCGATACATTTTTGCCGACAAATAAGGCGATCGGCATTCGCCAGCAGATTCCAAACAGGGCGGGCCGAGAGGCCCGATCCGCAGAGGCTCTGCGCCGGGCCGTCCAGAATGATGCCGCGACAGATATGCGATTCGCTGAGTTGCGCGCTGCATTGCAGATTGCGCTGATCGAGAAACGGCGGATTGAAGCTCAACGTATCCTGGCGGAAGAACGTGATGCCAAATATGCGGAACTCGAAGAGATCGTCCAAACAGAGATCGATTCTGGGCGACCGGTTGTTTTTCGGCTGGCTGAGATTGATGTCGAAAGGGCTGAGGTTGCCCGAACCCTGGCCGAGCTGGAGGGGCAGCTAAGCCAGGTCGACGCTCAGCTGATCGACCTCGTGGGTTTGGTCCCGGCAACGCCTGCTCCGGCGCTCACGGTCCTGGACTGGAACGGAGACGCTCAAGCCTTCCACCTTGTCCGCGTCGCCGACAAGGCGATCGATGTCGCCGACGCGGGCGTTGACCAGGCGGAAGCTGACTACCAGCCCAATTGGGGCGCGCAGCTGACTTATCAGCAACGCGATCAAGGCAGCGGCGCACCGGGGTCGACCTTTGCAGGTGACGATTGGGTGTCCGGGGCGGTAACATTCACGATCCCGCTCTGGGCCGAAAGCCGGCAGGCCCCTGCGCTACGCGCGGCAAAGGCCGACCGAGAGGCGGCTCGCGCGCGCTACATGGCCGCCGCAAGAACGGCCTCAGCGCAATATGCCGCTTTCGATGCAACGCGCCGCGCGGCTGATGAGAGTATTGCAGTTTTCCAACAGAAAATTGACGCGATCGCCGACCAGGTCGCCGCGCAACTGACCACATATGAGTCCGGCATTGGCGACTACTCTCCAATCATTGATGGCGAAATCGCCACCATCGCCCTTCGCGCGCAGATCGCGCTTGAACAATCCCGCCGCGACAATGCGATCGCGCGGATGAACGCTCTATTGGTGACCCGATGAAACAGACACTTCTCCTTGGCGCATCCGCGCTCGGTCTCCTGCTCTCCGCCTGCAGCGGCGAGCAGGCGCTTCCCATCAGCCAAACCGCAATGGCGCAAGCCGACAGCCAGCCCGGACAGGCGCAGCAATATACCTGCCCGATGCACCCCCATTACATCTCAACCGACCCCGACGGCTCATGTCCAATTTGCGGCATGGATCTCGTCCCTGTTGCAAGCGACGGCGCCGCGACCGGCGATGGCTCCATCGTCGTCGCTCCGGAAATGATCCAAACAATGGGCGTTCGGGTGGCGGTGGCGGAAACGGCGTCCTTCGGACAAACCGTGCGCGCGTTTGGGACCGTGGAAGCGGATGAACGGCTGGAAGCTGTATCTGCGTCCCGTCTCGAAGGTTGGATTGAAAATCTCACCGTTCGCGCTGAAGGCGATACGGTTCGCCCTGGCGCCCTGCTCTACCGCGTTTACAGCCCAGAACTGATCGCTGCCCAAAAAGACTATGTCGCCTCGCTAGCCATCGGAAATGAAAACCGGATCGCAGCCGTCCGTCAGCGTCTGCGATCGATCGGCATGCAGAATGCCGCGATTAGCCGTCTTTCCGAAACCCGCGAAGTGCTTGAGCGTGTCCCGGTCTATGCCGAAGCTGGCGGCACAGTCGATAAGCTTCAGGTGCGCGAAGGCGATTACGTTAAGCCCGGTACGCCAATTCTGCAGCTTCAGTCCTATGCTGATGTCTGGGTCATTGCGTCCATTCCCGAGCAGGATTTGGCATTCATCGATACGGGCATGCCCGTCTCGCTCGACTTTCCGAGCGCGCCTGATGCGGCGGCAACGGGCCGGGTGGATTATATTTATCCAACCATTAACTCGCAAACGCGAACCGGCGATGTCCGTATCGAGATCGATAATTCACAAGGCTATCTGCGCCCGGGCGCATATGCTGACATCCGGTTCGACCTTGGCGGCGAGACGCGCCTGGCGGTCCCGACCGAAGCGATCTTGCGCGATAGCCGCGGAGCCCATGTCATTATGGCCCTCGGCGATGGCAGGTTTGCCGGGCGCGCCGTACGCACCGGCGTCTCAGCAAATGGCCTCACCGAAATTCTGTCGGGATTGGTTCCAGGGGAACAAGTCGTCGCCAGCGGACAGTTCATGCTCGATAGCGAAGTCAATTTACGCGAAGGATTTTCCAAACTTCAAGCGCCGCCCGCTTTTGCCGCCGGGCCGGATACGCCGCTCTCACAGCTTCCGGTGGATGCCACCACGCTCGCAGAGATCGATCACTTTACTGACATGGCGCTCTATTTTCACGAAGCGCTGACCGATCGCTACAAGATCGATCCCTACTTCGTGGATCCGGCCCTCGGGCTGGGTGAAACACTGCGTACACGATTTGCTGACACCAAGCTGGTCGGCATTCTGGAGCCGGCAGAAACAGCTCTGCGGGCCGCGAAAGCCGCCCGTGAAGGCGATGCGCTAGCCGCAACGCTGGCAGACTTGATGACGGCGCTTGAACCTTGGTTGCTGGAGGGCGCGCCCGTTCACTATCAAACAGCTGGCCTGGTGCTTTACCGCGAGACCGACACAGATCGCCTCTGGGTGCAGGAAGGCGGCGCGGCCCGCAATCCGTACGGAAACGGCGCTGCCGAGACCGTTGATTGGCCCGACCCCATGGCGGGGATTGAAGTGCCCGACACCGAGCGCGGCCCTATCGATCCGCATGCTGGTCATCGGTAGGAGCACGCCATGTCAGACCCCCACAGTGACGATCTTGCCGGACGTGATCCCTCCAAATCTGGGATCGCGAAGCTCATTTCTTGGTCGATTTCAAATCAGCTGATCGTGCTGACACTGGCCGCGGCGCTGGCCATCTCTGGCTGGCTGGCGCTCGATCGGACGCCGCTCGACGCGGTCCCTGATTTAACCGATACCCAAATTATCATCCGAACAGACTTTCCAGGCCAAAGCCCGCAAATCGTTGAAGACCTGGTCACCTACCCACTCTCAACCAACATGCTCGGTCTTCCAAAAACAAAGGATGTGCGCGGCGCATCCATGTTTGGCACCAGCTTTGTCTATGTCATTTTCGAAGATGATGTGGATCTGTATTGGGCCCGCTCACGGGTCGTCGAAGCGCTTTCGCGGCTTGGCTCAGAGCTTCCGCCAGGCGCGGTGCCGCAAATAGGTCCGGACGCCACGGGCGTTGGCTGGGTCTATCAATACGCACTGGTCGACAAGACCGGTGGCACCGATCTGGCGCAGCTGCGATCCTTGCAGGACTGGTTTCTGAAACTGGAGCTGGCAGGAGTTGAAGGTGTATCCGAGGTCGCCTCGGTTGGCGGATTTGTGCGGGAATATCAGGTCCTGATCGACCCCAACCGGCTACGCGCCTACGATGTGCCGCTTCGCCGTATCAGTGAGGCTGTCAAAGCCGCCTCCAGCGAAGTCGGCGGACGCGTTCTGGAGCAAGGCGAAAGCGAGTTCGTCATTCGCTCATCGGGCTATGTTGATGACAAGGCCGATCTTGGAAATGTGGTTGTTTATGCCCTCGACGGAACGCCGGTTCTTCTGTCTGACGTGGCGCGCATCATAGAAGGTCCGGCGCTCCGGCGCGGTATTGTCGAGCTGAACGGCGAAGGCGAAACAGTTGCCGGTATCGTCATCATGAGAGATGGCGAGAACGCCTTACAGGTTATTGAGCGCGTCAAAACCAAGCTTGCGGATCTTCAACGCGGCCTCCCGGACGGGGTGGAGATCGTCACGGTCTATGACCGCGCGCCCCTGATCGAAGGAGCGGTGGAATATCTTCAACACAAATTGATTGAAGAAGGGATCGCGGTCGCGCTCGTCATCCTCATCTTTCTCCTGCATGTGCGCTCGTCTTTTGTCGCGATCATCACTTTGCCACTCGGTGTCCTGGGCGCATTCTTGATCATGTCCTTTCAGGGCGTGACCGCAAACATCATGTCCCTTGGCGGCATTGCAATTGCGATCGGCGCGATGGTGGATGCCTCGATTGTCCTGGTTGAGAATGCGAGCCGAAAGCTCTCAGAACTCGATGAAAAGCCAGATGCCAAATTGCATCGCCAAACCGTGATCGCAGCGGCCCAGGAAGTCGGCCCGGGGATCTTCTTCTCGCTCTTGATTATCACAGTGTCTTTCTTGCCCGTCTTCGCCCTGACCGGTGAGAGCTTCCGGCTGTTTTCCCCCCTGGCCTTCACCAAGACCTATGCGATGGCGTTCGCCGCGATCCTGTCCGTTACGCTGGTGCCCGTTCTGATGCTTTATCTGATGCGCGGGCGAATGCGCCGCGAACAGGAGAATCCGGTCAACGCCTTTTTTGTTTGGGTTTACAAACCGATTATTCACGCCGCGCTTCGCTTCAAATGGATCACGGTTGCATTAGCGCTCGCCCTCACCGCAAGTGTCATCGTTCCGATCCAGCGTCTCGGCTCGGAATTCATGCCGGCGCTTTATGAGGGCGAACTGTTATACATGCCAACGACGCTGCCTGGGGTATCGTCCACCAAGATGCGCGAAATCCTCGGACAGACGAACCGGGTAATGATGACCGTGCCGGAAGTGGAGCGTGTGTTCGGGAAAGCGGGCCGCGCCGACACAGCCACCGACCCGGCCCCGCTGACGATGATTGAGACCTGGATCAAGCTTAAGCCCAAGGATCAATGGCGTTCCGGCATGACCGCTGATCGGATCATTGAAGAGCTAAACTCAAAACTGCAAATGCCGGGTTTGGTGAATTCCTGGGGGTATCCGATCAAGATCCGAATGGACATGGTCTCGACCGGCGTGCGGACCCCTATTGGCGTGAAAGTGACCGGTGACAATCTTGTCGAAATCGAGCGGATCGCGCGCGATATCGAGACTGCCATTGCCGACGTTCCGGGCACGCGATCTGCGTTCGCAGACCGGGTTCTTGGCGGCAAGTATCTTGAAATCATGCCCGATCGCGGCGAACTCGCTCGGCGCAATATCGATATGGGCGTTTTCCAATCTGTTGTGCAAACGGCCCTTGGCGGTATGCGCCTCGCCGAAAGCGTCGAGGGCCGGGAGCGATATGACATCATGCTCCGATATGATCGCCCGTTCCGCGAATCCAGCGAAGACCTGGAAGATATCCTCGTTCCGACCCCTACCGGCGCGCACATTCCACTCGGCGAGCTTGCGAGCATTACCTTTACGGAGGGACCTCCCATGATCCGTTCTGAGAATGCTCGTCTGACGGGCTGGGTTTTTGTCGATATTGCGGGCCGTGATATTGGCGGGTATGTCGCTGAGGCGCAAAGAACCGTCGCAGACGGTGTCGATCTACCGCCTGGTTATGCCGTATCGTTTTCTGGGCAATATGAGCAGATGCAAGAGGCAGGCGCGCGTCTTCGCGTCGCCATTCCGGCTGCGATTGCACTCATCTTCCTTCTGCTCATGCTGCATTTTGGGCGGCTCGATCGCACCGCCATCATCATGCTGTCACTGCCATTCGGCCTGATTGGAGGGCTCTGGGCCGTGTGGCTCGCAGGTTACAATCTGTCAGTGGCCGTTGCTGTCGGCTTCATCGCACTTGGTGGCATCGCCGTCGAAACCGCTGTGGTCATGCTCCTCTACATTGATGCTCAGGTGCGTGAAACGCAGCCGAAGACCAGGGCAGAATTATTCGATGCGGTCAGCGCAGGCGCTGCCATGCGCGTGCGGCCAAAACTGATGACGGTGACCACTATTTTTGCCGGTCTTGCGCCGATCTTCATTACCGAGGGACTGGGGTCCGACGTGATGCGGCGGATCGCTTTGCCCATGCTGGGCGGCATGACCTCTACCCTTTTGCTGACCCTGATCGTGATCCCTGCGGTCTACTATATCTGGGTCGGACGCAGCCTTTCCGCGCGCGCCGGAAACGCTTCCAAAGAAGCGCGCGCCATTCCCGTCTTACCTGAAGGAGACCAAGCCTAATGAAACTCTATACCTTACTTACAGTTAGCGCCGCAGCGCTGACCCTCGCCGCATGCGGTCAAACCGACAATGACGCGCCGGCATCCGATACAGCTTCCCAAACAGAGCCCCCAATGGAGATGGAGATGGCCGACGGCGAGATGATGGATCATTCCGACCACGACATGGGATCGAGCGATACTGGTCACGCCACCGGCGTCATCAAATCCGTTGGTGCCCAGGGCGACTTTTTGACGATCGATCATGGCCCGATTGATGGCATCGGCATGGGCGCCATGACCATGGGTTTCGACATCGCGGGTGATGTCGACCTTTCCGGATTCGAAGACGGCGACACCGTCAGCTTTATGGTCAAGAAAGGCCGTGACGGCTCTTACAGGATCACCGCAATCTGTGACACCGGCGCGGCGGGCGATGAATGTCTCGCAGGCATGATGGACCATTCCGGTCACGAGTAACACGACTGGGCGGCGCCCGTGAAAGCGCCGCCCTTACGGGAGGGTTGGACATGGCGGTTCTGAGATGGGCAGTGCGTATTCACAAATGGGTGGCGCTGATTGTCGGACTGCAGATCGTGCTTTGGGTCGCCGGAGGCGTCGTCATGAGCGTCATCCCAATCGAGCAGGTCCGGGGTGAACATAATATTGCGACGCAAACAGCCAAGAGTGTTTCACCAGCCGATATAATAACTCTGCAGAATGCGGCGCAGGCCGCTCAGATTAATCAAGTCGCCGAAGCTTCAACAGGAACTGTGCTGGGTGAGCCGGTTTGGCATCTGAAAAGCCCGGACGGTATTTCCTTTACAATTGACGCCAGGACCGGCGCTGTTATTTCACCGGCGAGCGAGTTGTTGGCAACTCAAATCGCTCAGGCGGATTATTCTGGAAATGCAACACTTAGCGACGTAACCCTTCTGACCGACCCGCCATCGGAATACGGTAGACCGGGCCCAGTTTGGCAAGTCGTATTTGCCGACCGTGACAATACCACTCTATATGTTGATCCGGCACGTGCAGAGGTTCGCGCGCGCCGCTCATCTACCTGGCGCTTCTACGACTTCTTTTGGAAGCTTCACATCATGGACTATGACGACGGAGATGATTTCAATCATCCTCTTCTGATCACAGCTGCGGGCGCCGCCATGTTTGTAGCTCTCTCGGGGCTCATTCTGCTGATTATCAAAATGCGACGTTCATTACTCGCCTGGAGCCGGCAGCGTAAGTCTTCGCCATGATCGGACGCGCTTAGACGGCCTCCTCTGACAGGGCGGTTCCATTGGTTGCATCAAGTTCGCACCAAATTCCCAACAGGCTGGTATGGAACTAACCCCCTGACATCGTGCTGAACTCTATAGCAAACACCTGAGGTGACATCCGGTTCCTGCCTGATCCAGGCGAAGACTCCATTGACGTGTCATGGAGCAAGACTATATACCCATACAGGGTATAGGTTACCGGAGATATGATATGAACAGCCTAGCAAAGCCAGGCAACGATACCGGGCAAGAGTCTGCACAACTCTTTCGTATGGTGACTGAAGATCATGTCTGTCCCTACGGATTGAAGGCTAAAGCCTTGCTGGAGCGCAAGGGTTATGCGGTACAGGACCATCACCTGAAAAACCGGGATGAAACAGACGCATTCAAAGCGAAGCATGATGTTCAAACAACACCGCAAACGTTCATCGGCGGGGACCGGATCGGTGGTTACGACGATTTGAAGGCTCATTTCGGAAAGCCAGTTAAAAAGGCTGGTCAGTTAACTTACACGCCAATTATCGCGATCTTCGCCGTTGCGGCATTGATGGCGCTTGCAATTAGCTGGGCGTCATCTGGAACACTGCTCAGCATACGCGCCATTGAGCTCTTTATTGCTGTCAGCATGTGTATTCTGGGCGTTCAGAAACTGCGCGACCTATCAAGCTTCTCAAGCCAATTTCTCGGTTACGACCTCTTGGCCCAACGTTACGTGCGATATGCATACGTCTACCCGTTCGCTGAAACGGGCGCGGGCATCTTAATGATCGCAGGCGCGTTGACCTGGATCGCAGCACCAACCGCTCTGTTCATCGGTCTTATCGGTGCCGTTTCAGTCTATAAAGCGGTCTATATAGACAAGCGCGACTTGAAATGCGCCTGCGTCGGCGGCGACAGCAACGTGCCGCTTGGCTTTGTGTCCTTGACCGAAAATTTGATGATGGTGGCCATGGCCGTCTGGATGGGTACAAAGGCATTCGCGCTCTAACCACGGCGATTGCCAGAGACTTAAGAGCGGTCTGTTCGCACAAATCACGGCGTGGGATTATCGGAGGTAAGCCAGTTTTCCCAGCAGTCGGCCTTCCTACGCTTTGACACGGGCGCAGGATGAGAGTCGACTGATGGCCTTAGGGCCCCAATGAAAGCGTCAAAACAGATAGGCTGCAACCTAATTAAGTCGAAAATTAATTAGACTGCAGCCTATTGATCGAATGATAACTATTAGGCTATAGTCTATCTTTTCCATTGACCTTGATAGACTGCAGCCTATGAAAAAACACCTTACACGCGCGCGCGACGCACTTGATGGACGCCTGTCACCGATGCGTCCAACGGATCGTTTTACTGTTCCGCCGAAAGGTTGGATACGCGCGATCCGAGACGCACTCGGCATGTCTGGTGCACAGCTTGCTGCAAAGCTAGGGATGAAGCCACCAAGCGTTGTTGCGCTTGAACAATCTGAAGCGGCGGCCACGATCCGCCTGGAGACGTTGCAAAAGGCGGCAGCAGCGCTCGATTGCGAACTGGTTTATGCCTTGGTACCCCGAAAACCATTGGAAGAAATCGTCCAAGATCGCGCGAGGATGATCGCGCTTCGAGAACTCGGCGGGATTGCCCATTCGATGGGACTTGAAGACCAGGCGGTCCCAGATGAGCTTGAAGAGCGCATCAATCGCTTTATCGAGCAGTCGCTGCGCGATCGAGACCTTTGGGACGAGTGATGAGTGACTTGTTCCAGGAACCCGATGATGCAACACCCTTAGTGCCCGCCGAGCGGGATGGGCTAAAGCTGACATGGATTACCACCCGAGCTGATCTAAACGCTGCGGAACAAGACAATATCGATGCTGGAGCGGCATGGGCTTTTCGCAGTCGAAGGGCCAACATATTGACCGTTGCCTTTTCGATCGCGCTTCACCGACAGATGTTTGGACAAGTTTGGGATTGGGCAGGCCACTATCGCACGACCGAGCGAAACATCGGTATTGCGCCATACAGAATTGGCACTGAGACCGCGCAACTCTTTGATGATGCAGCATTCTGGGTCGCAAACGAGACTTATGAGCCTGACGAACTTGCGGTGCGCCTGCACCACCGCTTAGTCTTTGTACATCCTTTTCCGAATGGAAACGGACGACATGCGCGCATGATGGCGGACCTCCTCATCCGTCGTCTTGGCGCACCGCCCTTCTCTTGGGGCAGTAATAGAGATGACGGCGTCATCCACGACATTGGCGACCTTCGCAAGCGATATGTCTCAGCGCTGCGAGCGGCAGACGGCAATGATTATGAACCATTGATTGCCTTTGCACGATCGTAAGTCGTAGTCGCGTTGAAACCTTGCTGCGGTCGACGATACGGTTAAAATGAGGTACCTTAGAACAATGTCAGATTATGATCCCTCAGAACTCCAAAATCCGTTCACTAGTTCCGCGCGTCCTGGAGACTTTGAGCGGGCTTCGGAAGGCGAGAATTACGGTGAGGTACAAGCTTCTCTGAAGCACTTACTTATTGCTTTTGTTCTAGGTCTCGTCGGAGTATTTATCGTATTCGGGCCACTCACTTAACTGAATCATCTCACAGACCTAAGCCTCCGATCTTCTTCAGCTTTTTCTGCTTCGACGCGAACCAATTCTTCAAAACGCTCATCTCCCATGACGGCGCGTGCATTCTCTTCACCGCCAGCCCACTCAACGTACGACTCGAGCCCATATCGTTGAACATGCGCTTCCCCATTGGTGATGGCCGTTTGGTGAGCGACGTCATCTCCTGATCCTCTGACATACTCTTGAACCTCACGTTGTTGCCCGATCATATCTGTGAAGCGTCCGTCAACGGCTGCGGATGTCGGCGTCTCAACGGGCGTTGTTCGTTCGTCAAAACGAATATTGCGATCGAAAGCAGCGCTCTCGAATGCAGCACTCTGAGCCGCTTCGCCAGAGAACGATCCGATCGGCGCGTACGCGCGGCCCTCAGGCTGGGAAAAGCCGTTCGGAGCGCCAAATGACTCTGGCCTCAAACGGCTCTCGAAGAAACCGGATTGAACGGCTCGCTGTTCAGCGCGTCCCATGTCGGAAGATGACAGGTCAACCCAATACTCCTGAGCCTCCCGTGTCGAAACGGTTCGACCATTCAAATTTGAGAGATGGCTAACCAGAAATGTCTCAAACGCTGCGACCTCGTTCGCATTGATGGATCCGCCGCGTCCCATTCGATCATCGGCGCTCGCAGTGTAAGTCGATGCTTCTGTGTAATAGGCCTCCGCCTGCTGCCTTGCTTCTTCGCCGCGCCTAAAGTCAGCCGAGGTCTCGCGTGCGAGTGACAAACCTTCCTGGTGTTGTTGTCGTTCCATCACGCTCTCAGCATCGCGCACGAACCCACTCAACTCGTCGCGATACTGCTGCCCTTCATCATATGAGGAGCTGTCGGTCGAACTTCGGTCTGAATTAAGAGACCCAGATTCGCTAACGCGATAGCCTTGGTCAGCGCGGTTTTCTCCGCGCTTATAAGAATTTCCGTCTGTCCCCAAGCCACCAGAAACTGGAAGTCGGCCACCTTGGCTACGGCCGTTTTTGGGCCTTGGAGAGCTATTGCTTCCACCTCCACTTGGCGTACCCACACGCAGTCCCACATTGATGTTCGCTTGCTCACCCTCAGCGATTGAAGCAGTACGGCCTTGGAATTCATCCAAGCTCAGGGTCATCGAGCGCCCAGCTCTGAGTGCATCGAGACGGCTATCCTGGTAACTACCATAATCGGCAGCACTTTGGGTTAGAGCAGCCCCCCGCTCGGACAGCACCTGGGCGTCTTGACTGTCCATACGAGACAACATGTCGGTGAGGCGCGACAGATCTGTTTCTGTTTCTCCGTAGAATTTGGATGCGCTCTCACGGCGTGTGTCGCCCTCGGAGCGATAGACCGAGCGCCCGATAGACGTCATCGCATTGGAATCGAGCGAGGTCGCGAAACCAGATTGATACCGGCTATGGCCTGCCGTCTCATCAACGAGCGACACGCCGCCAGATGTACGCGTCCAGTTGCGCCCTTCGGGATCTCTGTAGCTGGCATGTCCGACATCATATGAGGGACTAAGGCGGATCTGCCCGGCAGTTGCATTGCCAGCTGATGATGTCATCAAAGTCTGATTGCCAATATTCGCGTTGCCGAACCCAAGATTTCCCGTTGCGGCTTCAGCAGCCGCCGTCTGAGACGCGCTTTTGACCGGGGCCAGAAAGCTTTCGTGCAAACGCCCAACTCCAACCGCGATTCCCGGCCCCGCCGCAGCAAGAAACGGGATCATTGTGATGAGCAATCCGCCAATACCAGATAAATCAGCCGCAGTGGCTGACATGCCAAGCGAGGTTTGGATCGTTTGGCCAAGCGTGCCTGGCATTTGCGCCGAGGCATTGATGGCGTCGTAGCCTTGGCGCGTGATGATGTAATGAATGACTGCGAAGAGCGGTCCCCACATTTGCAAGTACAGAAAGCCCGCAAAGTATTTCTGCATGAAGCTGAACCCGATGTTCGGGAGCAAGAAGAAAGGTGCAATGATCGGGAAGATTGCGATCACGATCACGGTGATCGCGATATAGAGAAAGTTGACGAACTTCTCGGCGATCGCGCCAAGCACGGTATAATTCCATTTGGCTTGCTGCTCAGCGCGCGCGGCGGCATAGGCTTCGACCGCCGCCGATGCATCTGCCCGCGCCGAATAGTCCACCACCGCATCCATCGTCGAGTTCACAAGGATCGCTTGCTGGGCGATTTGCTGAGCTGATTGTGAGACGCCAACAAATTGCTGATAGATGATTGGAAGCGAGGAGAGCATAACCGCTCTTGCCTCGGCATTGGTCAGATGCGGCTTGGAAAGCTGCGCCTGACGGTCGATTGTGTTGTCGGCCGCGGCGGCAAGTCCGGCAGAAATGCCGGTCCAGGCATTCGCGCAGGTTTCGACCGTGACGGTGCCGTCGGCCAGTTCATAGCGTGTGAAGAGCGCCGGCGATGCAGACGTCGCCAGCACGGGGACAAGATCGGTTGCGGTGACAAGATCATCGATCGCGGTCAAGCCGGCGTTGATGTCCGGGAAGACGCAGTCGCGGGTATAACCGGTGAGGTTGCGCGAGAACCAGGTGTCGACCGCGCGCCAGTTGTTCAGGGACGACTGAACCTGCAAGGCATATCCAAAGCCGTGCGTTGAATAGGCCATATCGGCCGGTTCGGCGAACAAAGTCTCGAACGCACCTGTGAGCGTGCTGCCAATGGTCGTCGTGATCGACGCCGGTACCGCAAGTCCTATGGGCACATTGTTAACGGTGGCGACAGGGGTTCCGGAGACCCGATCCGTCACGGTTACATTCACAGTTGGGACAAGCAGCACCAGATAGATGACGGTCGATTTCACCAGAAAGTCGAAACCGGCCTTGAAGTTCATGCTGACCGCGACTTGCCAGGCCGCGAGCGCAAGGCCGATGATCAGGACAACGCGGATCAATGACGCAAACGCGCCTGAGCCGGTAAAAGCGGCAACGGCATTTAGAACATCGACGATGAATTCGCCGCCTCCGGTGACAATAACTTCCATCAGCCGGCTCCCTTAAGAAGCTCAAGCTCCAGTTCGATCCGGATTGTCAGCAGTCGAAGGGCGCGCGCCTCTCCGGCGCCTAGCGAGATGTCCTTCAAGCGATCCCTTAAGAGACGTGCGCGCGACAACCTATGTTGCGGATTTTCGGTCTGGTCCATAACAAGAAACTCAGAGAGCACCGAGGCAGCGGTCTCTAAATGGCGCTGGCCGAACACGCCTTTCGAGACCATCATTTCGCCGAAGGAGACCACGACGCAGAGATGGCCATCGATTAGGGCGAGACGCTCCGACCAATCCTCGGTACGGGCGCAGATCGCGTCCCACAAAGCTTTGGTATAGGCGTCTATCCGGCACTCACAGGCGCGGCCCCGAATAGCGGCAGAATCAATGCACGCATTGAGACGATGCTCGCGCGCCGCACGCTCCTGCTGAGATAGATGTTCAAGGCTGAGGATCATCGTGATTGCACCGCGTCGGCAAATCGCAGCGAGCCTTGCATATCGACTGAAAGCCGCCCGGCAATGATGCGTTCCAGGGTTTGGGTTTGTTCCATGACCGCCAACCATCCCCCGACTTCTGTGGCGGCAACGGCCCGGCGGGCACGGAGCTTGGTGCGCAGCTCTGAGATCGTGGATTGGACCTGCTCGCTATCATAGACGCTGATGCGTCCTTCGGCTTTCAGCGCCTCTTCAATCGCGTCCAATCCTCGTTCGAGATATTCCACGACAAGGACGCCGGCAATCACGTCAGCATATGCTGCAAGCGGATTGCCCGCCTGATTGTTGTATTGGGTATGCACGACCAGCATTTTGTAGACGGGCATGGGCGCGAGATTGACGAAGTCGATCTCTTCGGGGGTGAGCGCCGATCGCGTCCGCGCCTTCTCGGTGATGCTGGCGAGCAGGAGATCGACCCGCGTGCGGAAGCCTTCGCTCGCTGGAATGGTGATGTCTGTCCGCGCGGGACGCAGGCATTGATCGATCTCATCACAGCGATAAAGCGTGAGCGTCCCGCCATCGAGGAGCGCACTGAACGCATCAGTCGTCATTGGTATCGGCGGAAAAGGCGGCACGGTTGTTCCAGCATCATCGGCATAGATGATTTTCATGCCAACCATGGACATGAGGAATTCTGCATAGTCTCGGTTTGTGGTGAGCCTCGCGTCTTTCAGCGCCAACCAGACCCGATTGGTGTTCTCTTCATTCTGGCGTGAGAAGGCCTCGCCCGCGCCATCAATGACGCCCTGCTTGTCAGCATCCATGCCGCATTTCTGACGGGCATCCGCGCCGTCTTCATAGGTGCCCGAGGCGAGACCTGCGATCCGGCAGAGATAGTCAGATTTGCCTTGGGCGCGGTCATGGACTTCGCCCAGCAGGCTTTGCGCCGCCTCGCAGCTATCCATATTCCAGGAATTGATCGTGTTGGCCCTCTCTTCCAGATCCGCAAGAATACCGCCAAGCTCGGGGCTGACCGCATCGATCCCGGCTTTGAAGATCAGGCCAGCGCTATCCGCGGCGACGGCTTTTAGAAAATCGATGAACTCATCGGCATCGATGAAGGAAAATCCACCTGCGAAGAGATCAATGCCGCCGCAGCCCGCGCGATAGGACGGAAATTGAATATCAATCGGGTCGAGCGTTTTGCGCGGGGTGCGCAGATAGATCTGGCCAAGCGTATAATATCCGCCGCTTTGCAGATCATGTGAGCTTGGGCCCGAGACATTGCCATAGCCGTTCAAGTCTTCCCAGAACTCGGTCATGTCTTGGCCGAGCTGCGCCGATGCGGGCGCGCCAAGCGCCCATGCCACGCCAAGGGCTGCGATCCATTTAGTCCAGGTCATGCGCCTCTACTCCATATTCTTCGCCCGGCGCCATCGTGGTGAGGGCGCGGATGCGATATTCCAGTTCTGAGATGGTCAGCAGGCCATAGCCTACGGGGATCACCTCACCGGTTTCTGCGTCATACAAGGCGACGGCGGGCGTCACATCGGCAAGACCCATGCGGGCGCGCTGGCCGGTATCGACCTGGTAGCCCTCAAAGCCGGCAAGCGGCCTGCCATCGACTGAGACCGGCAGGATGGTGAGGCCATAGCGGTCCGCAAAGCCGCCAAGGATCTGCTCATAGACAGCGCAAAAGTCGCACGTCCCCGCGCCAAAATAGAAAATCCCGTAGCGGTCTTTAATGGCCTCAATGCTCGCGGTTTCAGCGGCCCGCTCAATGTCGCGCTCTGCCTGACGGCCGAGCTGACTGGTGGGCCAGTCAACAGATTCGTCCAAGTCCGGGTTGGACCAGACCACCCGTTTCCACTGGGCGGTCATATAGGCGGCATTATCGACCCAGCGTTTTTGCAGCCGCATATAGCGCTCAACATTGGCCGGCGTCGGATCGAGGACCATGGCAGCCTTCGCCTCATCGAATATGGCGCGCTCAGTCTCAAGACGTTCACTGGCGCTCGGCGCGACAACGACTTCAGACTCGACCGGTACTTCTTCGACTGGGTCCGAAACGGCTTTGTCCGGATCGCAATAGAAGTGATAGCCAAGATCACGATCGCAATAGACTTGTGTGTCGCCATTCGGCTCGGCCGCTACGGGCAGCGCCGCAGATGCGAAAATCGAGATAGCGATGAGCGATCTAATTGCCATAGTTTCGAAGCCTTTCCTGCATGGCCGCAGAAGCATCCACTGGATCGGGCAAGGTGAGGCTGGCCTCCAGGTCCTCGTAGAATTCTGAAAGATCCATCGCGCCGATATCGAGCGAGGCGAATTCATCGACGGTAAAGCCAGAACAGTCCGGGCTTTTGACATCGCCATAAGCGCGCCCAAGCTGCGCCCGGCCTTGTTCGGTGAGGATGCGTGAGAGGCGCGAGCCATGACAGCAATAGCTGCGCTTCTTTTTCAGGCAGACGCCAAAGAAGGTTTTCTCATCGCAATAGGTCCCGACATAGGTGCATTCATGCAGGCCTTGGCTTTGGGCCAGCCTTTGCTCGTCGGCATTGCACTGGTTGAGGCCAAGATCATTGAGGATGCCTTCATCCTTGCAGCAATTGAACGCGCCAAAGACCGCCTTGCCGCATTGCAGGTTCTCACCGTCGAAAATGGTCAGCGAATCCCCGTCCAATTGTTCCGCGCCTTCGAACACCGCCGCAAAAGCCGCCGTCGCCTCTTCGAACTGATCAGACGGTTCAGGCTCAATCGCCGGGAAACAGTCGCCCGTGATGCAATAAACATTTTGGGCGCAGACCGAGACAGTTCCGGTTTGGATCTGATTTGCCGGGCAGGCATATTCATGATGCTCGGAGATGCAGGCTCCTGATGGATCGTTGGACAAACAGGTCGTCTGAACGAGATCGCAGCCAGGATCGGGCGGTGCACATGTATTGAAAACGTCGCCGCCCATCACTTCGCACGCGGCCTGCATGCGGACGCGCCAACATTCGCCGCCGACGGGCAGATAACGCCCTTCACTGCGCCCAAATGCGGTCCAATGGGTCAAGCCGCATTGCGCCTTCGTCTGCCCCCGGCACGGCGTCCAGGACCCCGTCGTGAAAGCGGCGGTTAAATCGGGATGATAATCGATGTAAGACGCATAATCGGCAGCCCCGTTCGGGGCGCCATAGCCGCTCACCTCGGGACCGGCGATGCAGGTTTGGGTGAGACTGGTGCATTCCGGACGCGCGGCAAAACTTGCGCAGGTCTGAGGCTGCAATTCAAATCCGAGTTGCCGTGTCTCGACCCGCACCGGAATGCTGGTCGAAATCTGGCGGTCACAGGCAATCTCCCATTGGGTCACTGGGATTCGCCTGATGATTGTTGTTGCTGAGACTTGCGTACAGCCCTGGACATTCACAAGCCAGTCGCGCTGCCCCCGATCAAGCGTGGTATAGATCCATTGGGTGTCAACGCGCGGGCGGCCTGTATAGTCGCAGGTCTGATCTTCCATCCGGCTGGTGCCAGAGACCTCGCAGCCATAGCTTGTCGAGCTTTCGCCATAGACCGCGCTATCGGTGCAGGCGCCATATTGGCCAGCAAGTCCCAGATCACTTCCAACCACAGCGAGCGGATCGGCTTCAACGGCAAGCCCGGCGCTCAAGATGCTCCGCGCCTCGGCCTCATTCATATAGTTCGGGCTGACAGCGCGGGTATAAGCCACGCCTGCGCCAGAATCACTCGACAGCGCTGTGCTTCCTGCCGTCTGCAGGGCGCTCTCATTGCCATAGAAAGACATTTCAGGTGGCGCATCACTATAAGACGGCAAGGCTTCGACCGCAGTCGGATCGATCAGTTCCTGGCCGCCTTCAGGGAAGACGTCGCGCACAGAGTCCTGGCCTTCTTTATAGGCGTCCTGGGCGAGGCTTGGCACGGCCAACAGACCGATCCAGCCTGCAAGAAGGCATACGGCGCGGATCATGGCACCGCCGCCAAACGCGCCAAAGCTGCGCGGGCATGCGCCGGGGCGACCGCCCCTTGCTCGCCGAGAAGTCGAAGCGCGGCCTCGACGGAGATATTGCCCGAGACCGTATCGGCCTCCAGCTGCCGGCAGGCAAAGCCGTCACAGACCGGCTCGCCAGTCAGCACGGCATAGGTCGGCACTTGCGTTACGCCGAGCGCCTGAAAATAGCGCGGATCCACACTGATACCGACCTGATCGCCTTCTTCAAACAGAGCGCGAATGCGGGTCGCAAAGCTCGCATACCCGCCGCCATAAAAGCCGCGCACGACAACTACGCCGCCCGCCTCCTTCGTCTCGCGAATGATTGAGGTCAGCGCCGCGTCCGGCATGGAGAGGCTGACAAAACTGACAAAAAGCGGGGCCTCACCGGACTCCCGGCGCGCGCCCCGCGCGACATCTCCGGCCGCCGCCGCAAGGGCCCCAGCATCTATACTGCCGTCCGCGTCAAAGAAAGACCCTTGCCCTCCAGCGCCTTGCGCCGCCAATCGATCGCCGACGCGCTCGTTCAAAGCCTTTGCCTCAGCGCTAAATCGTTCGGCTTCCATCAGGATCGCGTCAATATCCACGTCTGTGCCGTCCGGGCGCTCGGCCACGAAATCCCGCGCGAGCTGTTCAGCCTCGCGGCGGATATCGCCGAGTTCTTCCTCGCGAGACTGGGGCTGCGCAATCAGGCCAAGGCCGAGCACGATCATTAGAAGCGCGGTTAGACGTGGGGCGTTGAAGATATGCATCATGATCAGCCGGCGCAGCAATTGCGCTTCCCCCAGTATAAATAGCCAAAGTCTTCTCCGATCACGGGGCCCCATTTCAGCGATTGCCAGACCATAGTGGACCGCCCGACCGGAATGCAGGCGCGCAGCGAGCCGCGGGTCACCGGGACCGGCACTGTTGTCTGAACGCGCCACTGCGATTTGCGCCAGACGGGCGCGTATTGGTCCTGACAGAGCACAGCTGCATCCGAGCCCGCCGCGCGCGGTGTCAGACCAAGCCGGTAATTATGATAGAGGAGCCGGTTCGCGGCGAGCACCGAGCCCATAGGCTGGCCGGTCTGGACCGGTATGTTCTGGGTCAGCGGATAGACATTGCCCTGACAACCCGAACACCAGAACAGCTCATCAATGGGTTTGCCCGCTGTGGCGGCGACGCAATCAGCCGAGCAGGCCAAGAGCGCGACCGGATTAGCGAAGGCAGCGGCTTCCGGGTTCATAATCATGGAGAGGCCATCATCATGCCAGAAGGGATCAAGCTCTGAGAGCCAGGCAATATCCCATTGCGGGCCACGCACGCAGGCCGCATCAGTGATCAGCTCCAGCATGCTGAAGAGCGGATAGATGTACCAATGGGCTTCCCAGACGCCTTCTTCGCCAACGCCCTGATCGCGCTCGGCGCGGCCATGGCCGCGCGGCAAGACGCCCGGCATGACAAAGCCGCCCAGGTTTGGAAAGCAATAAGGCTGCATGGTCACATCGGCTAATCGGGAGGGCTCCCACCATCCAATCGACAGGCCGACCCGCAGGAAAAGTGGCGGCGGCGCCGGACACGTACATAAGGGACTTGAAGGGTTCTCCGTATCTGGCCTTGAAGACGGCACGACCGGGATGGAGCCGACCGTGATCGGGAACATGCAATCCCAGCAGACATCTGTGATCGGATTGATCATCCGGCCTGAGCAAATCGCTTCAGACACCTCGCCAAGGGCGCTGGAGCCGCCCTCCTGGGCATGCGCCGGGCTCAAGAATAATGCGAGGCTGGCCGCTAGAATGGCGGCGAGACGTGAGATCAGCGGTGTCATGGCGCCACCTCTTCGACCCGAAGCATTCTGCCCTCCTGACGGATCCGCGCGGGCACAGATGTGACCCCGAACTTGGCGGTGATGAGCCCGCGCTGATCGAAATAGACTGGCTGCTGGATCTCTTGCTCCAGCTCGAACGGCGCGCCACTCACCAGAATAAGCTTCGCGCCCCAAATGGAGGCGTCCGCTTGGGCGAGCGCCCAGTCCACTTGTTCGCGGTCATCGCCATCGACCAAAAGCAAAGGTGTACGCATGGCCACAGCATCGAGCGGATTGACGCTTTGGCCTGCCGCGATGATGAGGCGGCCTTCGGTATCGGTGATGTCTTCCGGCGCGGTCCAGGACGGGTCATAGGTCCAGGATCGTGGTTCTACGGTGCGGGTGATCCCCGGCACCGGATCGGGTCTGATGATCTTGGCTTTGGCGCGGTCGACAAATTCGTGTTCGAGCCGGTCCAATTCGCCGCTGGCGCGCATCTCTCCAAGACGGCGCTGGATCTGGTGCAGCAGGTCTTCTTCTGTAATCTCGAAGGTCTCGCCATAGACGCCGAGATCTTCCGCACTCGCGCTCCAGCTAAAGGAGAGGGCGAGCGCGGCCAATAATGCGGCCCTGCCCAACATAACCAATCTCCTTATATCTTGAATCGAAACTGTCCGGGCTCGGCGACCAGACGAAGAACAACCCCTCTGGCACGGTGCCGGGATCGACTGGCGTGACATTGGGATTTGCGCCGGTCAGCGCCTTATTGGGTCCCAGCCGCTCGCCATTGATCGCAACGTCCACCCCTTCATGGGTCACCATGTCCCCGCCGACGCCGCGCACGATTTTTACAAAAGCGATATCCTCTGGATAATAAGGGTTCGGGCCCGGCGTGAACGCCACCATATCGCCCTTGCCGGGCAACACGCCTTTCTCGACAATAAACGCCCAATGCGGCAGTGACTGGGTTTGATTGATCAGAATGTAATGGGTCTGGCTCCAGGCATAGATGGCCTTCAGCACCCCGAGCGCGAGAATGACCGCGCAGACGATCAGCCATTTGCGCAAGGGGGGCCGCGAGCGCTGCGCAGAGGTGGAAACGGCGGTCATTCTTCACCCTCCATGTCTGCGATCAGGGCGTCGCCAAAGCTTTCCGGGCGTGCGGTCGCTTCAGGAGCGTTCACCCCCAAAGCGACCGATTGAGCGCCCGTGCTTCGTGAGACCGGGTCAGAGGACCGTTCTCGCGCGCCCAAACTTGCTCGGACCGTCTCTGTGAGGTCCGGGATATCACCTGCCAGCACCGCTTCTTTCACGACAACGATGTAGCCTTGCGCCTCAAGCGCCTGAAGCGAGGTTTCAATCTCGGTCGCGACTGTGTCGATCCAGACTGATGCGCTCGTCTCGCTCGCATTTTGTGCGAGCAACCAATCGCGCTCTTCTTCAATCAGTGTCTTCACCGAGACCGAGACGAGCTTGGGTTGAGCGCTCCATGTCCGAAGCGACGCGGCTAAAGCGATCACAGCCAGGCAAAGCGCGACGCCTGCCGTTATTTCCGCGAGCGAGACAGACCGGCTCATGACACCCGCTCCCGCTCGGCGGCGCGCATCGCGAAGAAGGCCGGCAGTCTTAAGAGGCAGACAATGACAAATAGTCCGAACAGAGCGAGCCATAAGCCGTCCAGAAGCGCGTCACGGTTCTCGCGCCAGATTACGTGGTCGATGAAGTTCTCGATGGTCATCAGGCCATCGCGAAGATCAAAACCGCGATAGAGGAGCGGGATGGCGACAAGTGCACCGAGCGCGACGAGAGCATTCTCGAACGCCCACGCGGCCGACTTCATGGCAAGACGGAACCGTTTATGCGTGAGCCATCTCAAGCGGGAAAGACTTGCTTGTTTCATGCGATGTCTCCTTTGCTCGCGATCAGTGTGACGGCGTCAGCGATCGGCACATTCATTTCCGCCAGACGTTTGAATTCGGCGAAGACTTCTGGGTCGGATGAATAGGCAACAAGGCTGCTGGCATCGAGCGCCAGGCGCCCAAGGCAGCGAAACCCGCCCGCGCCTCGGATGAGCGCTTCGGAAAACGCGCCTTTCACGGTTTTGAGGGATTTGATCGCCGCCTCAAGACCGGGATCGAGTTCCACCAGGCTCGCGGCGCGCAATTGTTCGACCGCGTCATCCTTCATGCGCATGAAGATGGTCCAGTCAGAGTTCTGGAAAGCGAGCTTGGCACCTTCAGACTTGTTGACGTCTTCAATCGACTGGGTCGCGGTAATGAGGGCGGCATTATACTTCCGACAGCGCCGGGCAAAGCCTTCGATAAATCCGGCAGCTTCGCCATCACCAAGAATTTGCCAGGCTTCATCCATCATAAGGACTTTGCGCTGGGACCGATTGGTGCGCATGGTCGCGTCGACCAACAAAAGTAGGCAGTAAATGACGAGGCGGCGCAGCTGTTTGTCGGTGCCAAGTTCGGAGAGCTCATAGACGGTGAAAGGATTGTCGATGCGGATGCTTGCGGGCCGCGCAAAGAAGTCGCCATAGGCCCCGTCTGAGCGAAACGGCGCCAAGGCTTGCGCCATATCCGCGCCGCGCTCTCCATGGGATTTGAGGCGCTCAACCACATGGTCAGGTGAGCCGGCGCCGCGATGATCGGCCCAGACGCTTTCAACGACCTCCATCATCAGACCGCGCTCAGCGGGATCGGGTTTCTCTCCCTGAAAGGCTGCTTCCAGCATGAAGCCGGTAATGCCGACTTTGGCGTCGCGCTCGCCGTCGGAATCCAGCCCATCGCCGAACAGGCTGAACGGGTTGAGCGAGACCTTTTTCTCCGTTGAAAACGTCACGCATTTGCCGCCCTGTAGCCGCGCGGACTGAGCAAAAGAATAACCATCATCCAGCACGACCACGACATCGCCAGTGGCGGCATGGGCGCTCGCGAGTTCCTGCAGCAAAACAGACTTGCCAGAGCCTGACGCGCCGAAGATGCCGACATTGTGGTTGCCTTCCCCGACATTCTGGAAGGGCGACCACATCCAGGGCTGGCCGCGGCGGCCAACCATGAGCAGAACCGGTTGATCAGAGCCGCGCGGCTCGCCATGCAGCGGGGCCAGCGCGATTGCGGTCTGGGCCACCATGCGCCGGGTCAGTTGCAGTGTCTTGAGATCTTTGATCGCGCCGTCCCCGCCATTCATCGGCATACAGGCGGCGAGGAGCGGTCTCTGGATGCGGCTGCCTTTGGCGATGTCGAGGCCGAGATTCTTATAGATCGAGCGCACCGACCGGTCGGCTTTCTCAATGTCTTCAGCTGGCGCGAGCACGCCGACGGTATGGGCGGCGCGCACAAGCCGATCGCCGGATTGAAGCTCGCTCACCACATCGCGCCAATCCTGGGCTTTTTCTCCGAGCGATGGATCGATTTTCGCCATCGGGCCTTCAGCAGAGCGGACCGAAGAGGCAAGCTTGGTCGACGCATAGGAATTCGTAAGATCTGCGCCGCCAAAGCTGAGGGTCATGCAGGAGAGCACTGAGCCGGAATGGCGCAGCGTGTCCGTGGTCGGATGGCCGATCAGGAGCGGCGCGGTCCAGCTGGAAATTAGCTGCGGATAGGCGCGGATCTGAAACATGCGCCATTCAAAAGCATCGCGCTCAACTTCCAGGGATCTCGGATTAAGCGTCTCGGTTTTAACGCCGAGCCCGCTGGATCCGACGGCATATTCGGTATCATCGCGAACGCATTGAACATCCAACATGCGTTTCTCATCGAAGCGCGCTTCAGTGCCCCATGCGCCGCGTCTTGGATTGAGCACATCATCCATGAGGGCGACGAGGCCTGAGCCATCGAGGCGGCCATGCGCCACGCGCGCGGTCCCGAGCGTGCCCTCCAGTTTATCGCGCAAAGCCTGAAGCTCGAACACATCCGCGGCGCTTGGTTTGCCGGGAAAGGACAGCGCCACGAAGGCGCGCCATTCGCGCACCAGAAAAGGCGATGCATTGGTGAGGCTCGTCCAGGCGGCTTTTTCAAGTAGCTCAGCGCGCGCGTCGGCAATTGCGCCGTAAACACCGCCGCGGGCCCGGCGCGGGGCCGCCCAGTCTTCAATGATGGGCGCAATACGTGGGGAAGACCAATTGATGAACTGAACCACGCCCCGCGTCATTGAGTCTTCGGTCGCCCACTCTTTTAAGAGCGAGATGAAGCTGTCATCGCCATTTGCGACCGGGGCGAGTTCAACAATCCACCCGGTCGAGGCGCGATTGTGAAAGAGCATGGTTTCTGGATCATACATGCGGTAAGGCAACATCGCGCTCAGCCGGTCGCGATGTTCCAACTCCCGGAAGCTCTCAACAAACCCGTCCGCCCCGAGAAGCCCGCCGCCGATCCGTCCGAGCCAGGCTGAAGCGCGTTCCAGAACACCGCCAATCTTGGCCTTATCGGGCGCGTAGCCTTCTTCGCGCGCAGCGGCGTCTGCGTGATGGTGATCATACGCCATCAGTCGAGCACCCAGTCGGCAGGTTCAACTTCGAGCCAGATGATTTTGCGTTCATGGAAAACGCCGCGAGCATCAACAAAGGCCGAAATCACCACAGGTAGAATTTTTGCAGCTTTTCGCCGTGGGCCGGTCTCGGCAGCCTCGACGAAGGCTGGTATTGGGTCGCTTGTGATCTCTTCCTTCGACGGCGAGACCCGGCGCGTGGCTTCACTCACAGCAGATGCGGTGATGACGGTGGTTGTTTCAGCCCCGCCCTTTAGCGCGGTCGGCACCCCGCGGAAGGGGTCCACAAGTTCGGTCACCCGCTCGTCAGGCGGTATCTCGACGCCGTTATGGCTGACTATGGTCCGAGTTACCCGTCCAGCGGTCAATGACGCAGCGCTGATCCCAGTTTCCTTGAACTCTGAAACATCAGAGTTTGCGTCTAAAGCCTTGACGTCGCTGAGCGCAGAGACGTTCAGAGCGTCGCTTAAGCGCTCACCGCCCGTATCAACGGATGCGGTTAGCAGCGGTGCGGGCTCTGGGGCCGGCTCGTCGGATAAGCCGGTTTCTATCACATCGCCAAGCCTGTCGCGCAGAACGGCAAACTGCGCGCTGGCGGCAGCTTCTGGAAAGGCGGATAAAAAGGGATCATCTTCCCGGGCACTGTTGGCGTCCGATCTGCCCGACATCACCGCATCAATGCTGAAGGCGCTTGGACCGCCGAGCACGGCGCTGGCGGCAAGCGCCTGCTCGTCTGCAAAGCTCGTCTCAAGGAAGGGGCGCCCCTGCTCAATCTCGCTTTCGAAAAAGTCCCGGTCCAAGGGGCGCACATCTTGTAAGAGCTCCGGCGTTGCCGAGAGCGGCAGCGTCTCGATTGGATATCCTGATACGGGGCCGGCCTCTGCCGGATCGCCGCCAAGTTCGGTGATGGTGATCTGATCGATCGTATCGGTGCGGGCGCAGACCCCGTCCTGGCGCTGACAGCTCCAGTCCTGAAACCATGTTGTTTCTGATGAGAGGACACCGCCAAAACTTGAGCAGCCTCCAAGAGAGAAGAGCGTTAAGACAATTAAAGACAGACGCATGGGTTTGGCTCCTTGGAAGGCTCAGCTCATCAAATTTGCCGTGCTTGAAACGGCGACGGCGGATGAGAGCGTTTGAGAGAGGGCGAAGGCGACCGCGGCGCTTAAGGCTGCGAGGTAGACACCGATGCTGTGCTGGCGGGTTGCAAAAGCGCGGATGGCAGCGACGGCGAGGCTTCCGGCAATCAGCGCAGCGGCGGCGAGGTATATCGTGTCGAAGCCAGCGCTCCGGTGCATGAAAGCAAGGCTCGCTGCGAGCGTTCCAATCACCATCATGATCAGATTGTATGTATAGGCAGAGCCCGGTTCACGGTCGCGGCTGACCGCAAACCCCGTCATCGAGCCGCCCATACAGGCCCCTGCGGCCAAGAGTTCGAGACTTCCAAGCATTATTCAGCTCCTTTCAGCCAGGCATCGAGTTCTTCCGGCGGCAACATGCCGTAGCGAATGGCGCCGTCGTCTCGGATAAGAATTGGCGTGCCCGACAGGCCGAGCTGGCGCGCCGCGCGTTCGTTGCGCGCAACGGCCATGGCGCGTTCGCATGAGGCTCCGGGCTGGAGCGCACGCATATAGGCTTGATAGAGCGCGGTTTCGGGATCACGCGCACAATAGACCGCTTCTGGGATGGCGCGCCCGCCCACCGTGCCGACCAGATAGACGTCGGCCTGGACATCGCCGAGCGCAATTACGGCGTCCGCGAGCTGCGCGCAGTAAGGGCAGCCAGGATCGGCGAGAACCGAAAGATGACGTGGCCCCTCGCCTGTTACAATTGCATCTTCCGGCCGAAAGGCCTGGCCGAGGCCGCCGGGTAAAGCCTGCGGCGGCCGGCTTGCAACCGAAGCGGTGCGAACCGACGCTTGCCCGCCATCCAGAGCATCAAGGCGGTCATCGGTCAGCGAACGTCCAAGCTGTAAGTCAAAGACCCGTCCAATCACCATGATGCGCGCATCGGGCGTGGTGTAGAAGACCGATTTTCCCGCCACCACTTCGCAAAGCGGCGCGGCCAGCGCGCAATCGACGGTCTGGATCGCCGTGTTTGGAAACGCCGCGCGAATGACAGCTTCGTCGCCATGTGCCGACATGCTGAAAGCCGCGAGACTGAGAGATAAGAGCGCGCGCCGGATCATGGCTGACCTCCCGCATCATGGACATCGCGCACCGTTGATCCTGAGACAAAGACAAGCTCAACGGCGACACCGGCGGGAAGCTCAATGACGCTGTCATAATCTTCTGCCTGCTCGATCAGGAAATCGGCGATCCTGTCGGACGCTGATGACAGCCCGCCCCCGACACCGCCGCGGATCAGTTCTTCCGGGCTGAGGCTTCGGTCTTCTGTGCCTGTATAAGGCGTGTAGGCGAGCTGCGTATTCGCGCCAAGCGCGTCGCCAAAACCGCCCACAAAGGAGGCGAGCAGCGCCTGTTTGATGAAGGCGCCCTCGCGGCGAATAACCCGGCCGCGCACACCGACTTTGCCAAATTGCGCGACATAACCTTCGACTGCGGTCTCAACGACCTCTCCGCTCTCGCGCAGACATGTCATTTTCTGAAGACGGATAAGAACGCGTTCAGAGGAGAGATCCGGCGTTGCCGCACCATTCACCTGGCATCCTGTGAGATTGGTCTCCAGCGGGGCGCCATCTTCCAGGACAGATTTAGCGGGCCCCGTGATGCGGAGAAGGACGGGGAGCGGATCGCTTGTGTCTTCCGATCCGGCGGGCATATCGACCGTAACCAGGAAAGTCGCTGGCGCATAAGCATTGGTCGGCACCCAGTCGGCAACATCGCCGCGGGTGAGACCAAGCGTCGTTTCCATTGGAGGGCGCGCAAACGCCTCCATCTGCGTTGCGACAGCTGATCGATACGCAATCGGTTCAGCGGCGAGGTCGCCGTCGCTCGGCTCAAACCTTTCGATCTGAACCGAGCGGCGGCGCCGGATTTGAGGAGCAGCGGGTGCTGACGCCGCGAGCTCCCCATCCGGTGTGGCAGTGGCTGGAGAAACGGGTGGGCGCGCGACGCTCAAACGGCGTGTCAGATCATCATTCGAGCGTTGAAGGCGCAGCATCTCAGCCCGAAGGTCTTCGATTTCGCGGGCGGTTTCGGGCGTGATGCCTGCGTCAGGTTGAGCGACCTGGCTGCTAATGGCTGCCAATTGCTCTTCTACGAATTTGAGCCGGGCTTCGCCGCCGGTCACCCATTGCGCTTCTGCATCGCGTGGATCGACGGACGACAATCTTGTCTTGCTGGCCGCTTCGCGGGCCCTGTCTTCCGGGTTGGACGGGGCCATCAGCACATAAGCGAGGCCGCCTGCGAACAATATCCCGATCAGGCCGAATGCGAGGAAACGTTGGCGATTGGCGAACCTTTTATTCGCGTGAATATCAGTGTCTGAAAATTCGCTCATGGCTGACCTCCTTTAACGACGAGGAAGATTTGAGCGGTTTGTCGGCGCGCTACAGGGTCTTGATCGCCGGTTGCAGCGACCACGTTGAACACGGCGAGACGCCCATAATTGATGCGTGTTGGCGCGGTGGCTTCATTGCGAACGGTGACGGCGTAGCCGGTGGCGCCATTCCCGGCCCATTCAATTACGCCGCGTTGCGAAAAGCCCTGGGCTGAAAGCGGGCCTTCAAGCCAATCGAGCCGGCGATAGCGCCTTGTTTCAAAGCCAGTCACCCGCGCACCTGAATACATGGCTCGGATCAAAACCGATGACAGATCGACAACAGGGGTTTCGACGGGCCCGATAGAAGCCGTGGAGCCCATCGAAAGGTTTGCAGCGAGGACATTTTCGCCCCGCTCAAGCGAGGGATCATTATTTTGAGGCGCTGCGATCTCCACCTGCAAGGTAGGCACATCACGCACGCCCATCATGACCTGATAGGTTTGCCCGCCTTCTGTGGTGACGAAAAAGGACAGGTTTCCCAGGGCGTTCTCGCCGATGACAACGTAAAGATCGCCGGTCGCCATATCTTTGGTGGCTGAGAAGTCACCTTCAGGATCGCCTTCCGCGATCTTTTGGACGGATGCGGCGCGGTCATCCTCGAACGCGATCCGGGTCATACCCGTCCGCGACGCGTCGAGCGTAACGACGCCATTCGGCGCTGGCTCGATCACCTGTTGCGCATTTGCAGACAGTATAATGGCCGGTATGACGGCTGCGGCGAGCAATAATCTATTGAGCATCGGTCATCGCCTCGGCGCGAACACGGGCGCCAAGCCCTTCTTGTGGTGTGATTTCTTTGATGTCCTGGAGGTAAAGCGAGTAGCCTTCTTGGAAGAACTGCATGGCGAGCGTCATTTGTCGCTGATCGACAAGCTTCATCCCGACAAAGGTTCTGAGTTCTCCGGTGACCTCGACATAGAGGGTCTTTGGATCCTCATAGACATCGCGCGGATACCAGGCGCGTGATGAGGATCCATCCTGCCAGCGTTCCACGGTTTCCTGCAGACCTGCCGAAATCCGTCCTCTTGCCGAGGGGTGGGTCACCGACAGGATGCGCTCTTCGAAATACTCAGCCGTTTCTGGCGTGATGTTCTCAAAGAAGTAACTGATTGTGATCGCGGTTTCGCGCAGATAATCGCGGCGGACTTTGCCAGCCTCAACCGTCATCGGGTGATTGGTCAGCGGCACCAGAATGATCTGGTCTTTCTTAGCTGTCACCGACAAGGACAGAATGACAATCGCGACAAGCGCAACGAGCAACAGGACAAAGGCGACGTTTCGCTGTCGGCCAACCGTGCCGAGTTGAACAAGGGCGTTATCGGGCGTCATGTCCGTCACCCCGCCAAGATGCGTTCATGGGACGGCGGAATTGCTTTCCAGCGCATCACCGTGTCGGGCAGGATCCAATAGAGCCAATGCAGAAGCTTGGCAGAGTTCTCTCCGCCTTTAAACTTGCGCATGCCCACAACGACCAGTGCAGCTGTCGGCATGGCGATCCAGATTTCAGAGAACATGATCAGAGCGCCAGCGACCCCGACAAAGGCGAGAAACTCGTCAACGGTGAACACCAGAATCTTTTCTGGAAGATCGAGCCATCGGGGGACTTTGTAAGTTCGCTCACTCATCGAGGGCTCCATGCGATAAAGAAGTTGGGTTGAAACGGCCCCGGCTTGAGGGAGAGGCTGCCAGCGGCGAAGTCGGAGGCTTCAAGACGCCAGATGGACCGGGACCGTTTCATCTCTCAGGACGCCTCAAGAGGTAGAGACGCCGCATCTACAGTTTGGATTTGCGCTTCGATTTGCGCGGGCGCGTCTGGAAGCTCGGCCGCGACAGCGGTGAGGACAATCGGCCCGCCAATGCCAACCAAGAGCCCGATACCTGCTGGCACAAGGATTGTTCCAATCGACATACGCGCGATTGCGCCGGCGGCGGCATAACCAAGCGCGATAAGCGTGATGATCCGCCCACCCGAACCAGCCAGCCAATCGCCAAGCTGGGTTTCGGCGGCTGCGAATGTCGTGTCGCCGCCCGCCATAGCGACCCCGGCCAGCACGGTGCCCGCAAGCGCTGCTGCGCCTAGCGCACCGACAGCGCCGAGCCCTCGACTAAAAGAAAACTTAAGAATAGAACCAAACGCCATTTGCGTAACTCCAGGTTTAAGGAAGACGCGGTCTTCACGAAGCCTGGAAATTAACGGGTGCTATTCATCATTCGTCAATATTGGCCAATTTTCGGCAAATATTCTGCAAGTGTTTCGAAAAATTGATTTCAGAATGAATTATTCTCAGAATGAATATTTCATTCCTGGCGTGATTTATAAATTATGGGTGACGATATTAAAACTGCGTCAAACGGGGCCGAAAAAGAGCAACTGCGACAGCTTGTCGCGATTTGTCATCCTCAAATACAGTCTGTTTTTCGCCTAAGCGGAGAATAATATAGCCTAAATAAATCGATTCATTTCAAAGACAAGTTGCGTAACTAGTTATGGTCAGCTAGCGTTCACTTGAGGTGGAAGCTGTAGAGTGCCTATGGCGGAAAAGGAGACGGAGACAGAAGAAAGGGGGGACAAGAATGTCCATCCAACTTGCTCCTAGGGAGCTCGTGCACGTTACGAGCATTGACGACACCCAGAGAAAACTGGGACGTCTTATACGTATAAACAGAAGAGCCTTGGAACTAACTCAAACAGGGCTTGGTGCTCGTGTGGGGCTAAATCAGTCGCAAATCTGCAAGTTTGAGCAGAACGGAGCAACAAGTTTCGAGATTTTCTTGAAAGCGTCTCGAGGTTTGGATCTGCCAGCCTGGGTCCTCTTGAAGGTCGCTGAAGACCCCAACGCGTTCGAAGAGGTCTGCAGCGTCAAATCAAAGTTTCGATCTGCCTTCTGAAGCCCAACACTTGTGGCCCACAATTAGTCAGAACGACTAGATTTGGCCCTTTTTTGCCATAGGCGAGGGTCGATATGGGCGACTTAAAACGCCCTAAAACGGTCGCTGCGCCTTCATTTGATCAGAAGCAAAATAGCGGTTTGAGAGATGTGACCTGACCCCTGATTTTCGGGCCATTTAAGGTTGGAATTTTCCATTTATGATCCCGTCAGGGAGAAGGAAGATTCGATGCGAAAATCTAAATTCACAGACGCGCAGATCGCGTTCATTTTACGTCAGGCTGAGGAGGGAACGCCCATTGCAGAAGTCTGTCGCAAAGCCGGGATTGCCGAGGCGACGTTTTACAACTGGCGCAAAAAGTATGGTGGTCTGATGCCGTCGGAGATGAAGCGGTTGAAGCAACTGGACGAAGAGAACGCACGGCTCAAGCGGCTTGTAGCAGACCTGTCATTGGACAAGGCGATGCTTCAGGATGTTATCAAACGAAAGCTCTAAGGCCTGGTCGTAAACGCGAATTGGTGAAAGACATGATGTCTGTTTGGCGGGTCAGTGAACGCCGCGCGTGCCGGGTCATGCAGGCGCATCGCTCTACCCAGCAGTACAAAACCATTCGCAGCGATCAGGCCGATTTGAAAAGGCGGATCAAAGAGATTGCCGAAACCCGTGTTCGCTACGGTTATCGGCGCATCCATGTCATGCTGAAGCGCGAAGGCTGGCCTGTAAATGCAAAGCGGATCTATCGCCTCTATCACGAGATGGGCCTGCAACTACGGAACAAAACACCGAAGCGACGGGTCAAGGCAAAGCTCCGAGACGATCGGAAAGATGCGACAGCGGTCAATGAGACCTGGGCCATGGACTTTGTTCACGATCAACTCGTCACGGGTCGCAAACTCAGGATTCTGACCGTCGTGGATACGTTCTCACGGTTCTCTCCCGTGGTCGATCCACGGTTCAGTTATAAAGGAGAAGATGTCGTGCAGACACTTGAACATGCCTGCAAACTGTTCGGTTATCCCAAATCTATCAGGGCCGACAATGGTCCCGAGTTCATTTCTCGAGACCTCGACCTCTGGGCTTATCAGAACGATGTCATTCTGGATTTCTCACGACCTGGCAAACCGACAGACAATGCCTTCATCGAGTCATTCAATGGCAAGTTCAGAGCGGAGTGTCTGAACGCGCACTGGTTCATGGGGCTCGAAGATGCCCGCTCAAAACTGGAAGCTTGGCGTAGAGACTATAACGAGGTAAGACCACACAGCGCGATCGGCTACAAAGTCCCGAAAGCGCTCATGAAACGCGAGAAGGCCGAACAGCCAGCTTGCGCCTGAAGCCCGGAAAATCCTCCAACCGGGTGGCCCAGAGATGGGGAGCAGGTCAATCTGAAGCCAGACTAACTCAAATAATGGACCACTTTTTGGGGAGCAGACCAGCAACTTTCTGGAGTTTGGGTTACACAAACTCAAACACGCAGCATTCTCTGAAGTGCATGCATCCAATATGTCCAAGCTCAGTGAAAGGCCGGGAACGGACGATCACTATTTCGGGTAACCGCACGGCCAATAATGGCGCCCAAGACCAGTTCCCAGCTGCAAATCGTTTATCCGGGTGGCACAAATCCAAGCCGCCGCATAAGAACGATGATTGACTATATAACTGAGCAAATGAATTGCCGAGCGATTCACCGTACCGCTCGAACTCTGGGTGCGTTCACCTCACTTTTCAAGAATGCAAGCCACTGATCCATACCTTGGTTGGACTTGGCTGACAGCAACAGAACTTTTGCGTCAGGGTTCACCGCCTTGATATTCGCAAGGCAGGCCTCTTCATCAAAATCAACATGCGGTGCCAAATCCATTTTGTTCACGATCACAAGGTCCGATGCTCGAAACATGTGAGGGTATTTCAACGGCTTGTCTTCTCCTTCAGTCGTCGAGATTATCGCAACCTTCATGTGTTCTCCAAGATCGAACATCGCGGGACAGACTAGATTGCCAACATTCTCAATAAACAAGATCGAACCTGCCGCGGGGTTGAGAGTTTTTACGGCACTAGAGATCATGTCCGCTTCTAAATGACATCCCGCACCCGTATTGATCTGGAGCGCCTTTGCGCCAGCTTCTCGAATGCGGTTTGCGTCATTGGCCGTCATTTGGTCGCCCTCTATAACAGCAATATCCAACTCATCATTTATGGCTGAAATTGTCGCTTCGAGGAGTGTGGTTTTACCTGCACCCGGAGAACTCACAAGATTGAGCGCCAAGACTCCTCGCCCCTCAAACCATCCTCTATTTTGCAGAGCGATCTGATCGTTCTTTTGGAGTACCGCCGTTTCAAGGCTGATAATTTCACCGCCAGGGCCATGCACATGCGGCTTGTCATCCCCTTCATGATGATGGTGATCATGGTCACCATCATGGGCATGATGATCATGCGGTGCTGCGCTCTGGGTTTCATCTAAAATCGACCCCGGACGCACGATCTGCGTTTCGCCGGTTTCAGGGTCCGTTATTGTGACAGCATTTTCCGTATCGCTACATCCGCATGTTCCGCACATTACGCAGCCTCCTCTGTTTCAAACTCTTTTATTAAAAATGTATCGCCCTCAGCGGAGACAATCTCTAGTGTCGCATTTTCAACAACCGTACCTTCGGCCACGATACCAAAACAAAACTCCAGGGCCCGAGACTCTACACACGCTTGGGGGCCTACAGACAGACAAATCCTTTTAACCTGACGGCCTTTGGCATGTTCCGTCACAATGGCGACAATGTTCTTTGTCAGCCCTAACTCATGCATTAGACTACTCCCCAAGCGAGCGGGCCGGTCTCAACCAAAATATAAGTTCCCATGGCAATGGCTAACCCGGCAGCGGCGGTATTTAATCCGGCATGCATCCATCCCATGCCTTTATCCACCCATTTCAATGGCCAAGCGACGACATATGTCAGTGCCGCCATACCCAAGATAGATCCCAGTCCAAAACTTAGGACGTAAAACACCGCTGTGGACACGTTTTGTGTTGCGGCCACCGCTAAAGCCAAAAGACCTGCTGATCCGGCCGCACCATGAATAAGGCCAATGAACAAGGCCTTGACTGGAAACCCTTCAGGATGATCGTGGACGTGCGGGTCAAGATTGTGCGTCTCCTTCGAGTCTGCATGCGAATGGACATGCATATGTTTCGCGCCATCCTCATGTTGATGACCGTGAAAATGTAACTTCTTTTTGCGAAACCGCCGAAAGACATCCACGCCCAGCACTATCAGCATGACCCCTACCCCAAACTCCAATGCGGCGCTCATGCGTTCCGTCAACTTCAAACCAAGCAAGATGACACTTGTGCAAATCGCAAACAGCGTAATGGTGTGGCCAAGCCCCCAAACTGCACCTCGGAAAGCCAAGGATCGTTTGGACTTCTTCGTGTCGGTCATCATCGTGCCTATGGCCGCCAGATGATCCGCTTCGAGCGCATGGCTCATTCCTATGAGAAACCCGAGAAGTAGAAAACCTATCACGTCGACCCTCCTAGCAAATTCTTGGCAGTTGCGCGCCGACGAGCATGTCAACAATGCGCCCACCGCCAAATATGGTCGTCATTTCCACACGCCCTGGTGTGCCTGATGTGGCTCTTCCTATAATTGCCGCATCCTTACCTGCCGGAAGGTTTCGCATCACGTTCAACGCGACCTCCGCATCTTCTTCAGGAACAAAAACGACCAGAGTGCCTTCATTAGCCAGATAAAGAGGATCTAGGCCTAGAATCTCGCACACGCCTTTGACCTCTTTTCGAATGGGAAATTGCGTTTCTTCGATAACAATATGCGTGCCTGATGCTTCCGCAATCTCATTCAAGGCGGAGGCCAATCCTCCTCTTGTTGCGTCTCGGGCGCAGCGTGTGCTTGGGACGGCTTTTGTGACAGCCTCCATGAGACCAGCCAATGATTGACAATCAGATGTAATGTTTGTCTTCAAGGCGAGGTCACCGCGCGCTGCCATTATGGCTGCGCCATGATCGCCCAAATAACCGTTTACGATTGCGACATCGCCAGGCTCAACCGCGCCAGCGTGAAGGAGCACGCCAGGAGGGATAACGCCAATACCTGCTGTCGTAATGAAGACCTTGTCAGCGCTACCGCGTTCCACAACTTTCGTATCCCCGGTCACAATCTTTACACCGATTGAATCAGCCGTTTCTTTCATCGTCGCAACAAGGCGTCTGAGCAAAGTTACTTCAGTACCTTCTTCGATAATAAATCCCGCCGATAGCCAAAGCGGGCGTGCGCCACCAACAGCAAGATCATTCACAGTTCCGCAGATAGCCAGTTTTCCAATGTCACCGCCAGGAAACTCAAGAGGGTCGACAACAAACCCATCAGTTGTGAAGGCGAGTTTCGCGCCGGCTTCAGATAGCGCGGCTTCACTAAGGCGGGCCTGGTCTTCGTGGCTTTCAGGTTCGAAGACGGATGTAAAAACATCATCGATTAAATCCCTCATTGCGCGACCACCCCCGCCATGAGCCATGGTGACATATTCAGCGCGCAGCGTTCGCCGTTTTGTCGGTGCAGATGTCGCAGGTGCTGCCATTACTCTGCGCTCTCCACTTGTGTGCGCACTCCACCGTATTGATAATAAGCTGCGCAAGCACCTTCTGAGGACACCATAAGGGCACCAAGAGGCATGTCAGGCGTACACCCAGTGCCAAATTGCGGGCATTGTTGAGGCTTCATCCTGCCGGTCATCACAGCACCGCATTCGCATCCCTCTGGCTCTTCATATTTAGTCCGCGGACGGCCATACCCGATTTCAAATTTTCGTTCAGCGTCGAAAGCAGCATATTTTTCGCGCATCTTCAGGCCAGACTTGTCAATTTCGCCAAGGCCGCGCCATTCGAAAGTTTCGCGGCGTTCATAGACGTCAGCGCATGCGGCAATGGAAACAGCGTTTCCATTATCCGGTACAATGCGCGCATACTGGTTTTCAACATCGGCCCGGCCGTCACGGACTTGCTCCAAAACCATCAGGACGGATTGGAGCAAATCGAGCGGTTCGAATCCCGCGACAACAATTGGCTTTTTATAATCGCGGGCAATAAACCGATAAGGCTCAATACCGATCACCATTGAGACATGCCCCGGCCCGACAAAGCCATCGAGTTCCATATAGGGGTCTTCCAAGAGCGCCTTTATGGGTTCTGGTACGGTAATGTGATTGCAAAACAGGGAAAAATTAGTGAGCTCTTCTGCTGCTGCCTGTTGCGCGCAAAGCGCGGTTGATGGCGTGGTTGTTTCAAACCCCAACGCAAAGAAAACAACCTCTTTGTCAGGATTGCGCCGTGCAAGTTCCAAAGCGTCGAGCGGAGAATAGACCGTGCGAATGTCCGCGCCTTCGGCTTTGGCCTGCAACATTGATTTTTTGGTTCCCGGGACGCGCATCGCATCGCCAAAAGTCGTAAAAATGACATTTTGGCGCTCAGCCAATTCTAAGCAGTCGTCGACGCGCGACATTGGCAGAACACAAACAGGACAACCGGGTCCGTGAATAAACTCCAAAGCCGGCGGGGTTAGCTTATCCAGTCCATACCTGAAAATCGCATGCGTATGTCCCCCGCAAACTTCCATAATGCGGATTGGCTTTTCGGGTGTTGCACCGATTTCGCCTACGACGCGTTCGATCGCCGCCAGCGCGCCCTTTGCTGCAACGGGATCACGAAATTCGCTTGCGTATTTCATCCGTTCTTTTCCATGGCTAATTGTGAGCGGCGCATGGCTTCGATTTCTTCTTGAGCCTCCCCCAACATCAACAAGACCTCCATCGTCTTGGCTGCTTCCTCTTCATCAATGCGGCTCATCGCAAAGCCCACATGCACAAGGGCCCATTCACCGATCAGAGCATCAATATTGCCATCTTCTGGCATGATACAGGCAAGATTGACCTCTCGCTGAACACCTGAAACATCGATCATACCTAGCTTCTTGGTCGCATCAGAAATCGAAATTATTTGTCCGGGAATACCAAGGCACATAAATATTCTCCTATTGAGGACTGGGTTGAAGTGAGGCAGCGGCGATAACCGCTTGACCAAGGGATAGACCGCCATCATTGGCGGGAATTTGTGAGTGGCTTAAAACACGATAGCCTAGGAACTGGAGTTGATCGTGAACGAGCTGAAACAGCGTTCTGTTCTGGAAGCAGCCCCCACTTAGCGCGATGGTTTCAAATTTTCGATCCGAGCCTGAGAGCTTCGCCACCATTTGCACAATGACACTTGCAAGGCCTCTGTGAAAACGCGCGGAAATTGTCCCAATCGGTGTTCCAACGACCAAGTCTCCAAGCATGGCGCGCCAGGCCCCCAAAGGTTCAATATAGGGCATCCTTGTTTCCTGATGCAGCGGAATAGAAAATGGATATTTCAAACTGTCCGGCTCATTTAAGGCAGCGGGGTCTATCGACGCTTCAAATAGCATGGCGGCATGCCCCTCATAGGACTGCTCATCCCTCAAGAGCCCCGTAATAGCGGCAGCAGCATCAAATAATCGTCCGCATGAGGAGGCAAGTGGCGACTGTGTGCCGCTAGCCATCATCCCATCAAGGGTCTCTCTTGGGGCCTCGTTCAAGTATTTGAAAATATCGAGGTCGGCAAAATTCATTGCAAACTCAGCCCAACCCATTTCTGCGCGAATATGGGCATAAGCATTCCGCCACGGTTGGCGAACGGCCTGTTCTCCGCCGGGAAGTGCGACGGGTTTGAATTGCCCCAGCCTTTCATATGAACGGTAGTCACAAGCCATGAATTCCCCACCCCAAACGGTTCCGTCAGGCCCCCACCCTGTTCCGTCCAACGCAACGCCCAAAACCCGGCCTGCATCCAGTGGCCAATTGTTCTCGGCCATACAGGATGCGATATGGGCATGGTGGTGCTGGATTTCGATCAACGGAATCTCGCGCTCACGCGACAAGCCCCGTCCGGCCTCTGAAGATGCGAAGGCAGGATGTGCATCAACTGCGATCGCATTGGGCTTGTGATCGAATAAGTTCTGATAAAGAGACAAGTTCCGAACAGCCTCGTCTCGGGCAGCCGGATGCTCCATATCCCCCAAATGCTGGCTTAATATCGTTTGACCATTTTTGACCAGACAGAACGTATTTTTGTAGTCCCCCCCCATGGCCAATAGGTCGTCCACATCGACAAAGCCGTCAGGCAGATCCAATGATTGAGGGGCATAGCCTCTGGCACGTCTGATCACGCGTTCACGTCCAGCTACGACACTGGCGACACTGTCATCCACGCGGTTGATAATATCCCGGTCATGCAGACAGGCAAAATCTGCAATCTGTGCCAAGTCTTTCCGGGTTTGTTCATTGGTTATGCATTGCGGGGCGCCTGATTTGTTTCCCGATGTCATCACGATTGGGCGCTTCATGCGCCGCAACATTAAGTGATGTAAAGGCGTATAAGGGAGCATAAACCCGAGGCGGTTTAGCCCTGGGGCAACGACCTCAGGAAGGGTGCCCGGTTTGGCTTTCAACAGCACGATTGGAGCCGCAACACTCTTGAGTACCGCTTCCTCAGCCTCGCTAACCTCGCAATATTGGCGAATGATATCGACCGTCTTTGCCATAAGAGCGAAGGCTTTATCTTTGCGGCCTTTCTTGGCCCGAAGGCTCGCTACCACGTCAGCCTTTGTCGCGTCGCAAGCTAGATGAACACCGCCAATGCCTTTGATGGCCACAATATGACCCATCATCAACATTCCGCCCGTGGCATCAACGTCATCCATCATGGAGAAGGCTTCGCAATTGACTACACCTCCCCCTAGTTTTTCAATCCAGGCTTTCGGGCCACAAACGTGACACGCCACTGGCTGAGCGTGCATGCGGCGATCTTTCGGATTGTCGTATTCTTGCTGGCAATCGGCGCACATAGAGAATGCCCGCATGCTTGTTTTTTCGCGGTCATAAGGGGCGCCATCAATGATCGAGAACCGTGGGCCGCAATTTGTGCAATTGGTAAAGGGATATCGATAGCGACGCTCAAACGCGTCAAAGCTTTCAGTATTGCAGTCCGTACAGCTTGCTGCATCCGGCGTGATCGAGACGCGCATGTCTCCGCCTATTGTGGCGATAATCTCAAAACCGTTGGGAGCATTGTCGCTTATCTGTTCTCTGGTCAGCCGATCAATTTTAGCCAGTGGCGGTAATGCTTCAGGCAGTGAGGTGACAAACTGGTCAATGCTGTCTCCCCAGAGGTGGATCAAAACACCATTTGCGGTATTGCACACGTCACCGCGCAAACCGAGATCCGTTGCCAGTTTCCAGACCGTTGGCCGGAAACCGACGCCTTGAACCTGACCGCGAATAAGAATGGCCTCTCCTTTTATGGGGATGGCATCAACCGCGTGTGCTCCATCGCTCATCATGGCTCAATCCGCCACAATAAAATCCGGTTGTTTCCGCTATCGGAGACGACGGCCATCCCGTCATGGCAGGTCAAACCATAAGGCCAACAAACACTATCGCGCCTGGCGACACCCCAGCCATTATCGCCTTTTGATGCAAAATCAGGTTGTGCCATCAATCGATTGGCGTCTGAGTTCATCGCGCAATCTTGCCAACCCAGAAGTCTCGAATTTGCTGTATCAGCGACCAAAAGCTGATCGCCATTGACGGTGATCGCATAAGGCATATTCAAAGCCTTTGCGTCAGGATAATATGCTTTTTGATTGTGGTCGCATTCTGAGAAGTCTGACTGCCCTAATACGAGATCACACGCTTGGCCGTTTTGTGTCGGAAACCCAGTCCAAAGCATGACTCGATTGTTCCCTGCATCCGTGACCGCGAAATGGCCATTCCAGAAAGCGGTCGCATGTGGCCAGCGCATGCCAGCGGGACCGACCTCTTGACCCGCATTTTCATGTCGCTCATCAAAAGTCGCCTGACCTATGACCAAATCGGCAGGTTGCCCTGTCACTTCAGGATCATTCCAGACCAGAACGCGCCGGTTCCCGCTATCACTAACCACGAGCCGGCCATCAATTTCCGCGACCCCATAAGGCCAGTGCATCGAATTCGCCTGAGGTTGATCCTTGCCGAAATTGGCAAGGACATCATTCGCATTGATCTGTCCCAATATAATATCGGCAGGTTGATTGTCATCGACTGGCACGGTTTTCCAAAGCAAGACCCGGTGGTTCCAAGCGTCAGCAACAGCAAGCCCCTTCCCCCATGGGCTGACCCCCGTTGGCACGTTTAAAGTTGAGGCGTTCGCAGCGCCCTTGGCATTGCGTCCTTCGGAAACGAAGTCAGGTTGACCGATCAATAAATCAGCTGGCTGGTTATCGACCTTTGGACCAGTTTTCCATCCCAGCAAGCGATGATGGCCGGTATCAGCGACCCATAAGGAGCCGTCCGGAAGCAGGCAGGCGCCACGAGGGCCAAACAGGACAGACGGACTGGGTGCATTTGATACTGCAAATTCAGTCTCGACCCATCCCAATACAATCTCGGGCCCGTCCTTATTGAGCAAACTTGCCCCGGTCGTCACCGAGCCTGGTGCTTTTACCGATGGGGAAAGAGAGATCTTCGCTGTGCTCATCTCGTCAGTCGCACTTCAACAATATTTCGTGTCACACGAACGCCATGCGGCTGTAATTGAACTTCAGGAGCTGTCAGGCATTCTCCGCTTTCGAGCGAATACTGAAATCCGTGGAATGGACACGTAATCAAACCCTCGTCGATAACGCCGTCATCCAGACGAAACCCCATATGAGCGCACGAATTATTGAAACAGGTTATCTTATCGCCGAAGCGCGAGAGCAGAACGGACTGGTCGTCAATATCGAGTGTTTGCGTCGTCCCATCTGGCAGATCTTTTAGATTGACGGTTTCGGTCCAGCCATCTTTCTGGAATGAGGCAAAAGGAGATACAAATTGAACACCTTCTCCACCGCCCATGCCTTTGACTTGCTGAATTTCAGTCGCTTCGGGCACATGGGTTTGTATGGCCGTCTTTACACCGGAGTAGAATGTCAGCGCCGAGGCCGGACATCCATCACAAGCACCCAGAAACCGAACCACAACCTTAGGGAGTTCAACTTTTACCAGTTCGACATCACCGCCATGACTGGCAAGCATCGGGCGAATGGTCTCAAGAGCCGCTTCAACCCTCTCAAACAAAGAGGCTCTCAATATTCCATGTCGTCGCAAGACCGTATAAACGATTTCGTCCGATGCAGCAGCCTTCAATGCAGGTCCAAATTCCGGCACCTCAGTCAGTAATTTGATCAGACGCTTAAATGCCTCGGCGTTCAAGGCATCAATCGCTTCCCCTCTGGCATGTGCAGCATTGCGTTGCTCTTCAGGCCAAGTATCAGCCAATTGCTCAAGTGCTGCAATGTCACTCAACAGAGATGGCAGATCTTTTTCAACTGATTCTTCGGGGGACGTCGCCATTTACGATTACCTGTATTTGAGGTCTTTATAGAGAATTGGCAGAGTAAACCCGCTAACAGCGCCACCAACGACTGCCGCGATCACCACCGAAACAAATTGCCCCAATCCTACGAGGATCACCGCCCCTAACAGGGTGGCCAGAATACCGCGCAAGAACACCTGAGTGTAATTTGCAAACAGGCGACCGGTTACAAACAGTTTGACCGAGTCCATGACCATAGAAAACATGCTAAACCCCTGCCAAAATCGTAAGTGCAAATATGCCGATAATCACAGCGGCGGCGCCACCGACCAAGCCATATAGACCGCCCATGCTAGCAGCCATTTCTGCGCCGAGGGCATCCTTACCAATGATCCAGCCCGACATAGCACCTCCCGCTAAAGAGGCAGCAATGCCTCCGAGTATCGCTATTATTAGTAGTGTTGACATTTAATCCTCTTTGTTCTGATGTTTATTGATTGATTTTGTGTACGTTTGAGAGTGGCTGCGAACTACCAAACATCTCGGTTTCCAATTCTTCCAAAGCGCCGCTGACAGCTTCGACTTTGTGAATGTCCCCCAGCTTGTTAAAGACAGAACGAGCTTCACGATAAAGACGAATTGCCTCCTTCAAGTTTTCCGGATTGCCTGCCTCTGGATTTTCAGGGTCATCTGGCAAGTTCGCGATGCAGTTCGCCTTGTTAGAAATCGTGTTTGCGTACTCGGCAGGCGTATCTTCCAAAGTTCTTACACGCAGCGCTTCATCATAGGCCTCAATTGCCCGAAAACCGTTTTCGACCCTATGACTTGAAGAGACATACTGGAGCGCATTACCAAGATTGTTCTGCAGCATCGCATATTCACTTGGGTTGTCGACAATAGTTACGACCTTCAACCCCTCTTCAAAAGCTTGCACGGCAAGAGCCTCCCGCATTTTTGAACGCTCATCCGAAAACGGAATTGACATAAAGGCTGTCGCGAGATTGTTCTGCAGAATGGCAAATTCTGCGGGATGCTTTTGTGCATTGAAGGTGCGCAAAGAACGTTGATAGGCGGAAATGGAATCGGTGATTGGCGCCCGGTTGTAGGAAGCCAAATTTTGCAAAATGAGGCCCAAATTCATTTCGGCTTCGGCAACTTCTTCTGACGTCCCCTGAATCCGCAAAGCCTCCAAAGCGCTGTTCATGGAATCACGAGCGCCTTCAAGATAACCGGGGTCATTCGATGGAACGGACATTTGGGCGGTTGCCATTCTAGCCTTGATCCGAGCCGAAAGAAGACCTTCGGTTTCAGGGCATAAATGCACCGCGTCATCGTAAAGCTTTATTGCCTCAATCAAGTCATCAAGTGATTTAGGCTTTTGCTGCATGCCCATGGCGATTTCCATCAGCATTTCGGCTTTTTCGGCGTCACTCGCACTTGCCGAGGCGACAGCCTCTCGGGCCGCTTTGGCTTCTTCTTGTGATCGGCTCACCATTCTTCGCGTTTCCCTAGAAGCCTTGTACTGGCTTCATATTTTTTGTTTTTTGATAATAGGCATCACTTTGAAGGTTTGTCTACGTAATACTCACAATGAAAACTTAGTTTGCACTTATGATGAAGGAATGGTGCAAATCAAAGCGGCCTGAGATGGGTCCCACTCGGCTGTCACGTCATCGCAAACCCACTCCGCTAGGCCGTTTGCGGCAAAAACGTCTTGCGCTGCAACAACGCGGTCTCCTTGAGCATTTCTGATTTTCAGGAGGCTACCCCCAGCCCTTACATGCTGAACCGGCATAATGAGCAATTGGTCTTCACGGATGATCGCAATTATAGCCTCGATCCCCTGAAAGTAGGTTTCATAAACACCGACAGGAACATAGACAGAGCCGCGCCTTATAGAAATTGTCGCACTCATCCGGTTTAATCCCTCTCCGTGCGGTTTTGAACTGTGAGATCCAGAACGCGCCGGCGTGCTCGGCGCGTCAGGATAAAAGACAAAGTGATTATGACGGGCACTGATAGTGTAACTAAGAGGCTATCGCTTATGGTAAAATCTGGTAGCCCTTTTAAGACATAGCTCACAAGCCCGATGCCATAGTAAGAAATAGCAGCCACAGACAGCCCCTCAACCGCTTGCGACAAGTGAACTTGTTGGCGTGTTCTGTGCTCCATCGAAGAAAGTAGCTTTTGATTTTGAGCTTGAGACATCTGGTCAAGCTGAGTACGGGCCAACTCCATCGCCGATCGTACTGTCAAGGAAGTCTGCTCCAAACGTCGATCGAAAGCCTGTATTGTTCCCATAGCCGGCGCAAGCCTATGCTCAATGAAGCCCCCCAAGGTCTGGCGTTGGCCAATAGGCACCTCACCCAAACTATCAAGACGTGAACGCACAATGTTGTAATAAGCATTCGAAGCCGCAATACGGTAACGTGTCTTGGATTGAAGACTCCCCACTTCAGCGAGAATGATCGCCAAGCTATCTATCGCCCCCCCAAGATCTTCACGAGTGACAATAGAGAGGTCCAAAACAGCAGCCTCCGCACGCCCCTCAAGCTCTCTCAGAGAGTCTGAAGCCATCCGAACGACTGGCAAAGCAAGTAGGGAAATCGATCGATAGATCTCGAGATCAATTAGGCGCTTAACCAATCGCCCGCGTCCAAACCCATCATCAAATCCACCGGTCACATAGTAAGGCACCAACCCATCACTATTTCGGAATGAGGTTGTAACCACGACCCCATCAAAAAATGTCCCACCGCCGAACAATCTTTGCTCCGGAAACTGAGTTGCCATATCTACATTTGATTTCTGCGATAGGGTAATCTTGATACCGGATAGCTGCCTTGCTGGTGCGCTGCGGATCAAGTCTAGTATTTCAGAAGCTGGAGCGGTTTGGCCGACATAAGTTATCGATACAAACTCCGTGTGCCTCTCAAATCTTATTATGCCATCATTACGTTGAATGATCTGATGACGTTCTGCTGGATTAAACTCTTCTGACCACGTTCCTGAGCTACCCTCGATTTCCTGGAGAGCCCAGCACCAAACCTGAGCTTCTGAAAAATCGATGTCCAGTGGTGGTCGTGAGTGAAATTCGGCGTCTATGGCCGCTCGGTCCTGATGCTGTTGAAAGATCCCAGAACTCAATTACTGCCCCCCCAGCCTCTATGCATCCTTCTGCACCGAAATCTCAGGCCATTTTAGCTCCGGCATGCAAGCCAGCTTGTGAACCTGCTTGATCACTTCTTTGGCCGCGTGGGCAACTTTTTCTGTCAGCCCAATGTGCATTTGCAGTGATTGCGCCTCGATGAGAAAGACTTTCACATGCTTTGGGAACTCATCCTCGTAAATACGCTTCCCGGCATAAAGAGCATGATCCCAGCGAAAATCATGCAAGTTCAGACTTTGCTCTTTAGGCGCTGCGAGCACCTCCCCTGGAACCTCATATATGGCCCCCGGATTACCTTCCGGCGCGCGAGCATCCACGACAATCAAATGCGTGGAACCTCGGGCATGATACATAACCCCCATACCATCTGTACCGGCGTCATAGAGCTGCACATATTCGGGCAACTCAACATCGCGCAGAACATTGATAACGGTTGCTCCAACGCCGTCGTCACAACGATTGGGGTTTCCGCAGCCAATAATCGCCAGTTTTAAATTCGCCATAGTCGGCAAGACCATTCCGGTTCCACAGGAAGCATCAGCTCGGGCAGATCGCAAAATTTGTTATGGGTCTGATAGTACATGCAAGTTTCACATGGCTGTTCAATATCGTGCGCTTCAATCGTATAGTCCGTGAACCCGGAAATGATCAGTTTCTTATCCAGATCATCGCCAGCTTCGTTTTGCAGTCGCGTGATAAACTCGTTGACCATTTCGGACGTTTCCGCACGCGGAAAGACCTCAGTCTTAAGGCCTGCCTTTAGCTTCCCAGCTATGACACTTCTTAGAGCAGTATTACATCCAGGTTTCATATTGTCGTCCATCGGCACGCTCAAATGCGCCAAAGCCGGCACCACCATTCCGGCTCGGCAGGCAGATTAAGTTCTGGAAGATCACACCAACGTCTGTGAACGAGATAGTACATGCATTCCTGACATCTCATCTCATCCTCGCCATGTGGCGAAAGCTTCCAACCGCTTACATCCAATTTGGCGCGCAATTGGTTTGCGTCCATGGCGCGCAACTCATCCAGGAGAGCAGAAAACTCTCTATCGGTCTCAGGAAACGGCTCTAACTGAGTTGTGAGCCCGTCTTTGAAAGCATCCTCAATCATTTTGATGAGGGTGTCATGATCAGCATTTGCAGGTGCAACGCCGTACTTATCCTTGCATTCCTCTGCAGATGTTTTTGTGGTCATGATTTTTTCTTCAGATATGTTTTAGACCCTAAATGGAAAGTCTGGAGCGAAGATCAAAATCAACCTTCGCTCCAGAGATGTCACCAGGTAGGCCTAAGCTGTTCGGAAACGCGCCAATTCTTCACCGGTTTTGGCGTCATGCGCATGCACCGTACACACAAGACAACTGTCATAAGAGCGGCAAACATGGCCCACCTCGACAGGGTCAGTTGGATCAGCAATTGGCGTTCCAATCAAAGCCTCTTCGATCGGGCCGCGTTCCCCTGCTGTGGAGCGTGGGCCAACATTCCAAGTTGTCGGCGCAATGATCTGATAGTTTTTTATTTTACCTTCTTTGATTTCGACCCAATGGCAAAGCGCACCGCGAATAGCCTCTGTTGCACCCCAACCGCGACCGTCCTTTTCCGTTGGCTTAATATACCAAGGATCAGTCAATTTGAACTCGCGCAAGCAACGCTCCGCTTCCCGATAAAGCTTGCAAAGCTCATGCATGCGGGCAAAGTGACGGAGCAAAGCAGATGGGCCGCCCATCTTGCGGTACATATCCAAAATCAATGGATCGGTATGTTGCCAAGCCTCGCCATGAGATCCGCCAGCTACGAGTTGACGGGCAAGTGGTCCAGCTTCCAGACGGCCATTTTCTTCATGGCTCACAGCTGTGCCCCAAGAGTATTTACCGTCAATATCAATATCGTTTTTCTGGATCGGATTGGTGGTCCTGTCAAATGGATGCACCATATCGCTGCCCTCATCATACCAAGCATGCAAGGTATCTTCGCGGGCAAATTTTTGATCCATAATTTTATGGGTATCTGTCGCACCGTCATACACACCAGACTTCATGATAAGGGCAGCATTTCTGCCTTCAATCGTTGGCTTTTGATATTTGTCTTCGTGCGGAAGATATCCCCAAGTTACAAACTTGTTGTGACCCCGACCGTAATTCTGAAGACCGATGTCCATCCCCATTCGCCAGTAGAGACCTAGGTCTGAATTGGCATGCTCAGGCTTCTCGTCGAGCCACGCAATGAAGTCATCATAGGATTTGATCTCCTCATAACGCTCCATGGAACACCCGAACCAAAGTGTTTCGATCCAATTTTTGCGGAAGTGTTCCAGGATCGCGATAGAGCGTGTGACGTCGGTAAGTGTTGGCGCACACATAACCCCGCCCGGAACCATGAATGAGGAATGCGGCCACTGCCCACCCAAGAGAGCATAGATTTCAACCGGGCGCCCTGAAATGGTGACACCAGCTTCATAAGACGTGCCTGTGAATGGTGAGTATCTTTTGACCGCTTCTTCGAAATACTGACTCTTGGAATAATTCTTATTGGTAAAATCAATCATGAAGAGGCCATAGTGATGGCGCGGCAATGATTGCAGCGATTCAACAATCTGTCCCAGATTACGAGCCAGAATAGCGTTTCGCGGAACCTCTGTTCCCCATGCCGTATCGAGCGCCCACGCTGCGCAGGTCAAATGTGACGCGCCGCAAATACCGCAGGCACGTGGTGTGACCACAAGACCCGCTTGGGGATCTTTGTCTTTTAGAATGACCTCAAAGCCGCGGAAAAGCTCCGCATGCGTCCAAGCATTGGTAACAACGCCGTCTTCAATATCGACGCGAACATCAAGATCGCCTTCAACACGGCCAACGGGTGAAATATCGAGTGTTTGAACTTGTGACATAATAATAACTCCTGATGTCGCTTATACGACGAAAATATCTTCTTCAGCCCAAGCTGGTGAAGCTCCCTTCGCGGCGGCCGTTAGCTTCATATAACCCTTCTTGTTCACGCCGGTGGGCATGTCCTTTGGTACGCCCATAACCGTTTGTGTCTTGAAGACCGTACCGGGTGCCAAATCGAAGAACGGAAACTCAGGTTCGGTACAGCCCAGGCACGGCATACCAGCACGTGTCTTGGAAGACTGACGGTTCCAGAGAATTCTATTACATGGACTATGTGTCATCGGTCCCCGACACCCAAGATCATAGAATAAGCAACCCTTGCGCTGACCGAAGGCCGTCGTCGAGACCTTGTAAGCAAAGTGCATGTTTCTCGTGCACCCCGTCTGCGTAAAGCTTGAGAAGAAGGTCTTAGGCCGTTGGAATTCGTCCAAGGTTAAGTCCCCTGCTCGTCCTGATGCAACGGCCACGAGGATTTGTGTAACCCAATCAGGGTGCGCCGGGCAGCCTGGAATATTGATGACAGGAAGGCCAGCTTTCGAAACGTAATCTTTGCCAAGCAATCCGCCATCATGATCTCTTTTCAAGAATTGAAGCCCGGTGCTTTCACTTGGGTTTGGCGCCATGGCAGGAATGCCGCCATAAGTCGCGCAATCGCCAATCGCTACAACAAATTGTGCCACGTCGCATAATTCTTTGACCCAGTCTTTCATTGGGCGACCGCCAAAACGGTTCCAATTGCCAGTACCGTCTGGCGCGTTCACGATTGATCCTTCGAACACAAAGATGTCCAATTGGATTTCGCCTGAGACACATTTCTTCAAAATGTCCTGAACCTGATCGCCAAGTTCCAGTCCCAATGAGGGTTGCCAAAGAATATTGATGCCAAAGTCTGTAACCAAGTCACAGGCGCTCGGCTCCTCAGCATTGAGAAATGACATTGTATTGCCGGAACACGCTCCGCCTTGAAGCCAGAGAAGATTTGCCATGATGAGTCCCTTTTCAGCAAGTTTATCTTGACGAAGATCACGGTCTCCTCGCTGATTGCGCAGTACACTCAGCTATAGATTGCGAACCTCTTGATTCCATATGAGGAAACCAGACACGCCTTGTAAAGCCTTATTTTCACGCAATTTTTTTCGATTTAGTGCAAAGAAACTTTCTTTGTCATGGTGCAAATCAAGTTTCAGCGCGTGCAAAATTGCAAGTCAACAGACTAGCCGTTCCGGTTTCCGCAGACTGGGCACTCAACCTCAGCCCTTAGGCCATACCAGACCCCCTCGCATGGCGTGCACCAATGCCCGACGGCATGACTGGGTTTGTTTGATAGCGCCGACAGTAAAGAGGTATGGCCTAGCTCTTTGGCTGGCTGGTTTCGATTCGAGCCTGGCAATCTTGAGAATGGAAAACGTGTGACATTCGTCTCTGTTGGCATATTCGCACCTGTGTCTTGCGGAATCGTCTCGCGATCAAATCAACCTTGGCTCAACTCATAACGCTTGATCTTATTTGCAATTCCCACCCGCGATACGCCGAGTTGTTCTGCAGCCCGTTTTTGGTTCCAACGATGACGCTCAAGCGCTTTGGAGACCACATGCTTTTCTAATTTCTCTACCATTTCCTTGAGAGTTGCGCCATCGACCTCAAAGTCCTCCGTGGTGGATTTATCAATATTGATACTGGCAATGTTTGGAGAAAGATGCCGGGTGAGGATATAGCTATCCGTGCCTGCGATCGTGACAGCCCTTTGGATCTCCATTTGAAGCTCGCGCACATTTCCAGGATAATTGTGGAGACTAAGTCGCTTCAGCGCGTCCATTGCAATGCCCAACAAATGTCGACCAGACACTTCTGACGCACGCTCCAAGAAATGAGTCGAAAGAGCCGGAACATCTTCTAGGCGCTGCCTTAAAGGTGGGATGTTAAGCTCAATCCCTTTGAGACGATAATATAGATCTCGCCGAAAAGTGCCTTTGACAACCAATTCCTCAAGTGGCCGATTACTCGCAGCGATGACCCGCACATTGGAATAGAGCGTTTCATCCGACCCGAGCGGCTTGACCTCCCCTTCCTGCAAAAATCGCAGCAAGCTGACCTGGAACGCAGGAGATACTTCAGAAATTTCATCCAGGAAGACGGTCCCGCCATCAGCAGCGCGGAAAAGGCCCAAACGCGGCGTCAATGCGCCCGAATAGGCCCCCGCCACATGGCCAAACAATTCAGAATGCAAAACATCATCGGGAAACCCTCCACAATTTTGGACATGCATAGGAGAGTTTTTACGATCAGAATTGTAGTGCACCGCGCGCGCCATTAGTTCTTTGCCGGTGCCCGTTTCGCCCTGTATCAAGATTGGAATTTCTGTCGCTGCGGCTTGTCGAGCCAAGGCGCACAGCTCATCCATTTTGGGGCTGACATAGATAAGTTTTTCAAATCTGGACCAAGGGCTCTTTATATCCTCAGATTTTGTTGGCTTGAAGATATGGTCATCTATCGACAGTTTTAGCTCTCGAGATAAAAGCCTATGACGACGCGAAAGCTCACTTATCTCAAGCGCGCGTTTAACGACGATCTTGAGTTGTTGTGCCTGAACAGGCTTTACCAGATACATAAATGTTGCGGCTCGAGATGCCAGATCGACCGCCTCGGCGGATATCTCCCCATCCGTAATCAAGATACGCGCAGTAGCTGGAGCCCTCACTCTCAAACGCGTTAAAATATTATCAGATGAGTCTTCAAGACTGTCATCGTCACAAATCAATAAATCACACTCAACGTCACTCATTGCGCTTTGTGCTTCCCGCTCGTTTTCGAACGTAATCAAGCGACAATCATTCTCGGCAACTAAGACTGAATGTGCAGCCTTGGTCAGCTGCTCATCAGACGTCAATAGGATAATCGTGTTGTACTGCGACAAATAAACTTCCTTATCATTGTGCAAACTATGTTTGTATCATTGATTTTACAGCACTCGTCAATGGTGACTGTCCATTCGCGGCAACGAGAAATGGACATCCGGCGCCGGCACCTCAGGCGGGGATACAACTGGTAAGGTCCAGCTCCGGTTCGCCCGCTAGGCCCTTCAGGATGAGGCCGGTAACACCCGGTATCACCTTACCTACACTGAGATATCGGACCCGCCACAATAGGTCGTCATTGCGGCTTTTCGATCGCCGGGGGCGCGACCAGCAGACTCGACAGCTCCCATACGGAGGCATCGATTATCTGCTCCGTCGCTACAATCACAACAGTGAGCGTTAGTTTGAGTATGTTCCCCTCATTTCGAAGTAGTTCCGATTAACACCCGTATACGGCTGATGGGGTATTCGTCCCAAATTACTTCTTGCGCCCACCAAGTACTGCGACGAGCTCTTCGACTTTCTCACGACGTTCAGCCACATCGTCGCTGCTCAGGGCATGGTCGACGCACGTGTCCAGATGATCTTGGAGCGTGAGATTTTCGAGCGCCGACAGAGCGGCCTTGATCGCCTGCAGCTGCCGCACAACATCGATGCAATAGCGGTTATCATCAATCATCTTCGAGACACCGCGCACCTGACCTTCGATACGAGCAAGGCGTTTGAGCGCGGCCGACTTTGTTTCTAACTTCATTTCGTATACCCCAGCAGCGTATGTCGCCAGACGTGGAAAGCGGCTCGGCTAAACCCTCAAAACACGAACGCTTTGAGCGGTATCCAAATCCCCATCGCCATCATGACTAGGTTCTCTGTCAAAGACACGAAGCCGAGCGGCACATTGGAGTCGCCGCCAACGCACGCGCATTTTAGGTCGCGCTTGTCGACATAAACAGCCTTGTAAACTGAGATCGCGCCAATCGTACCAATAAACAGCGCGATGGGCGCGCCAATCAAGGCCGCAGCTCCGCCGCCAATCATCAGGACGCCAGCAACCACCTCGGCGAAGGGATAGACATAACCGTACCCAACCTTGCGCTGCGCCAGGAGGTCATAGTTCAAGAACATGGTTGAGAAGCGCTCAACGTCCTGAAGCTTCTGAAGCGCCAAAGCCGTCATCGCGAAAGCGGCAAAGAGTTCAACGGTGCGGACCGCGAGCACATCACCAAGCAGTCCCCAAGACACAGCGAGAGCCATAAGGGCGCTGATCGCGAAGATCATCAAAACGGGGGTGTACGTCTTTTTGTCACTACTTTTCTCATACGACGTCAAACGCTCGCGCAACGCTTCGTACCCGCCGATGCGCTCGCCTCCGATAAAGGCTTGCGGCGTCGTTTTGACATCATGCTTTTGTTTGAAAGCATCGGTTTCTTCGCGCGTCGTTAAATGATGGTCTTCAACGTCAAAGCCCTGTCGCTCGAGCAGCCATTTCGATTTAAGTCCATAAGGGCAGAGATGCTGATCCATCACCATACGATAGAGCGCCGCCGTTTTCTGCGAGACTTGCGGCGCCTCTGCACCATTGGTCGCGTCTAATGATGACATCCTGAGACTCCAAATATACCCTATGGGGGTATATTGATAAGAGCGCACCTTCCGTCAACCGCTCTAAGCGATGAAGATCTGCCCAAGAGGTCAACGGGCTATTCAGCGGGCTACGCCAATCCTGCCGGAATGGGGCAAATCGAGCCGTATTTGGTCCTATTTTTCGAACCACCTCTATTCACGAAGCAGCAATGGCGTTCTTCGAACCTCACTCCTCGACGACTAATCGAACATTCCCAAGCTCTGTCTCAAACGCGCGGCCATCGCCAGACCAGGTCTCGAAGCCCTCATGTGCTGAGACGTTGTGATAGCCTTGTGCGTCAAGCGCCTTCTTCACGAGCGCGGCACGGCTGCCGGTTCGGCAATAGAGTATGATCTCAACATCTGCATCTCTGACTGTATCGGCGACTATGAATTCCGCTTTGCCGCGGGGCAGCCACTGCGCTCCAGGAATATGCCCCAGCTCGAACTCGGACTCGGTACGAACATCATAGAGGAGCACGTCCGGATTCGCGGCCAAGCGCGCAGCGACGTAGTCATTATCAACAAATTCAATGCCTGCCTGAGCCGCCTCAACCACATCTTCCATCGTCATCAAATCGTCCGCCTGTGCAGCGAACGGCAACCCAGCACATAAAACCACAAGGGCCATCATTCTCATCATCAGTATCTCCAATCTCAATCACTAAATTTAAGCCCGTCCGGCACCAGATGAGCAATCTTCATCAATTCGTCCCGCCGGTAGGCCATGGACCCACCGTCTCCATAGGCTGGTCGATCTGTCTTATGCCCCATCAGCGTGCAGCGTAATCCATAATCCAATCCAGCTTCGAGCATTCGTTTCTCGAAAGCGTGTCGGAACGAGTAGATTACGTGGTCTGTTGTTGGAAACAGCCCCCTTTGCCGAAACGCCTTCATCAGATTGGCGGATACGAGTTCGCCGCGATCACGGTAATGCTCGAAACCTTCCGGAGCTGCTCGCATCGCTTCAAGCGCGACGCCGACCAGTGGAATATCGCGTATGGATGTCTCGGTTTTGATTTCACGGTTCTGCCGAGGGCGGATACGAATAAAAGGGACGTTGGCTTTTAGCTTTATGTCTTCTGGCAGGAGATTGCAGATTTCACTGGTTCTGCAACCTGTTTCGATCAGCACATAAATGATGCACCGTAGCTCCCATCGCAGATCATCAAAGATGCCGGGCGCGAGAATTTTGCTGCGAACCCAGTCATCCTCGAACGGTGGCACGTCGACCCGAGATTCGCCCTTGAAGAACATTTTCCGAAAAGGATTGAGCCGCTCTTCGTCGCCCTTGTGGGAGAAGTAGGCCTCGTGCAGCGTTCGCATATTGCCAATATGCCGATTGGCCGTGTTCGGCTTGGCCGGTTTCTCACCTTCCTCGCGTGGGATCATCCGCTCCATCCACCAGTTGCGGTAAGACAGTGCATCGTCACGTGAGATCGCAGCTATGGGCAGATCGCCGATCACATCAATGAAGTAATTGATTGAGGTCCGCTTGGTCTTTTCCCAGGAGTATTTCTGTTTGGGCGACTTGTTGTACTGCTCGTCGAAAGCGATTTCATCGAGATAGAGCTGGAAGGC
>NZ_CAXBGE010000014.1:0-82807 GCF_963975345.1 uncultured Maricaulis sp. | reverse complement strand
GCCTTGGAGGCCAGCGCCGAGGAGCGCGACACGCGCGGGTTCATCTCGATCACGACCAGGCGTCCATCGGCCGGGTTCACGGCAAACTGGACATTTGACCCGCCGGTCTCGACGCCGATCTCGCGAAGCACCGCGATCGAGGCGTTCCGCATGATCTGGTATTCCTTGTCGGTCAGCGTCAGCGCGGGCGCGACCGTGATGGAATCTCCGGTATGGACCCCCATCGGGTCAATGTTCTCGATGGAGCAGATGATGATGCAATTGTCCGCCTTGTCGCGGACGACCTCCATCTCGAACTCTTTCCAGCCGACAATGCTCTCTTCGACCAGGATTTCATCGACTGGCGAGGCATCAAGCCCGCTCTGGCAGATCAGGCGGAATTCCTCGACATTATAGGCGATGCCGCCGCCGGTGCCGCCGAGCGTGAAGGAGGGGCGGATGATGGTCGGCAGGCCAATCTCGATCATCGCGGCATCGGCTTCGCCCATATTGTGGACGACGCGCGAGCGCGGGCTTTCCAGACCGATCTTCTCCATCGCGGTGCGGAAGCGCTGGCGGTTTTCCGCCTTGTCGATGACATCGGCCTTGGCGCCGATCATCTCGACCTTGAACAATTCCAGCACGCCGCGCTTGTCGAGCTCGAGCGCACAATTGAGCGCGGTCTGGCCGCCCATGGTTGGCAGCAGCGCGTCGGGACGTTCGATCTCGATCACCTTGGCGACCATTTCCGGCGTGATCGGTTCGATATAGGTCGCGTCGGCGAGTTCCGGGTCGGTCATGATCGTTGCCGGATTGGAATTGACCAGGATCACCCGGTAGCCCTCGGCCTTCAAAGCCTTCACCGCCTGCACCCCGGAATAATCGAATTCGCAGGCCTGACCGATCACGATCGGACCGGCGCCAATGATCAGGATGGATTTGATGTCGGTGCGTTTGGGCATGGGGTTCCAGTCTCACGTGCGCGCGCGTCAAACCTGCCGCTGCGAGGGGCAGCGTCGGGCGGACGGAATGATTTAGTGCTGAAGCGGGTTCCTAACTGGGAATCATCGCGAAGGCGAGACTTTATGTGAGGCTTTTCCTGAAATCGGTCGCGGCGGATGTCACTCACCCGCTCGCCAGCCCCAGACCGCGCCACAACATCGGTTGAATATCAGATCGTGTCCCCGTTATGCGTTCGCTGACCAGCCAGTGGGCGCGCTCATGCAGGAGGGGGATGACGGCTTGGTCGGCGAGGAGGATGCGCTCGGCTTCGCGATAGGCGATCGCGCGTACCACCGGGTCGCTCTCGCGCCGTGCCAGCGCCATCTCGGCGGCGAAATCGGGATTGTCCCAGTTGAAATTGGCCGCAAACCCGCCCGGTGCGAATGGGTCGAGCATGAAGAAAGGGTCGGATTTCAGCCCGCGATTGAAACTGGCGACCGCGATATCGAAACCGCCGCTATCGACCGCTTGGTAGAGATCGGTCGGATAGCTGACCAAGAGCTCCGCCTCGACGCCGACGCGGCGCCAGTCGTCGGCGATGGCGATGGCGATCTGCTCGCTGACACCCGGCACGGTGCGGATCTCGACGCGCGCTGGCAGGTCAGGATCAATGGTTGGGCGCAGGCTTGAGTCATGCAAATCGATCGGATCGAGCTGCGCGTCGGCCTGGGGAATGATGTGGTGGGTGGCGCGTGCCGTGCTGTCGAAGAAATTCGTCGCGATGAAGCCGCGATCAATCGCCACTGAAAGGGCTCGGCGTGCGGCCGGTGTGTCGAGCCCCGCTCGCGCATGATTGACCTTCAGATAGCGCAGGATCGGGGCGTCGAAACTGCGAAATTGCGCGCCCAGCCGCTCGCGCCAGAAGCCGAGCTGATTGCCGGGCGGGTTCTCGACCAGATCATATTCGCCGGCCCGGAACATGCGGGTGCGGGTGCCGGCATCACGCACGGCATCGATGCGAATGCGTTCAATCGTGACGTCCGCCGCGCCGGCATAGTGCGAGTTCTTCGCCAGATCGAGGCTCATCTGGCTGGCGGCCGTGACGGTATAGGCACCGGCGGTGACGATGTTTTCCGGCCGGATCCAGTCGCGGCCATGCGCTTCGATGACGTGACGCGGGAAGGGGTAAAATTCGCGCATCAAGGTTGGCAATAGGCCGAGCGGCGTGTCGAGCCGAACCTCGACGGTGTGCTCGTCCAGTGCGGCAAAGCCCATCGCCTCTGGCGGCAGCTCGCCCGCCAGCACAGCGCGCGCATTCGCGACCGCGAAAAAGTCACCCAGATTGGCAAAGCTGGCTTGCGGATCGACCAAGCGCTGTGCCGACCAGACGACATCCTCTGCCGTCAGCGGGTGGCCGTCTGACCAGCGTGCATCGTCGCGTAGGGTAAAGACCCAGCTCAACCCGTCCGCCGCGACGCGCCAGCCGGTCGCGATGCCGGGCGCGACGCTCCCGTCGGCGGCATAATCGGTCAGGCCGGCATGGATTTGTTTGTAGACCAGCGCCGCCGAAGCAAATTCGCCCAGCGCCGGGTCGAGACTGTCGGGCAGGGTCTCAATCGCCACGCGCAGCAGGCCCGCGGGTGTGTCATGCCGCGCACAGGCGGCGAGGCTGGTAGCGGCAGTGGCGGCGAGCAGGGTGCGACGGTTCAGCATCGCACCATCTTGCCGTGATTTGCGTCCAGGGGAAGGGCTCAGGCCGTTTCGCTGACCTTGAGCGATCCGACAAAGCGCTTGAACACGCCGAAACTGTCCTGCGGGCCGGGCGAGGCTTCCGGGTGGTGCTGGACGGCCTGGATCGGCTTGCTGGTGAGGCGGAAGCCGCAATTGGAACCGTCGAACAGCGAGACATGGGTCTCGACGGCGTCCTTGGGCAGGCTGGTGCTATCGACGGCAAAGCCGTGATTCATCGAGACGATCTCGACTTGGCCGGTCTCGTGATTCTTGACCGGATGATTGGCGCCGTGATGGCCTTGCGGCATTTTCACGGTGCGGCCACCCAGCGCGAGCGCCAGCATTTGATGGCCCAGACAGATGCCGAGGATCGGGATATTGCTGTCGATCAGCGTGCGCAGGGCCGGCAGGGCATAGGCACCAGTTGCGGCCGGATCGCCGGGACCATTGGAGATGACGATGCCGTCGGGCGAAAGCTTGAGGATGTCGGCGGCGGCGGCATTGCCCGGCACCACCGCAACGCGGGCACCGGCGCCGACCAGCAGGCGCAGGATATTCGCCTTCACGCCATAATCGAGCACGACGACGCGTGGCCCTTCGGCCGGGCCTTCGGCGTAGCCGGTTTCCCAGTCCCAAGAGCTTTGGGCCCATTCACCTGCCGATTCGCGGCTGACGGCGGCGGCCAGTTCCTGGCCTTCCATCGAGGCGGCGGCCTTGGCGCTGGCTTTCAGCGCATCGATATCAATTTGGCCGGCTGGATCGTGAGCGATGGCACACATCGCCATGCCGTGATCGCGGATCCGGCGCGTCAGGGCGCGGGTGTCGAGGCCGGTCAGTGAGATGATGCCGCGCGTGCGCAGCCATTCGCCAAAGCTCTCCGTGGCGCGGTAATTGGCTGGCGGCGTGAGCGGGGCGCGGCTGACCATGCCAACGGCGGCGCGGCGCGCCGGCGTGCTGGCGGCTTCCTCGTCTTCGCTATTGGCACCGACATTGCCGACATGCGGGAAGGTGAAGCAGACGACCTGGCCGGAATAGGAGGGGTCAGAGAGGATTTCCTGGTGTCCGGTCATCGCGGTATTAAAACATAACTCGCCGATCGCGATCCCCGAGGCGCCACACCCCTGACCGACGAAGACGGTCCCGTCAGCGAGCGCCAGGGCTCCGGTCGGATTTGGCTGCGAGATCTGGGACATGGCTGTGCTCCTGAAGCCGGTCTGCCGTGCGGGAAAACGAGTCGTGACGCGCGGGCGGCCAAACGGTCGCGTAGGTAGTCAGAGACGCTGCCGCGGTCAATCCCGTACCCGTGCAATTCGATTGGCCTTGATTCTTTCGCAAAGACAGCATATTTCCGCCGGGCTTGAAACGGGCGTATATTCGCACCGCTAGATTCGGCTCTGAGGATGAGCCTTGATGACAATGGACCCGAGCAGGCGTGATCGCCAAATCGCGCTGAGAAAATCCACTTCAAAATCAAACCAATGACTAAATGGGCGCCTCAACGCGCCAGAAACGGTAACCTACCCCATGTCTCTTCGTGATCGAATCGCCACCGATATGAAATCGGCCCTGAAAGCACAGGACAAGCTGCGCCTCTCGACGCTGCGGCTGATTTCTGCTGCCGTCAAAGACCGCGATATCGCTGCCCGCGCGGAAGATCGTTGCTGCGGCTGCGAGGAAACCGAAATTCTCGCCATCCTGCAAAAGCTGATGAAACAGCGCGAGGAAGCGGCCGACACCTATGAAAATGCCGGACGGCTTGACCTCTCCGAAGTTGAGCGCAGCGAGGCGGAAGTCGTGCGCGAATATCTGCCGAAGCCGATGGACGAAACCGAAATCGCCGACGCCGCCGTCGATGTCGTCACCGAGCTCGATGCCGCCGGTCTCAAGGATATGGGCCGCTGCATGGGCGAGCTGAAAACCCGCTATGCCGGGCGGATGGATTTCGGCAAGGCCGGAGCCAAGGTCAAGGACCTGCTCTCGGGCGCCGCCTGAGCCACCGCGCTGCCGGGCCGGGCGATGCCCGGCTTGCGATTGAGGCGTGACGCGCGCGGGTTTCCGGCGCAACATGCCAATCCAGTTTTGACGGTCATGCCGACCCGGATTGCGGACCCATCGGGCTTGGGTTCGCGCCTTTGTGTTCGTGGTCAGCGCTGAGCCTTTGAGGGATAGCCGAACCACCATGCGTCTGGGCGAGGACTTCATCGACGAAATCAAGGCGCGTGTGCGTCCGTCGGACCTGATCGGCCGCACGGTCGGGCTGAAGCGCCAGGGCCGTGAATTCGTTGGGCTGTCGCCATTCAAGAAGGAGCGTTCGCCCTCCTTTTTCGTCAATGACGAGAAGCGCTTCTATCACTGCTTCGCCTCTGGCAAGCATGGCGATGTCTTCACTTGGCTGGAAGAGATGGAGGGCCTCTCCTTCATGGAGGCGGCTGAGCGTCTGGCCAGCGAGGCCGGGCTGAGCCTGCCCGCCCCCGACCCCCAGGCGCAACAGACCACCCAGCACCGCAAATCCCTGATCGAATGGATGGAGGCCGCCCAAGCCTTCTATCTACGCGCCCTGCGTACGCCAGCGGCCGAGGATGCGCGCCGCTATCTCAAATCACGCGGGGTCTCGGGCGAGGATTGCGTTCGCTTCGGCATTGGTTACGCGCCGGAAAGCCGCACCGCACTCAAGGACGAGCTGGTCACCGCCGGCGCACCGGTCGGCGATCTGGTCGAGTGCGGCCTGTTGATCGAGCCCGATAGCGGTTCGCCCTATGACCGGTTCCGCCACCGCATCATGTTCCCGATCCAGGATCCGCGCGGCCGGCTGGTTGCGTTCGGCGGCCGGGCCTTGTCGAGCGAGGCCAAGGCAAAATATCTCAATTCGCCAGAGACGCCGATCTTCCACAAGGGCTCGATGCTCTATCGCTTCCCCGAAGCGCGCAAGGCGGCCTCCGACCCGAAGGCCGATATTCGCGGCCTGATCGTCGCCGAGGGCTATCTCGACGTCATCGCCTTGGCGCGCGCCGGCCTCGAGCAGGGCGTCGCACCGCTGGGGACCGCGATCACCGAGGAACAATTGCAATTGCTGTGGCGCGCGGGTGGCGAGCCGGTGATGTGCCTCGATGGCGACAGCGCCGGGCGTGCGGCCGCGCTCAAGGCCGCTGATCGTGCCCTGCCGCTGCTGCAGGCTGGCCACACGCTGCGTTTCGCTTTCATGCCCGATGGCAAGGACCCCGACGATATCCTACGTGAGCAGGGCGCTGGTGCGCTGCGCGACGTGTTCAAGCAGACGCGTTCGCTGGCCGAGCTGCTATGGGAGCGCGAAGTCGGCGTCGAGCCGCTCGATGACCCGGATCGCCGCGCCAGTTTCCGCCGTCGGATCCGCACCCTTTTGGCCCAGATCGCCGAGCCGGATATTCGCGCCGAATACAAACGCGAATTTGACCATCGCATGGAAGCCGCTTTCGGCACCACGTCGCAACGCGCGCCTTGGACCGGCAAGGGCAAAAAAGGCTTACCGCGCCTTGGGCCGAGCGCTGAACTGCGTCGCGCTGCCAAGGGCAATCCGGGCGCGGCAGACGCCCGAATTCTGTTGCTGGCCGTGATCGAATGGCCCGAACTGGCCGCTGACCAGGTTGAAACCCTGGCCCACCTGACTCTCGGTTCGCTTGACTTACTACGCGACACCGTTCTAGACGCCTGCTCTTCTGGGCAGTCTGTGCAATCGGATTGGCTACGCGCGAGGCTTGTGGAAGCTGGCTTTGCGGCGCAGCTCAAGCGGTTGGACGGGGAACGGGGACCGATGCGGGCGGCGATCGGCGGGGCACAAGCTTCCGGCGAACAGCGTAGTGAGGCTTGGATTAAGCTCGCGGCTGCCTATATGGAAAGAAACGAGGCTACTGATCGGCGCGAAGAAATTCGTGCCCGTTTGGTAGAAGAAATTGGCAGGGATGATTCAGACGGTGTACGTCGGCTGGTGGAAGCCTATCGACGTGTAACCAGCCGTTCCGAATCTTCCTGATACGGATATTGTCGATTGGCGCCTGTCAGCGGCGCGACCAGGGACGAATACATGACCAAACCGGCCGAAGCCAATGACGCGTCCGAGACCCATGACGGGCCTCTCCTGGACCTGACGGATCAGTCCGTCAAGACCATGATCAAGGTCGCCAAAAAACGCGGCTATGTGACCCATGACGAATTGAATGCGGTATTGCCGAGCGAGGAATTCTCGTCCGAGCAGATCGAGGACGTGCTCGGGCAATTGTCCGAAATGGGTATCAATGTCGTTGATAATGACAGTGAAGCCGATGACGACAAGGAAACCACCGGCGCAGCCGCCAAGGGCAGCGACGCGGATTCCGATGATGACGACGATGATGATGGCGAGGAAGAGTCCGAGCCGCGCGCCGTAACCGGTACGTCGAAAAGCGCCATCACCGGCCTCAACACCCCGACCTCTGCCGACCGTACCGATGATCCGGTGCGGATGTATCTGCGCGAAATGGGTTCGGTCGAGCTGCTGTCGCGCGAAGGCGAGATCGCCATCGCCAAACGTATCGAAGCCGGCCGCAATGCGATGATCCGCGGCCTGTGCGAAAGCCCGCTGACCTTTGAGGCCATCATGGTCTGGCGCGAGGAATTGCACGAAGGCGAAGTCCTGCTGCGTGACATCATCGATCTCGACGCGACCTATGGCAGCCAGCAGGCCGAAGCCAACCAGGACGAAGACGGCGAGACCGGTCCGGCCGAAGACGGCGAAACCCCGACCCCGCAAGCGCCCGGCGTTGCCAAACCGGCTGAAGGTGAAGCCAAGGCCGACGAGAAGGACGAAGAGTCCGACGGTTCCGAGGATGACGACGCCAAGGCCAAGGATGATGACGACGAAGATGAGGACGAGGACGGCGAATCCTCTTCCAAATCCGATGACGATGATGATGACGACGATGATGATGAGGGCGTCACGCTCTCGCTCTCGGCGATGGAAGCGGAATTGCGCGAAGGCGTCATGGAGACGCTCGACCTGATCTCGACCGACTTCACCGCTTTCCGCAAGCTGCAGGACAAGCTCGTTGCTGCGCGGATCGAAGGCAAGGATCTGACCAAGCAGAGCCGCGAGAAATACGAAGGCCTGCAAAACTCGATCGTCACCAATCTCAACACCATGCATCTCAACAATGCGCGGATCGAGGCCCTGGTCGAACAGCTCTATGCGATCAACAAGGAGCGCATGTCGCTCGAAGGCCGCCTGCTGCGCATGGCCGATGCCCATGGCGTGCCACGCGCACAGTTCATGGACAGCTATTTCGGTAATGAACTGAATCCGGAATGGCCTGGCTCGATGGCCAAGACTTCCAAGGCCTGGACCCGCTTTATCGACCGAGAGGGCGTTGATGCCACCAAGATCCGCGATGATCTGGCCGAGCTGACCCAGCGCGCCGGCGTGCCGATTGAAGACCTGCGCCGCATTGTCCGCACCGTCCAGAAGGGCGAGCGCGAAGCGCGCGTCGCCAAGAAGGAAATGGTTGAGGCCAATTTGCGTCTCGTTATTTCGATTGCGAAGAAATACACCAATCGCGGCCTGCAATTCCTCGACCTGATCCAGGAAGGCAATATCGGCCTGATGAAGGCCGTCGATAAATTCGAATATCGCCGCGGTTATAAATTCTCGACCTATGCCACCTGGTGGATCCGTCAGGCGATCACACGTTCGATCGCCGACCAGGCCCGCACCATCCGTATTCCGGTGCACATGATCGAGACCATCAACAAGATCGTCCGCACTTCGCGCCAGATGCTGCACGAGATCGGCCGCGAGCCGACCCCGGAAGAGCTGTCGGAAAAGCTCGCCATGCCGCTGGAAAAAGTGCGCAAGGTGATGAAGATCGCCAAGGAGCCGATCTCCCTTGAAACGCCGATCGGCGACGAGGAAGACAGCCATCTCGGCGATTTCATCGAAGACAAGAACGCCATCCTGCCGATCGACGCCGCCATCCAGGCCAATCTACGCGAGACCACCACCCGCGTGCTCGCCAGCCTGACCCCACGCGAAGAACGTGTCCTGCGCATGCGCTTCGGCATCGGCATGAATACCGACCACACGCTGGAAGAAGTCGGCCAGCAGTTTTCGGTGACACGGGAGCGAATTCGCCAGATCGAAGCGAAAGCGCTTCGCAAGCTGAAGCACCCGAGCCGGTCGCGGAAGCTGCGGAGCTTCCTGGATAATTAATTCCAGCTACCAATTGAGATATTGAGAGGCGCTTCGGGAAACCGGGGCGCCTTTTGTTTTGGGGTCGGGGAGTTGCATCCAGCCGCAAGGGAACTAGGCTCGCAGCCATGCCGCTCACCTCACTCACCCTCCCAACAATCGGCCCCGGTCTCTACGACTTCACCCGTGCCGCGCAAAGCTTCGTTTCCGAATATAATCCCGCCGAAGCCCTGCTCACTGTCTTCGTGCGCCACACCTCCTGCTCGCTCACCGTCCAGGAAAACGCCGATCCGGACGTGCAGCGCGATCTCAACGCGTTCTTTGCGCGGTTGGTGCCCGATGGGGATGATCCGTCGATGGCGTGGCTGGCGCATACGGCGGAGGGGCCGGATGATATGCCGGCGCATATCAAGGCGGCGCTGACCCAGACCTCGATCGGGATTCCGGTGGCACAGGGGCGGCTCCTGCTTGGCACCTGGCAGGGGCTTTACCTGTTTGAGCATCGTGAGCGGCCGCAGCGGCGCGAAGTGGTACTGCATCTGGCCCTCTGAACGCGGCGTGGTGATGCTTAATCTAGACGCATCGTCCGGTAGCAAACTCTCGCCACATTCCCGCTGTCAGCTGGCCAAGGATGCAAAGGGGACAGCATGTTCAAGTCAATCGCCACTCTTGCCGCGCTGGTCAGTCTGGCGTTGCCGCCGGTGCTGGCGCAGGATGCGCCGCAGATCGACGCCGTCGATGCCGCCATCGCGCCGCTGATGCAGGCGGGGCATTTTCCCGGTATTGCGGTGGCGGTGCTGCGTGATGGTGTGCCGGTGCATATCGGCAGCTACGGGCTGGCGCAGATCGAGAATGAAGTTCCGGTGACGCCGCACTCGGTGTTCGAATTGGCTTCGCTGACGAAGGAAATGACCGCGCTCGCGGTGCTCACCCTGGCCGATCAGGGCCAGCTCTCGCTCGATGATCACATCACGGATTATGTCGAGAACGCCCCGGCGGCCTGGGCCGATATCACGATTGACCAGCTACTGAGCCATATGGCCGGGCTGGCGCACCGGTTTGAGGCGATGCCGAACGGCGAATTTCTGCTCAATTATTCCACCGACGATATGCTGGCCTCGGCGATGCAGACGCCGATGGTGTCTGAGCCCGGAACCGACTGGAATTATTCCGACCAAGGCTATTTCCTGCTCGGTCTCGTGATCGAGCGCGTGACGCAGCAGAGCTTTGGCGCTTATCTACAGACGCAATATTTCGAGCAGCTCGGCATGACGCAAACGCATATGCTCGACCAGGCGGCCATCGTGCCGCATCGCGTCGAGGGCTATGCCTGGACCGACGGTGAGCTGCAGCGCAATCGCCGGGTTTGGCAGTTCGGATTGACCTCGCATTTCGGCGTCACCTCATCGCTCACCGACATGATCGCTTGGGAGGCCGAGCTCTCCGATCCGCACATCATCGACCCCGAGGCGATAACGGCGACGATGGAGATTCAACGCCCCTTCGATGCCGGTGCCAATTGCGTTAGCTGGGGCTATGCCCGTGGCTGGATGGCGTATCATTTTGACGGCCATGATGTGGTCGATCATGGCGGCTATTCCGGCACTGCCTATCTGCGCGACACGACCACCGGCATCTCCGTGGTCATCCTCACCAATCGTCAGGACACGCCCGATAGCCTGTCACCGACCGCTATCGCCTGGGCCGTCGCACACGCGGTTGAGCCCGACCTCCCGGCCGACGGTCCGCATTGCTGGGAATAGCGTATTCGGCCGGCACCGAAGTGCCGGCCGGGCCTTGATTAATCCGCCTTCGGTGCCTTGGCCTCACGCCGCGCCCGCAGCAGGCCGCGCAGCCAGCGGCTGAGCAGCCAGAACAGCGGCACGATCACCAGCAGCCAGGGTGCGAAACCGGCGATGAAGGTGATCACATTGGCCAGTCCGGCGGCGAGTTCGCGGAAAACATTGGTCAGGGCTGAGGTCAGCGGATCGAAGGCGCCGGCGCTGACCGGCTCGACGCGTGAGGCGTAGTTCAGGCCCAGTGATGACATCGAGACGCGACCACGCATCGAGCGGATGCGTGCTTCGGTACCCTCGATATCGCCCTGGACATTGGACAATTCGCGCTCGACCTGGACCATTTCCTCGACGCTGGCATTCTCACGCGCCAGCAGGGTGATCAGGCGTGTGCGCAGAACGCGCTTGGCCTCGAGACGTGCTTCAATGTCATAGATTTCCGAAGTCAGATCCTCGGCCGATTGCGACTGGTTCTGGATCCGCCCGCCGGCCTCTTCGATGTCGGCGGCGAGACCGTCCTGGAAGCTGGCCACCCAGGCCGGGCTGGCGCGCAATTGCACCGAACCGGACACCGAGCCGCGGCCGTCATCATAGGTATTGGCGGAGACGATCTGGCACTGCGTTGGCCCGGCCGCGCTGCAGGCGTCCTGGTGGCGGGCCATCAAATCTGCGGTCGCGTCGGCGGGCGTTTCGAAGCGATAATTATAGCTATACGCAATCAGCCGCTCAACAACAGCAGCCGGGTCGGGCATGGACGGGGCAGACGGAGAGGGGGGCGGTGGTGGCGGTGGTGGTGCGGCCTCGTCCTGATAGCGAGCCGATGCGAAGCCGGCGACCGCATCGCTGCCATACTGGTTTTCGCCTTGCGGATTGCCGTCGCAGGCCGCCAGCGTGAAGGCGACGAGGGCGATGCCCAGCCAGATGCGAGCCGTCATGACCGATGTCCTTTCGGGGACGCCCCAGAGCCGGTGCGCCGCGTGAATGTGAGTTAAAGGTTCGCTGTCGTATAGCGAATTCGCGTTGAGGCTCGCCTCAATCTTCATCGCCTTCGAGCAGGCGTTCATAGCTGTCGACCAGGGCCAGATAGGGTGGCACATTCGTGTTCCGGATCCCTGTTCCGGTGTCGACCGCCATCCGGATTTCGAAATGCAGATGGATGGTGGTCGAGGTGTCGCCAAACTCATTGGAGACGAAGCCGATTGCTTGGCCACGCGTCACATGATCGCCGGCGGCAACCTCCAGACTGGGCTTGTCGAGATGAAGATAGGTATAGCGGATCCCGTCATCGCTCATCAGCCGTACTGAATAACTGCCGATCGAGGTGATGGTGCCGTCAGCTACCGCGAGCGCCTGGTGGACGCCATCGGTGCAGGTCGCGGGGCGAATGTCCTGACCCTGATGGCCGTTCCCGCTCGGACACATCGGCGTGCCATAGCCGCGGGTTTCGCAGAAATTGTCGCGCCAGGCATAGGCGTAATTGGCCCCATTGCACTGGCCGCCGGTGGGGCCGAGATAGCCGCCATAATTATAAACCTGGCTATTGGCATAGGCTTGGCCGGCCTCGATTGGAAAGCGCATGCCCGGAGAATAATTGATTTGCAGGATCTGACCGGTGCCGGAATCCTCGATCAAATCGCCGGCCGGCAACCAGCTGAAGGCAATGCCGGCATCGTCAAGGATGGGCGGGGCAGGCGGTTCCTCGGTTGGCTCCTCCTCGATCACCGGTTCGGGATCAGGCGCTTCCTCGACAATCGGTTCTTCCTCGACAACGGGTTCCACGACCTCCTCGACCACGGCCTCCTCGGTCGCAGGGTCAGGTCCGGCCGGGGTTTCGCTACCGGCGGGCCACCAGAACATCGCAGCGATTCCCGCAGCAGCGACGGCGGCGGCAAGGGAGCGTTCGATCTCGCGGGACGACATGGTCAGCCTCCCTGCTCGGGCGAGCCGCCAGCGATCACCAGCGAGTGGGCCAGGCGCCGCACCAACTCGTCATCGGCACAGCGCGGGTCGCTCTGCGGATTGTCGCATTCCAGTGTGACGGTATAGGCGGCGCCATAGCGGTTGAAATCGGCCACTTGGCCGAATTCGGTCGCCGAAACGCGCAGTGCGTCCGGACCGGTGGCCCGCAATTGCCGCGCCGTCAGCGCGTCGGGCGCGACAGCGTGGGCCAGGCGGGTGCCGAATATCTCGATCACCAGCCCGTCGCCGCTGATCGAGAGCGTGTAAAAATCCTCGTGCGGGAAGAGCAACACGGTCGGCGCCGGTGAGCCGCTCAATATCCCCATATTGGGAACCAGGACCGGCAGGCGTGTATTGGAGACCTCGCCAGCTTCGCGATTGCTCGGGCGCGGCATTTCCGGCGCCAGGCGCGCTGCTGTGAGCGCCTGATTGTTCGTGGCGCTCTGACGGCGGGCATCGGCCTGGGCCTGGTCCCAGTTGATCGCGACTGTGCGCGGTGAGCTCGGGCTTGCGGGCTCGCCTGTGGGCTGGGCGGCGGGTTGGCGTTGCAGCATCGCCTGATTGAGGGGGGAAGTGGGTTGGACGACCGGGCTGCGCGGCGGCGCCGATGATTGGGCGAGCGTGCCGCTGCTGGCGAGTAGCGCCACGGCCAATGGGGTTAAAAACTTGCGCATTTGATGGACTCCACCCTTCGCAGATTTGAAATATACACCATATTTTCGCGTCATGCATGAACCTTGATTGAAACCGGGAGTAGGCGTGCGTTCATCTTGCCGGTCGTGGCGATGATAAATTCAACGTGTCCAGACGTTGAAATCGCGGTCAGGGCGACGTATGTGCAGTGCAGCAATTATTGGTACGGAGTTGAGCGCGATGCGTCTCACCATGATGAAATGCAAACTGCACCGGGCCACCGTGACCCAAGCGGACCTGCATTATGAAGGCTCGATCTCGATTGATAGCGATTTGCTCGATGCCGCCGGCATCCTGCCCTATGAGCAGGTCGATGTGCTCAATATCAATAATGGCCAGCGTTTCACCACCTATGCCATCGAGGCGCCGCGTGGCAGCCGCATGTTCGGGATCAATGGCGCCGCTGCCCGGCTGGCCCAGGTCGGTGATCGCATCATTGTTGTTGCCTATGCCGAGATGGAAGCCGTTGAAGCCCGGCAGCACGACCCGGTTGTGGTCCTGTTCGACGAACACAACCAGGTCGTGGCCAAGCCGGAAGCTGCCTGATCAATCGGCCGCGATGCAGAAGTCCGCATTGACGGTGGCGCTGATCGACAATTGACCGGCGGCAACTGGCGTTGAGGCCGATTCCATCCGGGCCATCATCATCGGCTGGGGCGAACGGGCGAAGTCTTCGCTCATCCGTGTAATCCCGCATAATTCGAAACCAGCGGCGTCAGCGAACAGATCGGCGCGCGCCAACAGTTCGGCGATGGCGTCGCGGCGCGCTTGGTCCATCGCGGTCGTGGTGTCCTCGGCGCCGAAGCTGACATCCTGGATATTATTGGCGCCGGCCGAGACCATGGCATCGATCACATTGCCGACGCGTGTCGTGTCGCGCACCTTGGCTGACACCGTATTGCGGGTCTCATAGGCGATGATCTCATACTGGTTCTGGGCCTGACGTGGCTCGGTGCGGTCGGCATAGACCGGCGTGACGCTCAATTGCGAGGTCTGGACGTCATTGCCGGTGATGCCGGCGCGGCGCAGGGCGTCGAATACGGCCGTCATGGCGTTGGTATTGTCCTGCATGGCCTGCTGCGCGGTGGCGGCACGGCTGACAACGCCGGACCGCACGGTGGCGTAGTCGGGTGTGACCTGTACGTCGGCAGTGGCCGACAGCGACAGGGTTGGATGCACGTCATCGGCCAGCGCAGGACTGGCAATGAGCAGGAAGGCGGTGGAGGCAAGAAGGGCGCGAATCATGGATCATGGCTCCTGGGTTGTGGGTCGGGATGGCCCGGCGTGGATATCCTACGCTGAAATGGGCAGGCCGGTGAGGAATTCGCGATGAGTCAGACATAGCCAACCTGTCTGCAAGCTGAACGCCGCCGCCGCGAAATGACCGCTGCCAGCCTTAATCCGGGCGCATTTGGACCCAGCTTTGAACGCATGCGGACGTGAAGTTGGACGCCTGTGATGCTGGGGAGCACGCCCGAATGATCATCCGCCTGGCCATATTGCTGACCGCGTTTTGGGGCGCACTGATTTATCCGCTGCATGGCGAGATCAGTGCCGAACCGGAAACGGCAACGGTGCCGCAACGCTCCAGCGTGCTGGTCCTTTATCCCGATGAGGGTGAAGATCACGAACTGGGTGAGCTGCACGCCGTCAATATTGCCAATCTTGCGGGACGTCATGCCGAGGCGGCCCTCCAGGCGATCTCCCAATACCAGCCCCATGATCGCGATGGCCATGACGCCCTGATCGTCGTCAATTCCACCTATGGACAATCCGTGCCGGCGGCCCTGATCGACGATGCCATAAGTGGCGAGGGCGCGACCGTCTGGATCCAACCCGACCCGGCGAGCCTGCAGGCTTCCGCGCCGGGGCTGGCAGCCCAGATCGGGTGGCTCGCCGAGGCCGCGACGACCAAGGCCTTTCCCGATGTCATCTATCGCGGTGAGCATTTCACCCGCTCGACCGACAGCACTGACCTGGTCGCGGAAGTTCGTGTCACCGATCCGGATCGTGTCGAAGTGCTGGCGCAGATGCAGGCGGCCGATGGCGAGCTTGTGCCCTGGGCCTTGCGGTCCGGCGCGCTGACCTGGGTCAGCGAGAGCCCAATGCCATTTGCCGACGAAGACGACCGCTATCTGGTGTTTGCCGATATCCTTTCGCGCACCCTGGCACCGGATGCGCCCGGTGTGCGCCAGGCCCTGATGCGGATCGAAGATATCGGGCCGGACGCTGATCCCGAGCAAATCCGCACTTTGTTGGCGGCGATCGAGGCGCTGAACGTGCCGTTCGCCGCGACGGTTTACGATACATTTGTTGATCCGAACGGCCATTTTTCCAACGGCCGCGAACGCCGCTTCACGCTCAGCGAGCGGCCCTATCTGGCCAGCGCGTTGCGCGATATGGCGCGTGCGGGCGGCACGCTGATCATGCACGGCCAGACGCATCAACACGGTGATATCGCCAATCCGAATTTCGGGGTTAGCGGCGGCGATTATGAATTCTTCCGTGCAGGGCTCGATTCAGCGGGGCGGTTCGAATTGCTTGGCCCGCTCGGTGATGACAGCGGACCGATGTGGGATGACCGCATCGATCTCGCATTCTCCCATTGGGCCGATGCTGGCCTGCCGCGACCCTGGTTATTCACCTCACCGCATTATGCGGCCTCACCCTCGGCCTATCGGTCTATGGGGGAACGCTTCCCTGCCCGGCTGGAGCGTGTGCTCTATTTCAGTGGCGAGGCGAGGGGCGATCCAGTCAGCGGCGACGAGCTGTATGGCGAACAGTTCTTTCCCTATCCGGTGCGCGATATTCGCGGCGATGTGATCCTGCCGGAAACCCTGGGCAATTGGGCCCCCGACGGCAGTATCCACGGGCGCTCAATGGAGGCGATGCTGGAAACGGCCCGCCGCAATCTGGTTCTGCGCGACAGCTATGCCAGCTTCTTTTTTCACTGGTATCTCGACCCGGCCCGGCTGACGCAATTGACATCGTCGCTGCAGGCGATGGGCTATGAATTCGTCTCGCCGCAAGTGGCAGCTGCCGTCATTCCCCCGCGCGCGCCAGCGGGTGGTTTACCTGAGACGACGCAGGCGTCGCGGGCCTATTGGGCCGAGATCTCCAGTCCGCACTTCTGGCTACGCGATCAGATTGAATTGATCATCCTGGCCCTGGTCCTGCTGGCGCATCTGCTGGTGTTCAGCATCGGTCCCAAACACCGCCGCATGACAGCGCGCTGACCATCGCCTGCCGCAACGCCTTGGCGCACGCGGCAAGACGCAGTATCGATGGCGGCCTCGCTTGTCGAGCGGGCCTGTAGCTCAACTGGTTAGAGCCGGCGGCTCATAACCGCTTGGTTGGGGGTTCGAGTCCCTCCGGGCCTACCATTCCCTGAAATTCGCGATTGGCCAGCCGTCATTGCGGCGTTGTGCCGATTCTCTGGCGGCAATTCAAATGCGCTCAAGTTTGCGCAGCAGAGTGGTGAGCGCCTCTATCTGCCTTGAGTCGAGGGCCGCGAGCGCTGCTCCAGCAAGTTCGAACCGGGGCTCAATCAGCCTATCGACCAGACCCTCGCCTTTGCTTGTCAGCTTGGCCACTGAGCGTCGACCATCCTCGGCATCGGCTTGCCGGCAGATCAGGCCACGCAGCTCCAACCGCCGCAGGCACGCCGTCATCGCCCCGGAGGTGAGCAGAACGCTTTGCTGCAATTGGGTTGGTGTGAGCGCGTAGGGCCTGCCGCAGCGACGCAGCGTCGCGATGACGTCGAAGTCCGAATAGGAGAGTCCGTGCGGCCGCAACAACGCGGTGACATCGCTTTGATAGGCACGGCCGAGCCCAATGATACGCCCGACAACCTGCATGGGTTCGGCTCGCAGCTCCGGGTCTTCGCGATTCCATTCCGAAATCAGGGCATCAACCCGGTCAGGCGTGTTGTTCTTTTTCATTCCATCTCCGCCTGAGCCGTTGCCACTCTTGCCTGCCTGCCTCGCAGGATGCCTTCCAGCTACGGTATCGCGATAAAAACCTTCACGTAAAGACAATTCTTGACAAACTATCTTTGCATGAAGATATTATAAGTTCGCCTCGTTGGGGCTTCGCCGGACACGTGTCCGGCCTGCTCTGCGTCGGCTCATAGTGTCGCAGCGAAGTTTGCGGTGGCCTCGGGGATGGGTATTGGAGAAACGAAGATGGTTGTGAATATCGCATTGGGGCAGGCTGGATGGTTGGTGCCTGGACGGTGGCGCTGGGCCAGAGCGCTGGTATGGCTCGTCGTGTTGGCAGTCTTGTGCATCATGGCTTTCAATGTTTCGGCTGACGCCACGCTCAGGCTCTTCGCGATGGCTTCCGGCGAAGCCTTCACATCGCGCGCCGCTGCGCCGACCGACGCGCGCCTGATGGCCGTGATCATCGGTTCGATCACGATGCTGGGTGTCTACGCGCTCACAGTCGCATTCGTCGAACGCCGCGGAATACCCGAACTCGGCCTTCGCCGCTTGCTGCCCGATCTCGGTATCGGCGTCATCATTGGCGGTGTTTTGATCGCGAGTATTATCGGGTTGATGTGGATCGCGGGCTGGGTCGCGATCTCGGGCACGCCGATCACGCAGCTTGCGGAGTCGCTCAAAGAGAGCGTGCAGTCTGCGGTGATCGAGGAAGTTCTGATGCGGATCATTATCTTCCGCCTGCTCTGGCGCGCCGCAGGTGTCGTTCCAGCCCTGATTTTGAGTGCAAGCTTGTTCGGCGGGCTTCATCTTTTGAATCCGGACGCGACGGTCTTCGCTGCGCTGTGTCTCGTCGCCGGCGAAGGCATCGGTATTGGGCTCTACCTGCTCACCGGGCGGGTCTGGATGTCGATCGGCATGCATGCCGGATGGAATTTCGTGCAGGGCTGGGTTTTCGGGAGCGCCGTGTCGGGGCTCAGCGACTTCGCTGGCGGCCCCCTGCAGACCCTCCCCGTCGACGGAGTCGCGCCGATATTGAGCGGCGGTGGCTTTGGACCTGAATCCAGTTTGGCGGCGCTTTTCATATCTCTGCTCGCCAGCATGATATTTCTGGGTGTCGCGTGGAAGAAGGGGCGCTTCGCAACGGCGAAAGATCGTTGAACGCCTTCAGAACGCTTGCGGTTTTGGCTGGCTCCTCGTTGCGCAGCCAAGCGAAATCCGTTCCTGGGCGATCAAGCCAGCGAAGCCTCAATCACCATGAAGGTTGGACGCGTCATGCCCCGCCCTCAAGCAGGTCGCGGGACAGAAATCCTGGGCCGGACCCCGCATCAAGCACACGAGGCCCGCGCGCCGATCCAATGACGGAGCGAATGGCCGGGTGTTCATTATAGCCGTTCTCAGCCTTGGTCTCGGCCTTCGCCGCATAGGCTTCGGCCAGCGTTTCGTAGGCGTTCAAGGCGATGGGAGCGTTATTGTTCATCCGCCCTTTTAGCTGTCTGCAAAGCGTCGGACAATCGGCGGGCTGGTTCTGCTGCGAGGGAAAGGCTGGGCACCGCATTGCCATGAGCCTCCCGTCGCTACCGGCCAAGCCTGTCCTTCTTGCGCTCCAAAAACCGTGCCAGCAAAGCGGCATTGCGGCGGTTGGCCTTGAAGGCGACGTCGAAAATGTCGCCGAGTATCGGGATGGCGCCGATGACCAGGTCGAGCGTGGTGTTGATCAGCATCCGGGCGAGCACATGCAGTGGGGCGCCGAGGCCGGCGGCGCGGGCGATCAGATAGAAGGCGGGGGCCAGCATCGCCAGATCGCCGAGGCCGGGGACGAGACCGATCAGCCCGTCGAGGCCGAAACGAATTGAGGTTCCGGGAATTCTGAACCGGGTGTCGAGCCAGTCGGCGAGCGATTCCAGCCGCGCCAATTCGCGCGCACCGTTCTCGTTTGCAGCCAAGTCGGGGTGTTCGGTTTCGTCTTCCTGCATCGATCAGAATCCGTGTCAGCGGCGGGCGATAATCCATACCGCATGCAGCACCCCGGGCACATAACCGAGCAGGGTCAAAACGACATTGATCCAGAATTGCAGACCGATCCCGACCTGCAGAAAGACGCCGAGCGGTGGCAGCAGGATGGAAAGAAGGATGCGGACAACGTCCATATTCGGGTCCTGACGGTGAGAGGGCTATGGCTAAGAATCAGGCCCAAAAAAAATGCGCAAATCATGACGCACGGGCCGTTTTCCGGCCGGTGCGGGTGGTCGGTCGCAGCACTGAGGCCGCGATCGCCGGGCTGGGCCAGCCAATTGCCCGCAGGCCAGCCCGCAAATCCTGACATCAGGGTAAGCTGGGCTGACCTACGGCTCTATTCGCAAAAACCGGTCGGCTAGTAGCGGCCGCCGGCGCGGCGCTTGGTTTCCGGTGCGGCGCCACCATTGGTCGCCAGCAGGTGTTTGGCGATCGCTTCGACGATCTTGAGATCGCAATCTTCGTCGGCATTGACGTAGAGATTGCCGCCCAGGATGGCAGCGGCGGAAGCGGGAGCTTCAATCGCGGTCGTGGTGTGGTCGGACAGCAAGGCGGCGCTGCCGGTGAGGGCAATGACGGGCTTGTCGGCGGCCAGGAAGAGCTTGATCAGCGCGTGGGCGCTGGCGTCGAGCAGCGTGGCGCCTTCGAGCAGGACCAGGGCTTCATAATCACTGGCATCCAACTCGGTCGTCGTTTCCGTGATCGCGAAATTGAGTTCGGACGGGCCATTATAGCCGCGCAGTGCGGCTTGTTGGTCGGAGACAAGCGTCAGGCGCCGATTATGGCGTCCGAAGGTTTCCGAGGCGTCCTGCAATTGCTGGATGTTGACTTTTTCGGCGGCGAAAGCGGCGATGCGGTTGGGGCGTTGGCCATGATTCATAGGGGGGTGAGTCTCCTCGTGACGGTTGAGTCCGATAGGTGGAATGAGTGGGAATTCAGTCGAATTTAATAAAGAAATTGCCCAAAAAGGCAAGAGATACAGGTGTGTTTAAAATGACTCTGGCTCTAAAAATTAGAAACAAATTCGATATTTATTGCCATTTTCCTCATGAATTCAGCAGCCGTCTGCAAAACTCGATTTCAAGGCGGACGGTTTGTTCAGTTCAGATTTGACGAATGTTTTATTCGCCCCGAGCTGCACACGGTCTGTTGCGACACAGCTACCGCGCCGGCGACCGGGGATCATCAGCCGGACGTTTCCGTATCGGCGTCCTCATCGCCATCACTCATCGGGTTAAGGTCGGCGGCGGCCAAGCTGGTGGCCAGGCTTGGCGAGAATTCGCCCTTATCGAAATCGGCCACCTGAGCGGTGCCAACGCGGCGATACAGCATCGCCAGGGCGAGGACGAATAATCCGATCGCGGCAAACATGAAGAGCGAGCCTGAACCCGCCGCACTCATCACACCGCCGGCGAGCGCGGGGCCGATCATCGAGCCGGTCGCCCAGATCATCAAGATACCTGACATCATGTTCGTGGCCTCGCCCTGGCCGGCGCGATCGGCAGCATGGGCAACGGCGACGCCATAATAGGACAGGGATCCGGCGCCCCAGATCCCGGCGAGCACGAAGACAACAGACAAGGGCAGATGCATGGCGAAAATGGCCAGCAAGACAGCGGCGACGCCGCTGACGCTCGCCAGCGCGGCAATCACGACGCGCCGGTCGACATTGTCGGAGATCACCCCGGCCGGCCATTGGGACAACACCGCGCCGCCAATCATGGCCGCATTGAACATCGCTGCCATCGTTGCCGCCGAGCCGGGCGAGAGGTCGGCGACAAACAGGGCGTAGAGCTGCAGCACGGCCCCGTTGACGATGCCGGCAATGAAGGCGGCGATCACGGCGGAGGGCGCGGTTTTCCACAATCGCAGCGGTCCAAACGGTTCCGCGCTGGGCAGGGGCGGTTCGGCCCGCCGCGTCGCCGAGACGGGGATCAGACTTGCCGTGAACAGGGCGCTGACGATCAGGAAGCCGGCCGCGCTGCCTGGACTGACATAGGCGGCCAGAAACGGTCCGGCCATGAAGCCGAGCTTTGAGGTTACCAGGTAGAAGCCGAGCACAGCGCCGCGCCGGGCGGCTGGCGCTGCGCCAGCAATCCAGCTTTCGCCGGAGGCCAACAGGCCGGCGACCGACATCCCGATCAGGGCCTGCATCAGCATCCACCAGGCCGTATGCGTGCTGAGATAAAGCCCGGCGGCGGCCAGTGATCCGCCCGCTGCAAACAAGGCGAACGCCCGGATATGCCCGATCTGGCGAATTTCCGCTGGCGCCATGCGTGCGCCAAGCACGAAGCCAAGCGCGTAACTCGAGGCGATGGCGCCGATTATCAGGGTCGAAGCGCCTTGTGCGATGAGGGTCAGCGGTCCGACAATGGATATTGCCCCGGTCGCCGCCTGGGTCAGCGCCAGCGCGACGACAATGGCCGCAACATTGCGGTATTCGTCGATCATCTTGTCGTCATTGCCCACTGGGGTCATTGCGCTGGGTCCTTCACCGTGCCGTGTTGGTGAACGGGCGCGGCCTGACTGATTGAATATTGGTCTGCCACGAACCGGGGGGCGATCACAATCTCGGACCTGAGCTTTACGCTTCGCCGGTGAGACCAGCCTGAGGCGGTCATGTTTAATTCAACGCACGGAACATTAACCCGTCATGGGGCCTTATCTGTTGCTTGGGTAGGAGATTTGGTCATTTTCTGGAAACGCTTGGACAGGCTGATCGGCATTGCGGCCGAGACCGATTTCGACCGCTTGATCCGGTATCGCGTCGCGCTGGCCTTTACCGTCACAATGGTCGTGACAGCTTTGGTCAATGTCTTCGTGCTGGTTTTGTCCGGCGAGGGGCGCCCCGGCATGGCCGGGCTCGGCCTGGCAGCGGGCCTTGTCTTCGCGGCGATTGGCGTCGTCGGGCTGAAAATTCATCGGCCGAATGTGACAATCGCTCTTGTGCTGGCGGTGACCCTGGCCACCTTGCTGGCGGCGATCTGGGGCAATCGAGGCGGATTTCCACCGTCAATGATCTATCTGCCCGGCATTGCCTTGGGCGTTTACGTCGCTTGGGGTGCTCGCGCTGCCGCACTGTCCGGCGCAGTCATCATCTCGCTTCTGACGGCGGTCGTCATGGCCAGCCAGCACTTGGCGGACACGTCGCTCGACCGGATGTCGCCCGGCTTGGTAGGCGTGTTGGCCATCGTTACCGGCTTCGCCTGCCTGTGGACGGTGTTTCTCGGCTCCACCTTCCGCTCAGCCATGCATGCCGCCAATACTGATCTGGAAGACGCCAATGAACGTTTACAGGGCGCGCTTGCTGCCGCAGAGGCCGCCAATCACTCCAAATCCGAATTTCTCGCCATAATGAGTCATGAAATCCGTACGCCGCTCAATGGTGTGCTGGGCATGACCCGCGTTTTGCAGGGCGAAGGGGGGCTGACCGAACGGCAATCGCACAGCCTCGCCGTGATCAATGACTCGGGCGAAAACTTGCTGGAACTTCTCAACGATATTCTCGACATGTCGAAAATAGAGGCCGATGCGGTGGCGATTGAGGAAATCGAGCTGAATCTTGTGGAACTCGCCGCGAGCGTCACAGGCCACTGGCGGCTGCAGGCTGAAGCCAGAGGGCTGCCGCTCGCCTTTGCTGAGCATGACGTTACCGCTCCGATCGTGTTCGGCGATTCCCTTCGGATTCGGCAGATCCTCAATAATCTGCTCGGCAATGCCGTCAAATTCACCAGTGTCGGACAGATCTCCGTTGAACTGTCCCAGCGCACCGCTGACGCCGGCAACCGGATCGAGACCCGATTGACAGTGAGTGATAGTGGCGAGGGCATCGCTGACGACAAGCTCGCGACGATTTTCAATGCCTTCAGCCAAGCCGACAGTTCGACGACGCGCAAATATGGCGGCACCGGTCTGGGGTTGGCGATTTGCCGCAAGTTGGCCGATCAGATGGGCGGCCGGATCAGTGTCGAGAGCGAGGCCGGGATCGGCTCGCGCTTCACCTTTTCGTTTAGCGCCCGCCCGGGAAGCGGCTCGATGGAGGCGGTGGTTGAGCCGGAGATGCCGCCGCTCCGGCCGGGCAGGCCAATCTCGATTCTGGCGGTTGATGATGTCAAAACCAACCAGCTGGTGCTGGCCGCAATGCTGCGCCAGTCCGTGCTTGGCGAGACTGTCGCGATCGATTGCGCCAGTAGCGGGGTCGAAGCCATCACGATGAGCCTGGTCAAGGCCTATGATGTCATCCTGATGGACATCCAGATGCCGGAAATGGATGGTTATATGGCGCTTCGCCAGCTGCGTGAAAATCCGGCGACCAGACTGGTGCCGGTTATCGCTGTCACAGCCCTGACCTCGGAGCTTGATCGCCGCACGCTCGCCGAGGCCGGCTTTTGTGATTACCTCGCAAAGCCGATCGAAGTGGCTGCGCTGCGCCGCGTATTGGTCCGGCAGTTGGAACCCGGCCAGGCTGAGCCCATCCATCGACTGGCGGCTGGCGGGCGATAGAGCCAGCGTCAGTCAGATTTCCGCGACAATCATCTGCGGGCCGCCAGCCTTGATCGCTGCGGCCAGCGCGGCATCGAATTCACCGGCCGTGCGGGCGCGGCAGCCGGGCACCCCAAATCCTTCGGCCAGCTTGACCCAGTCCAGTTTCGGATTGTCGAGCGAGAGCATTTGCTGCGCCGCCGGACCCGGCTCGCCAGCGCCAACGCGGGCGAGTTCGAAATTGAGCACGAGATAGGAATGATTGGCGAACACGATATTGATCACGTTCAACTTCTCACGCGCCTGCGTCCACAGGGCCTGAAGCGTGTAAGCCGCCGCGCCATCGCCGCACAGGGCGAAGACCTGCCGCTCCGGACAGGCCAGCGCCGCGCCGACCCCTTGTGGCATGCCTGAGCCGATCGCGCCGCCAGTCAGGCACAGCCAGTCATGTTTCGGGCCGTTATCCGTCCATGGAAAGACGCCCATTCCCGAGGTCGTAGCGTCATCGCACAGGACTGAATCCTCCGGCATGTGGCGCGCCATGGAGATGCCGACATAACCGGGATTGAGCGGTTCGTCGGGGAAGAGTTTCGGCATTTGCGCCCGCTGCGGCGCTGCGACGGCCTCGGCCGGGCCAAGCCGGTCGGCGAGCGCCGCCATCGCTGCGATGATGTCGTCTGCGGGTCCGCCGAGTGTGACGATGGGCACGCCCTCGGGTGCGAATTCGCCGGGCTCGGCGGGATAGGCGAAGAAGGCGACCGGCGCCTTGGTGCCGGCAATCAATAGCAGGTCGCAATCGGCCAATTCCTTGATCGCTTCGCCGCCCAGATAACTCAGGCGTTTCGGTGAGATGCGGCCGTGGCCACGCGCGATGCGCGGCACGAATGTATCCATGAACAGCCGCGCCCCACTGGCGGTGGCGATGTGCGCTGCGGCTTCCAGACCGGCTTCCAGACAGGCCTCATTGCCGAGGAAAAGGATGGGCGATTTCGCTGCCGTCAGCGCCGCCGCCGCAGCGTCGATCACCGCATCTTCCACCGGGTTCAAACCCGGCATCGCGACGGCCTCGATCACGTCAGGTTCTTGGTCGGACCACGCGCAATCGGCAGGCAGGATCAGGCTGGCGACGCCGCGTTCTGGTCCGTAGGACTGGCGCACGGCTTCAACCGCCATGGTCGATAGTTCGTATGCGAGGTTCACCTTGCCGACCCAACGCGACATCGGCGCGCAAACGCTGGCGACATCGCTGGTTAGTGGTGCGTCGAGGGCGGCATGGGCGATGGCGTGGTCGCCGACGATATTGACGACGGGCGCGAAGGCGCGGCGCGCATTGTGCAGGTTGGCGAGGCCATTGCCGACGCCGGGACCGAGATGCAGCAGGGTGCAGGCCGGCTTGCGGGCCATGCGCGCATAGCCGTCGGCGGCGCCTGTTGCGACGCCTTCAAACAGGCACAGTACGGATTTCATGCCCTCGACGCGGTCGAGCGCCGCGACCATGTGCATTTCTGAGGTCCCCGGATTGGTGAAACAGAGCTCGACGCCCTGATTGATCAGGGTGCGGACCAGGCTTTCGGCAGCAAACATGGCGGGGCTCTTTCGGGTGAGAGGGTCAGAGAGGCGGGCGGCGGACGAAATCGGGACCCAAATCATCGAGGCGGGTTACCCCGGTCAGGGCCAGGTCGCGTTGCAGGCTGGTGGTGAGAAATTCCAGGGCGCGGTTGACGCCGGCTTCACCGGCTGCGCCGAGCCCGTAAAGATAGGGCCGGCCGATCGCAACGGCGCGGGCACCGAGTGCCAGCGCCTTGATGATGTCGGTGCCACGCCGGATGCCGCCATCGAGAACAATTTCGGCCTGGCGTCCGACGGCATCGACGATAGCGGGCAGGGCATCGATCGTCGCGGTCGAGCCGTCGAGCTGGCGGCCGCCATGATTGGAGACCCAGACCGCATCGGCACCGATATCGACGCAGCGCCGCGCATCATCGGGCCGGACGATGCCCTTGATTGCAAACGGACCGCTCCAGACCTGCTTCATCCAGCGCGCATCATCCCAGCTGACGGTCTGGTCGAACTGGCGATTGATATAGCCCATGATCCCGTCGCCTTCCGGATTGTCGTCGGCAAAATTGGCCGGCGTGATCTTTGGCGTCGTCAGCATGTCGAACAGATAGCCGGGGCGGGCCAGCACTTGGGCGATTGTCTTGGGATTGATCTTTGGCGGCACGGTGAAAGCATTCCGCAGGTCGCGCTCGCGATTGCCGGCGACGGGCACGTCTACGGTCAGAATCAGGCCGGTATAGCCCGCCGCCTTGGCGCGCTCGAGCGAGGCTTCGACAATGGCGCGATCCTTCCAGACATACATCTGGAACCATTTCGGCCCGGTCGTCTCTGCAGCGATGGTTTCGATCGAGGTCGAGCCGAGCGTCGAGAGGCAATAGATCAGCCCGCTGGCAGCGGCGGCGCGCGCCACGGCGGTTTCGCCGCCGCGCGGATGAAAGAGGCGCTGGGCTGCCGTCGGGGTGACGATGATCGGCGCGGCGCAGGGCGAGCCCATCACGTTCGTCGTCATGTCGATGCTGGAGATATCGACCAAGGCTTTCCAGTTGAGCGCATAGGCGTCAAAGCGCGAGCAATTGGCCCGCAGCGTCACCTCGTCATCGGCACCGCCATCGATATAGTCGAACACCATGCGTGGCAGACGCTTTTTCGCGAGGGTGCGCAAATCGTCGATATTGTGGACGGAATTGAGACCGGTCATGGGGCGAGCCTTGCCTGCACTGTGTGTGTGGTCAAGCGGCGGATTGGCGCAGGCCCTGTCGCCGTGTCGAAATTGAAATCACCGGTTTCAATCATGGGCAACGCCCGCCTTGCATAGTGGAGATGTGTCGTGCGCTGACCTAGACACATTCACGATACAGGCGGCGGGCGGCCGCGCAATCTTCAGGGCGGTCTCCGATGTCATTTCTGCGTATTCTCGTGGCGGGCGGCCTTGCGGCTGTCATGCTCAGTTCGTCCCCGGCACTCGCTTACGGACGCGACGGCCACCGCATCGTTTGCGACCTGGCTTATCGCTATCTCAGCGACGAAGCCCGCACTGAAGTGGACCGCCTGATCGCGCTCGATCCGGAGTTCGAGAATTTCCGCGATGCCTGTTCCTGGGCGGACGCGGTGCGCGCCACCATCCATCCCGAGACGGCACCTTGGCATTACATCAATCAGCGCCGTGACGATCCGCATGTTGACGCCGAGGACTGCGCTGAGGACGGCTGCATCACCTCTGCCATAAACCTGCACGCCGGCATTTTCCTCGACCGCGCCCGCAGCGATGGCGAACGTCTTGAGGCACTCAAATTTCTCGCCCACTGGATGGGCGATATCCATCAGCCGCTGCATGTCTCGATCGAGGGTGATCGCGGCGGCAATGATATCGAGGTGCTGTGGCGTGGCGAACGGCACACCAATCTGCACCGGGTCTGGGATAGCGAGATCATCCTCGACTATATGAGTGAGCAATGGGGCTGGGCGCCCGAGGCCGACCGCTGGTCCTATTTTGCTGACGAATTGGCCTCGGAAATTCCGCTCAACGGTGTTGAGATTTTTACGCCACTCGACCCGATCGCTTGGGCGCAGGAAAGCCAGGACATCGTGCGCTCGCGCGATTTTGCATATTATTGGGCCAGCGCCGACCATGCGCTCGCGCCGGGCGAGGCCTATTATCAGCGCGGCCTGCGCATCAGTCGCCAGCAATTGAAACAGGGCGGGGTGCGCCTCGCCGGCCTGCTCAATGAACTCGTCGCCGAACGCCGCGTCGCCGGGCTGGGCGGGGGACCAGCGGCGTCGGCACTGGACGACTAGCGTTTTATCAACAAAACCGTTGCCCGCTTTTGTTGCAAACACTCCAAGCGTAATACTGGCCGGGAAGCCGCCGGAACCCGAGGAGCGCGAGATGAGTCCAATACATCGCCTTGGCTTGCTGGGCTTGGCCTGCGCGTTGACCGCAGGCATCTCTACCGGTGCTTTCGCCGTGCCGATCACAAGCAATACCGCGCTGCCGGTCAGCGAAGGCGAAATCATCCTGCGCGAACAACTGATATTTTCCCGGGCCTCCGACAGTCTGGCCGGAATATCGCGTGAACTGACTGTGACCAGTTCAGTGTCGGTGATTGGCTATGGCCTGTCCCCGCGGCTCGCTGTCTTTGGCGTGGTTCCGGTTATCGACCGCGAATTGCGCGTTGGCAGCTCGTCGAGCGCAGCGTCCGGGCTTGCCGATGCCAAGGCCTTTGCACGCTACGAAGTATTTCGCCGCGATGGCCCCGGCAGAACGCTGCGTCTCGCCTCATTTGCCGGCGTGACAATTCCAACCGGCCGGACAGGAGAGACTGGGGATGGCTCGACCGATCTCTTCGGCGGGCTTGTGCTCACCTCCGCCCACACCGACTGGAGCTTTGACGGGCAGGTGGAGTTTGTGCGGAACGGCGAGGCGGGCGGATTCCAACGCGGCGATAGCGTCAGTCTGGACGCGTCAGTGCAATACCGGATTTCGCCACGTCACATCGATGTCGGGACGCGCGGATTCTTATACGGCGTACTCGAAGCCAATCTCACCCATGCTGACGGGAACAGGATTGTGAACATTGTTGATCCCAATTCCGGCGGCACGACCCTGTGGATCACACCCGGCGTGCAGTATGCTGCGAGGCGCTGGATCGCCGAGGCGGCCGTCCGCATTCCCGCGGCGACGCAATTGAACGGCACGGCGCTGGAACCGGATTATGCCCTGATCACCAGCCTGCGGCTGAACTTCTGACGGCAAGGAGCCATAACGATGATTGTCACGACGATATATGCCGCGCTGGCACTCGCACAGACCCCGCCTGTCGGGCATCAGATCCAGTATGATATCCGTGTGGACGGCATCACCTGCCCGTTCTGCTTCGCCACGTCCAAAGATGCGCTGGAGACGATCGAGGGTGTCTCGCGAGTTGTGGGCGATCTGGAGACAGGCACGATCAGCGTTTGCGCAGACGAAAGTGTCGTGCTGACCGATGACGAGCTGCGCGATCTCTTCCGCTCCAAGGGTTTCACTTTTCGCACCGCGACGCGTTCGGAGACGTGCGTGATCGAAGAACCGGCGAGCGAATGACGGTCCTGCCGCCGCCAGCGCGGCCGTGGGGCTGGTTCGTGCTCTTCGCCTCGACGACGACCCTGCTTTGTTGCGCCCTGCCCATCCTGTTGGTTTTTCTCGGGCTGGGTGCGGTATCCGCGACGCTGTTCGCAAGTCTGCCTTTTCTGGTCACGCTCTCGCATTACAAACTCTATCTCTTCATTGGCAGTGGGGTGCTGCTCGCCGCCGCGTCGTGGGCAAGATTTCGCCCGGGCCGGCAGTGCCCGGCCGATCCGGAATTGGCGGCCCGGTGCGCCGCAGCGGACCGTTGGAACCTTTGGCTCTTGGTCGGGTCGTTCGCAATCTGGACCATTGGTCTTACGGCAGCCTATCTCTCATTGCCGATGCTCAATCTTTACCAGTCTCTTTTTGGCTAACGGCGCGCCCGCTGACCCGCATCGCGGGTCTCCAACCCGATGTTGGTCAACTCAAACGCATGACGAGCCGCGATTTCGGCCATGTCCGCGTTCCTCCGGGATTTCGCCGGGGGGGCGTCTTGGCGCTTGCCGCACCGCATTCAGAATGGTTAACATGATCCCTCGCAGCGCCTTGATCGGTGCTGCAACCTCCGGGGGGAGTGGTGTTGGACTTTACGGATCAGACTGTACTCATTGGCGTCGGGATGGCGGCACTCATTCTTGTGCTGCTGATCGTGATCGTCGTGATGTTTGTGTCGCGCCGGCAACACGTCTCCGACGAGCAGCAGGTCGCCAAGCTGCGCCGCAAACGGGTGGCGCGTTATGAGGATGCCAAGCGCGATTACGACAAGTTCCGCAAAAAGGTTGAGACGGCCAACACGCTACTGATCGAGTTCATTCACGATCTCGGCGATGAATTCATCGGCCGCGACAGCGCCCAGCAACAGATTGTGTTCGACGAGGCCTTCGAGGCGGTTGCCTCGATCCGCCAGGCCAATCCAAGATCGAAAATCGTGGTTGTGCTGCATACGCTGGGTGGTTATGCGCGGCCGGCGCACATGATCGCGCTGGCGCTGAAACAACATATCAAACAGGCCAAACACAGCTCGAAGCGTGACCCGCATGTCACCGCCTATGTGCCCTATGTTGCGATGTCAGGCGGCGCGATGATCGCGTTGGCGGCGGAAAAAGTTGTGATGGACCCGACCGCCTCGCTTGGCCCGATCGACACGATTTACGGCGGCTTCCCGACCGAGACCTATCGCGACCTGCTCGACAAGAAGGGCCCGCTGGCAACCCAGGACGTGCTGGTGATGCTCGCGCATGAGGCGGAGAAATACGACCGCTATGCGGATCGCATCGCCCGCGAAATTGTCCACACCAATCACAAGGACGCGAATAAGGACCCCAATTTCCTTGCCGATTACCTCTCCTCTGGTGAACTGTCGCACAGCGAAGCGATTTCGCCGGACGCAGCGGCAAAACTCGGTATGAACATCGCGACCAAAATTCCGGCCGATATTTACGGCCTGGTCGATGCCCGCATCCGGATGATCCATACCCGGCTGGAATTTGAAGAGCGCCGCAGCGCCAATCCCGACAGTGCGCCGGCCGAGGGCGACGATGCGGAGAAGTCAATCGACCATCTGATCCGGGAAAGCTTGCGCGGCGGGATCCGCCTCTGAACCGAACCCTGATCCGGGCAGGCGGCTGTAGTTGAGACTTGAACCGGTGCGGCGGGCACCCGATTTAGTTGGCTCCAGCCAAGGATGACCGCCATGAATGACAAGGCAGCGCTTTATGCCGATGTCCGCAAGCAGATCGCTTCGGTCATTGCCGGCGAAACCAGTGTGACAGCGCGCTATGCGTCGGCCGCCTGCCTGTTGCGCGAGGCCTTCGGGACGCGGTTCTTCTGGACCGGCTTCTATGTCGTCGACTCGCTCAAACCCACCGAACTCGTGGTTGGCCCCTATCAGGGCACGTTGGGCTGTCTGCGCATCCCGATCGGTCGGGGTGTTTGCGGCGCTGCTGCCGCGAGTGGCCAGACCCAGCTGGTCACCGATGTCAACGCCTTCCCCGGTCATATCGCCTGTGACAGCCGCTCGAATTCGGAGATCGTCGTGCCGGTTTTCGACCGCGATGGCGGCCTGGCCGCCGTGCTTGATATCGACTCGACGCAGCTCGGTGCCTTTGATCTGGAGGACCAGGCCGGCCTTGAGGCGATCTGCGGCGATCTGCTGACGCTGTGACGCAGAGCCACTCGCTTCTGCTTGGCGGGCAGGTTGTGCCCTATCGCCTGCAGCGCAGCGCGCGACGGACGATCGGTTTCGGGATCAGTCATGACGGGCTGACGGTGACGGCACCGGCGCATGTCAGCCTGCGTGAAATTGAAGGCGCGCTGCAGGAAAAATCGCATTGGATTTTGAGCAAGCTGGCGGCTTGGGCCGCGCGGCCGCAAAGGCGCGAACTGGCGTTCGAGACCGGCGAGGTTTTGCCCTGGCTGGGCGGCGAACTGGTCTTGCGTGTCGAGCCGCGCGGCATTCGCACGACATTGCGGCGCGAGGGCGAGCGGGTGTTGGTGACAGTCGATCCGGAGGCGACCGGCGCGCTGCGCCGGCGGGCGATTAGCGCCGCGCTGATCAGGCACTACAAGCGCGAAGGTGAGCGTTTCATGACGCCGCGGGTCGAAGCGTTCGCGGCGCAGCTTGACCGCCCGGTGCGAAAGGTCGTCATCCGCGACCAGAAGCGTCGCTGGGGCTCGTGCGCGCCGGACGGGACGATTCGGCTCAACTGGCGATTGATGGGTTTTCCCGAGGCGCTGGTTGACTATGTCTGCGCTCACGAGGCGGCGCATCTGGTCGAGGCCAATCATTCTGCGGCTTTTTGGCGCACGGTTGAGCGAGTGATGCCGGATTGGTGTTTGCACCGCGATGCCATGCGGCGCGATGCCGATCTGTGGGTTTGGACCCACGGGGCGTGAACACGGAAACGTCAACGAAGATCGGCTGACCCCGCTTGATTCCCAATTTGTTAGTTGAAACAACTAGAATGGGAGCAGAGGGATTCGCATATGTCGGATGATTTTTCCTATACGCTTGATGTGACGTCAAATGATCGTGTGCTCTCGATCCAGCTTCATGGCGGTTGCCATCTGGATGCCTCGATTGTTTCGCTAAAAGCCTTGGCGCAAACCCTGGTGAACAATCCGCTCAAGGGGGTGCTGATCGACTATAGCGCTTACGATCTGACGTTCGAGATGGAAGAATTTGCGCAGATCGCCGACGTATATTGCACCGAATTCCCGGCCGGCTTCCCGGTCGCCTTTGTCTATAATCAGGCCCAGGTCGCGCGGGCGATTTATATGACGCGCCGCCTGGAAGAAACTGGCCGGCCGAGCCGGGCCTTCGACGCAGCCCCTGCCGCGATGGAGTGGCTTGAAACGCAAATGCCGGGCGCGGAGACGTCATCCGCAGCGGATACCGGCAGCTAGCGGCGTCGCCGACCTTGCACCAGCTGTACGGGACTGAACTGGCCATGACCGACACGCTCCACATCATCTGCCCGGCCTGTCAGGCCAAGAACCGCATCCCGACGGCCAAGCTCTCCGCTGGGCCGACCTGCGGCGTATGCAAGGCGCCGCTGTTTCCGGAGGCGCCGTTCGAGCTCGATGAAGTCAGGCTTAACAAGCATTTGCGCAATGACGAAGTGCCGCTCTTGGTGGATTTCTGGGCGCCCTGGTGCGGTCCCTGCAAGATGATGGGGCCGATGTTCGCGGACGCATCCAGGCAGATGTCGCCAAGGGTGCGCTTTGCCAAGCTCAATACCGAGCAGCACCAGAGCGTCGGCGCCCGCTTCCAGATCCGCGGCATTCCGCTGATCATCCTGTTTAGCAAGGGCAAGGATGTTGCCCGCCATGCCGGCGCCATCAATGCCGACCAGATCGTCAGCTGGCTGCGGCAGAATTTGAAGGGCTAGGTGGCTATCGGGGCGGGCTGGTGCGTGTCCCGACTTGCGTCGCGTGTCCGACGGGCTCGGTGATCGCGGTGCGGACGCCGAAATCGAAGCCGGTGATCATCCGGCCCCATGACAGCGACGAGCAAACACTGCTAGCGTTCAGGCGATTGCGGCGGCGGGCCTGCTGCAGGGGGGAAACATGATTTTGCGGCGTCTCACATTGCATTTTCGCGAGCAAAACTGGTTTGCCGTGGTGCTCGACCTCCTGATCGTGGTGTTGGGTGTTTTTCTCGGCTTCCAAGTCACGCTTTGGCAAGGCGCGCTGGCGGAACGCGAACGCGAGGGCATGTTGCTCGAGCGGCTCGGCGAGGATTTGCTGGCGCTGCAGCAGGTCAATGAGCGGGTGGCGGGGCAGCGGGACGCGATGAATGCGCAATTCGATCGCACAATCGAGTTTATCCGCGACCCAGGCTCGCTGGAGGCGAGTCCCGAAGCCTGGCGTGAGATGATCTCGCCGGTCTTGGGCTATCCAGACCCGGTGACTGAATTTGCGATCTATGACGAGATCAAGTCGACCGCCGGATTCTCCCTGCTCAGTGATGACGAGCTGCGGCACGAGTTGAGTGGTTTCGGCCAGTGGCTCGATAATTCGAAGCTGGCATTGGGCGTGAGTGGGGACTCCTATGGCAGTGCCTGGGAGCGAATTTACCGGCATTTGGTCACGGCACAGGAATTCCCCGACCTGGTCGCGGCAATGTCGCTCGAACAGCGCGCGACGTTGATGGCGGACGTCCAGATGATGCGCACTCTAGCCTTTTTCGCGTCCTCCAAGGCGGCGGACATCGGCCTGCGGGCGGGGGAGTTGATTGCCCTGCTCCCCGAGGCAGCGCAGCCGCACCAACCGGCAGAACCGGATTAGCCTTCGCGCGCCGCCGGATGGTCACCCGGGACATGGTCCTGTTTCAAAGCAACAGGTCCGTGTCCCGCTTCGCGTGGAGCGCGATCACGTAACCAAGTCGGGACACGGACCGGCAAAGCTGGACCATGTCCCGGGCGCGCCGTGATTATCTGGCTTGCCGCCATGGCAATCGCGCCAGCCCGGCCCTATCTACAAACCAACACCCAATCCGCCGGATACTCCCCCATCTGACCTCATGCGCTGCAGCCGCGTTGCCCAATGCGCGCCGGTCAGTTAAAGGGAGCCCAGCTTTTACCCCCTTTACTGAAGAGACCGTCCGCCCATGTCCGCCTATCAATACGTCTATCATATGGACAAGCTGTCCAAGACCTATCCCGGTGCCTCCAAGCCCGTGTTCGAGAACTTGTCGCTGCATTTTCTGCCGGACGCCAAGATCGGTGTCGTTGGCGTCAATGGTTCGGGTAAGTCAACCCTGCTGAAAATCATGGCCGGCATGGATACCGAATTCGGCGGCGAGTCCTGGGCTGAGAAGGGCGTCAAGGTCGGATATCTGGCGCAGGAGCCACATCTCGACGATAGCAAAACCGTCTGGGAAAACGTGATTGAAGGCTCGGCGGCCAAGAAGCTGATCGATGATTTCAATGCCGTCTCGATGAAGCTCGCGGAAGACTATTCCGAAGAGCTGATGGAAGAGATGAATACGCTGCAGGAAAAAATCGACGCCGCCGACGCTTGGGACATTGATTCCAAGATCGAAATGGCGATGGACGCGCTGCGTTGCGCGCCGGCCGATTGGGGCGTCAAGGATCTCTCCGGTGGTGAACGCCGCCGCGTGGCCCTGTGCCGTCTGCTGCTGTCCGAGCCGCACATGCTGCTGCTCGATGAGCCAACCAACCATCTCGACGCCGAATCCGTGGCCTGGCTGCAGCACTATCTCGAGAAATTTGCCGGCGCCGTACTGGTTGTGACCCACGACCGCTATTTCCTCGACTCGATCACCACCTGGACGCTCGAGCTCGATCGTGGCCGCGGCGTGCCCTATGAGGGCGGCTATTCGTCCTGGCTGGAACAAAAGACCAAGCGCATGGGCCAGGAAGGCCGCGAGAAATCCGCCAAGGAGCGCGCACTCGCTCGTGAGCTGGACTGGATCCGCTCCTCGCCGAAAGCGCGCCAGGCCAAGTCCAAGGCGCGTATCCGCTCCTATGAGCAATTGCGCGAGACGGCCGAACGGGCCGATGTATCGCACGCCACGATCAACATCCCGCCAGGTCCGCGCCTTGGCGGTGTTGTGGTTGAAGTCGAGGCCCTGAAAAAGGGTTATGGCGACAAACTGCTGATCGACGGACTCGAATTCAAACTGCCGCCGGGCGGCGTGGTTGGCGTGATCGGCCCCAATGGTGCCGGTAAGTCGACCCTGTTCCGGATGATTATCGGCCAGGAAACGCCTGATGAAGGCTCGATCCGGCTCGGCGAAACCGTCAAGCTGGGCTATGTTGACCAGTCACGCGACAAGCTCGATCCGAAGAAAACCGTCTGGGAGGAAGTCTCCGAGGGCAATGACATTCTAACGCTCGGCAATCGCGAAGTGCCAAGCCGCGCTTATGTCGGGGCCTTCAATTTCAAGGGTGGCGACCAGCAGAAGAAAGTCGGCCTGCTCTCCGGCGGCGAGCGCAATCGCGTCCACCTCGCCAAGATGCTGAAAGAGGGCGGCAATCTTCTCCTCCTCGATGAGCCAACCAATGATCTCGACGTCGAAACCCTCTCGGCGCTTGAAGAAGCGCTGGAAATGTATCCCGGCTGCGCCGTGGTCATCTCCCACGACCGCTTCTTCCTCGACCGCATCGCCACCCACATCCTCGCCTTTGAAGGCGATAGCCATGTGGAATGGTTTGAAGGTTCCTTCTCCGATTATCTCGAAGACAAAAAGCGCCGCCTCGGCGCCGACGCGGACATCCCGCACCGGATCAAATTCCAGAAATTCGGCCGGTAGTCTTCGTCAAATCACAAGCCATCAAGGCCCGGTGCTTGCGCCGGGCCTTTTTGTATCAGATCCGGTTCGCCGCAAACGGCGCCGGATCGACGGGCGGCGTTTCGTGATCAATCAGGGCGGCGAGCAGTCCGGCTGAGCCCATTGCCTGGGTCCAGCCGAGATGACCGTGGCCGGTGGTCAGCCACAGGCCCTTGGCGCGGGTTTCGCCGATGAAGGGGCGGCCATCGGCGCTCATTGGCCTAAAACCGGTCCAGGCGTTGATCTCGCCGGCCAGCAATTGGTCGGCAAATTCAGGATAGAGGGCGCGCACCAGGGATTTGAGATTTTCCACTCGCTCGGGCCGCAATTGTTTGTCATTGCCGGCGATCTCGGCTGTGCCGGCGATCCGTAGACGGTCGCCCATCGGCGTGACGATGGCATGCAGGGCCTCATCAAACACCGGCACGCCGGGACGGGCATTGAGACCGGTCATGTCGAGAGTGAGGGAATAGCCCTTTACCGGCCGCACCGGCAGATGCAGGCCCAGCGGTTTCATGAGCCTCCAGGCGGTATGCCCGGCGGCGATGATGATGGTGTCGGCCTCGATCTCCTCGGTCTCGGTGCGCACGCCGATCACCTGCCCGCCGCGCTCCATCAGTTCGGTGACGCGCGTATTCCATTCGAAGCTCACCCCGGCCGCCTCTGCCGCGGCGGCCAGACCGGCGGTAAAGCGGTGGGCATCGCCGGACTCATCGTCGGGATAATGGATCGAGCCGGCAATCTGATCGGCGATGGCGGCGAGTTGCGGTTCCAACTCCAGCGTCGCGGCGCGGTCGAGGACGCGGTAATTGAGGCCCAGCGGCACCAGCTTGTCGGCGGCGAGGATCGAAGCCTCGATGCCGGCTTGGCTGCGACAGATCTTCAGCGTGCCGCGTTTGAGATTGTCGAATTTGAGCCCGAGTTCATCGCGCACGGCCTGGGTCGCGGCGAGGCTGTAGCGCGAGAGGCCAAAATTGGCCTGGCTCGCCGCGGCATGGCGCGCATGGGTCGAATTGCGCAGGAAGCGCAGGCCCCAGCCTATCAGGCCGGGCAGGGGCGCCAGACGCAATTTCATCGCCGCCTTGGGGTCAAACAGCGAGGCGATCAATTGCCCGGCGACGCCGGGCTGATTCCACGGCTCCGGCTCAGACGGGGTCAGTGCGCCGGCATTGGCGAAACTGGTCTCCAGCGCCGGCCCGGCCAAGGCGTCGAGCACTGTCACTGAATGGCCGTTGCGGGCGAGTGTCCAGGCGGCGCAAACTCCGGCCAGCCCGGCACCGATAATGATGATCTCGCGGCGTTTCACATTGCGCTCCAGGGGGTCGGCGACATGCTGCCTTTGAACTTCCTCGCGATGCAGATAAAAGCAAGGGACATTCCGCACTTACAGGCAAGAATTTCATGGATGCACTGGTCACACAGCTTAAGGCGATCGCCGAACCGACCCGGCTGAGGGTGGTCTCGCTCTTGTCGCGCGGCGAATTGACCGTGTCGGAACTGGTGCATGTGCTCGGTCAGAGCCAGCCACGCGTCAGCCGCCATCTCAAACTGTTGAGCGATGCACGCCTGGCCGAACGTCTGCCGGAGGGCGCCTATGTCTTTTATCGCCTGACTGAGTCGGGCGGTGGCCGCCGCGTGGCGGAAATCCTCGGTGAGCTTTTACCCGATGATGACCCGGTTCTGACGCGCGATATCGCCCGGCTTGAATCGATCAAACAGGCACGCGCCCTGGCGGCGCAGACCTATTTCGAGAGCGTCGCCGAGGATTGGGACCGGATCCGCCGCCTGCACTTGGCCGATGCCGAGGTCGAGGCGGCGATGCGCAAACTGGCCGGACCGGGTCCGTTCGATCTGATGATCGATGTCGGGGTCGGCACGGGCCGCGTGCTTGAACTCTTCGCCGACCGGGTCAAGCGGGGCATTGGCGTCGATATCAATCACTCCATGCTCAATGTCGCCCGCCTCAACCTGGCCAATGCCGGCCTGACCAATTGTTCGGTGCGCCATGCCGATGTCGGCGCCTTGCCGTTCGAGAATGGCGCCGCCGACCTGGTCACCGTGCACCAGGTTCTCCACTATCTCGACGACCCGGCCGGCGCTGTCGCCGAATGCGGCCGCCTGCTCAAACCCGGTGGCCATCTCCTGATCGTCGACTTCGCGCCGCACCAGCTGGAAACCCTGCGCGAGGACCATTATCACCGCCGCCTCGGCTTCTCCGATGAGGAGATGCAAGCCTGGATCGAAGGTGCCGGCCTCAAACTGGCGCACCAGACCTCGCTGCATCCCGACGAGCCGAGCGGGCAGTTGACGATGAAGATCTGGGTGGCGGTTCCCAGCGAATAGCACACGGAACACGCACCTGCCCGTTCGGGCAGAAGCATGTCCCGTTGGCGCTTGGCTCCCTCCGCCATTCTGCTAAGACGACCGGGCATTTCGCGGATATCATTGAGAGACCAATGGACAAGACATTCCAGCTCGGTTGGGAAGAATGGGCGGCGTTTCCCAAGCTGGGGCTGCCGGCGGTGCGGGCCAAGGTGGATACCGGGGCGCGGACATCGGCTTTGCATGCGGTCTCGGTTGAGCCCTTCGGGCCGCTCGACAAGCCGCAGGTGCGTTTCATCATGCACCCGGTGCCCGACAAGCCGGAGATCGAGGTCGTCTGTTCCGCTTCTGCGGTCGACCGGCGTGAGGTGACGTCGTCGAATGGCGAGCGTGAATTGCGCTGGGTGATCGAGACGCCGATGAAGATTGGTGACCGGACCTGGCCGGTTGAGCTCACCCTGACCAATCGCGAATCCATGACCTATCGCATGCTGCTCGGGCGTCAGGCGATTGGCGAGGATATGGTGGTCAATCCGGGCCAGTCCTGCGCCCAAGGGTCGCTATCCTACGAGCTCTACAAGGATTTTCCGCGCCGCCGCCCCGTCAAGCGGCCCTTGCGCGTCGCGATCCTGACGCGCGAGCCGAATAATTATTCCTCGCAGCGGCTGAAGGATGCCGCCGAGACGCGCGGCCATGTCGTCGAGATGATCAATACGGCGCGCTGCACCCTGGCGCTCGATGCCGCTGATCCGCGGGTGTATTATGATGGCAAGCCGCTGCCGGCCTATGACGCGATCATTCCGCGCATCGGGGCCAGCATGACCGGTTATGGCATGGCGGTGCTGCGCCAGTTCAACATGATGGGGGCCTATTGCCTCAATGCGCCCGAAGCGATCGGGGCCTCGCGCGACAAGCTGTATGCGCACCAGGTGCTGGCGCGTGAGGGCATTGCGATGCCGGTGACGGCCTTTGCCCATTCGCCCAAGGACACCCAGAACCTGATCGACCATGTCGGCGGCGCCCCGCTGGTGGTCAAGCTGTTGCAGAGCACGCAAGGGCGCGGCGTCGTGTTGGCCGAGACCAAGAAGGCGGCGGAATCGGTGATCGATGCCTTTCGCGGCCTCGAGGCCAATTTCATCGTCCAGGAATTCGTCAAGGAAGCCGATGGCGCCGATATCCGTTGCTTCATCGTCGGCGGCAAGGTGGTCGCGACGATGATGCGTCAGGGCGCGCCGGGCGAGTTTCGCTCCAATTTGCATCGCGGCGGTTCGGCGACCAAGGCCAAGGTGAGCAAGGACGAACGCCTCTCCGCGCTGCGGGCCGCCAAGGCGCTCGGCCTCGCGGTCGCCGGTGTGGATTTGCTGCGATCCTCGGTGGGGCCGAAAATCCTGGAGGTCAATTCCTCGCCCGGCCTGGAGGGCGTTGAGCGCACATCGGGCAAGGATGTCGCCGGCATGATCGTGGAATATATCGAAGACCATGTCCGCCCGATCGCCCGCAAGACGGTGCGGCGGAAAAAGGCGGTGGCATCGAAGCCGGCGGCGGACACCGCGTCCTGATTGCCAAAATTGGAATCGGTTTGGAGCGGGCTGCTACTACTACAATGACTATGGCGAAGCGGGCCGCGCCCTGATGCCGGATGAGCGGACCCCGTCCGGCGGGGTTTCTGTTCGGGCCAACGATGTCAAAGAGCGGTGTTGGGAGGAGTATAGCCCGGCCGGGCGGGGGGCGGATAAGCGCGGGGCCCGGGGGTGGAACCTCAATCGACCCTGTAGGTGCCGGCCAACATTTTTTGTGGAGGGAGATAAGTTCCCCGACAAACCACCACAAAGCGTCATTCCAGCGCAGGCTGGAACCCAGCTCATAGAGCGTAAGGCTCTGATGGGTTGGCGCTTATGGGATTCACGATGGCGTGTGAATCTGGGTTCCAGCCTGCGCTGGAATGACGCTTGTTTGTGCGTTTGGTGATGGAAAAGGCGCGGATACACACCCCAAACCGCACATCACCTTACCCCGGAGGAGCGAATGCCAGGGAAATAGTTTTTTGATTTTATTCAAAAAAAATGGCCCGAGCGGCCAGACCCCGCCCTGAAAACCATGCCGGGATCCGGCCGGACTGGACTTGTCTCGTCAAGGGCGCGAAGCGCCGCTGCGCGGTCATGACCCTTGACGAGACAAGTCCAGTCTGGCGCTCTGCCTGGCAAGGATTTCGGGGAGGGCTTTGGCCGGCGCGGGCTGGGGGCGGGGTTGGAAGTTCGATCAATCCTATGGATGCTTGGCTGGAGGAAATGGGTGCTTGGCACCATTTGTTTCTAGGTCTCAACCCGCCTTGGGACATTCGACCTCTGCAATAAGCTCCAAGACCCGCGCTCGAAATGGGATCTGCCGAGACAATGGTGAAATCGCGCGAGCGTTGATCAAGCCGTCAACTGTCGACGTTCCATTCTCCGAAATTCTCACGTCGCACCGGCTTAGTGGTTCGGCCCGAACAATCTCGAGTGCCAGATCATACTGGCCGAAGGCGATTGCTCGCATGAGAGGGGTGCGCCCTCCACCGCTGCGCGCGCGCAAGTTGGCCCCTTGCTCAATCATGAAAGTAAGTGCCGGGAGCTTGTTCAGGTTGCTCGACCCCAGGACGTTAAAAATCGGGAAGCTGTCGAGATGATTGCTCGGATTGGGCAAATTCACATCACCCCCAGCTTCAATGAGGACGGCCAGAAGTTCAGGATCCGCCCTTTCCGCCGCAAAATACATCAATGAATAGCCAGCATCGGATTGCAGATTGGGGTTGGCACCGTTCGCAAGCGCATACTCCAGAACCTCGACCGAAGCCCCGTGATTCAGCCTTAAATACCAGATTGCAGGTGTTATTCCGTCGTTTCCTGCATAATTAAGGTCGGCTCCAGCATCGATCGCGCGATCAGCTTCAGACAGATCGCCTGAATCGAGCGCTCGAATCAACGAAGTATTGACAACGTCAAATTCCACGAAGTCGTGTTCTGATTTGCAACACATCAACAACACGACCAAAGGGAGCACAAGTAGCAGTTTCAACATTTAATCCCCGTCTGTTTGGCAAACGTCAGATGTCGGCCCACGGAGAATTGTTCTCCAAAAAGCAGGGACAATCACCAATTTATCTGTGAACAAATCCCGCACAAGTTGTTTGTGGGCGGGATGACAAGGCCTGCGGCTCGTCAATTGGTGAATGTGCCAGCTTTATCTATTCAAATTTATTTTAGCCCTTCCCATACCCCCCGCCACCCGGCGTCTTGACCTCAACACTATCCCCCGGCTCGACATCAATCCGGAACAGACCAGGCAAGGCTTCCGCTTCCCCGCCCGCGCGGGTGACGCTCTGCTCGCCGCGTGCGGCCTCGCCGCCGCCATCCAGACCGAAGGGCGCTTCCTTGCGCCGTGAGGAGAGCAGCGCGACCTCCATCGCTTCCAGGAAGCGTAGGCGCCGGATCGAGCCATCGCCACCGGGGAATTTGCCGGTGCCGCCGGAGTGGGGCCGGATGGTGTGGCACAGGAGCTGGACCGGGAAGCGCCGTTCGAGCACTTCCGGGTCGGTCATGCGCGAATTGGTCATGTGGGTGTGCACGGCGGAGAGGCCGGCAAAGCCATGGCCGTCATGACCGATGCCGGCACCGGCCCCGCCGCAAATCGTCTCGTAATACTGGTGGCGGTCATTGCCGAAGGTGAGGTTGTTCATCGAGCCTTGGCTGGCCGCGAGACGGCCAGTGGCGCCGAATAGCGCGTCGACGATCAGCTGGCTGGTCTCGACATTGCCGGCGACCACCGCGGCGGGCGGTTTCGGGTTGAGCAGGCTGCCTTCCGGGATGATCAGTTCGAGCGGTTTCAGACAGCCCTCATTGAGCGGGATGGCATCGCCGACCAGGCAGCGGAAGACATAGAGGACGGCCGCCCGCGCCACCGATGAGGGCGCGTTGAAATTGCTCGGGCGCTGGGGCGATGTGCCGGTGAAGTCGACCACGGCGGAACGCTGCGCCCGGTTGACCCGGATCGCGACGCGGATCTCGGCCCCGTCATCGAGCTTGACGCTGTGCTCGCCATCGCTCAGCGCATCGATCACGCGGCGCACGGCGCGTTCGGCATTGTCCTGGACATGGCCCATATAGGCTTTGACGACATCGAGCCCGTTATCATCGACCAGCCGGCGCAGCTCGTCGGCGCCCTTGGCGCAGGCGGCGAGCTGGGCTTTGAGGTCGGCGATATTCTGGTCCGGATTGCGGGCCGGCCAGGGCTTGGAGGCGAGCACGGCGCGGGTCTCGGCTTCGAGGAATTTGCCGCCGGACATGATCTTGATATTGCGAAATTGCACGCCCTCTTGCTCGATCGAGGTCGAGAAGGGCGGCATGGAGCCCGGCGCGATACCGCCGACATCGGCATGGTGACCGCGCGAGGCGACGTAGAAGATGCGCTCGCCGGTGGCCTCGTCATGGACGGGGGTGACCAGCGTGATGTCGGGCAGATGGGTGCCGCCATCATAGGGCGCGTTGACGGCGACGGCATCGCCGGCCTTGAGATCGGGATGCGCGTCGGCGGCGGCGCGGACGCTGGCCGACATCGAGCCGAGATGGACCGGCATGTGCGGGGCGTTGGCAACGAGCCCGCCATCCGCGTCAAACACGGCGCAGGAGAAATCCAGCCTCTCCTTGATATTGACCGAGTGGGCGGTGCGTTCGAGCGCCAGGCCCATTTGCTCGGCGACGCTCATGAAGCGCTTGTTGAAGAGTTCCAGCCGGATCGGGTCGAGGGCGGTGTCGGCGGTCTCGGCGGCGAGGGCTTCGGTGCGGGTCAGTTTCAGCGTGCCATCGGGCAGGCGGGTCGCGGACCAGCCGGCATCGATGACAATTGTGGAATTGGGATCCATCACCAGGGCCGGGCCCATTGCTTCAGCGCCAGCACCAAACTGGTCGAGCCGGTAGAGCGGCGTCTCGCGCCAGGCACCGCGATCGAAGACTTTCACGGAGGCGATGGCTTGCGGCGCTGCCGTCTCCTCGCTCATCGCGATGGACCAGCCCCCCGCGCCGGGCGGGTCAGCCTCGGCCTCGACCATCACGGATTCAATCACCAGAGCGGCATCGGGCGCAAAGCCGAACAGGCGTTTATGGGCGGCGGCGAAATTGGCCTCCATCGCCTCGGGCTCGTCGACGGCGACGGGCAGGCTGGTGTCGGAGCCCTGCACGCGCAAGCGCCATTCGGTGCGGGTGCGGACCTGATCGCTGGCGAATCCTTCGGCGGTAAGGCGGGCGATGACGTCTGCGGCGAGATCGGCGGCGAGGGCGTGGGCGGTTTCCAGCCCGGTTTTGAAGTCCTGCTCGACAGCGGCCAGCTTGGTCTGGCGGATTTCGGCGAGGCCGATGCCCAGCGCCGAGAGCAATCCGGCATAGGGGTGGATCAGGACAGAGGTCATGCCGAGCGCATCGGCGACCTTGCAGGCGTGTTGCGCCCCGGCACCGCCAAAGGCGGCCAGCGCATAGGCCGACGGGTTGACGCCCTGGCCGATGGAGATCTGCTTGATCGCCTGGGCCATGCTCTCGACGGCGACGGCGAGGAAGCCCTCGGCGGCGGCTTCCGGGCTGTCGAGCTGCATCGCATCGGCCAGTGTCTGCAGCGCGGCGCGGCTGGCGGCGACATCGAGCGGCGAGGCACCGTCGGTGCCGAAGACGAGCGGGAACCACTCGGCCTGCACCCGGCCGAGCACGATATTGGCATCGGTGACGGCCGCCGGTCCGCCGCGGCCATAGCCGGCCGGGCCGGGCATGGCGCTGGCGCTCTCGGGGCCGACGCGGGCGCGTTCGCCGTCGAAGGTGAGCAGGGAGCCGCCGCCGGCGGCGACCGTGTGGACGGCCATCATCGGCGCGCGCAGGCGGTGTCCGGCGACCAGGGTTTCCTGGACTCGCTCGAAGGTCTCGCCATCAAAGCGCGAGACATCGGTCGAGGTGCCGCCCATGTCGAAGCCGATCACTTTGGGATGACCGGCCGCCAGCGCTGTCTTGGCCATGCCGACGACACCGCCGGCCGGCCCGGACAGAACCGCGTCGCGGGCGTGAAATCCGGCCGCAGGCGCCAGCCCGCCCGAGGACTGCATGAAATAGAGCGGCGTGCCCTCCAGCCCGGCATCAACGCGGTCGACATAATCGCGCAGCACCGGGGTGAGGTAAGCATCAAGCACCGTGGTTGAAGCGCGTGGCACGATCTTGACCAGCGGGCTGGCAATGCTCGAGCGGATCACGGTCTTGAACCCGGCCTCGCGGGCGAGGCTTTCCAGCGCGATCTCGTGGGCGTCATTGCCATAGGCATGCATCAGCGTGATCGCGACCGAGGTGAAGCCGTCCTGCTTGGCGGCGGCGAGCGCCTCGCGCACGGGGGCGTCGTCGAGCGGGGTCAGCACGGTGCCGGTGGCATCGATGCGTTCATCGATCTCGACGACACGGGCGTGCAGCGGGGCCGGGCGCTGGATGTCGAGGGCGAAGATGTCCGGGCGGGTCTGGTCGCCAATGATCAGCAGATCGGCAAAGCCGCGCGTGACCAGAAACAGCGTCTTGGCGCCCTTGCGTTCCAGCAGGGCATTGGTGGCGACAGTGGTGCCCATCTTGACCGAGCCGACCGCAGCGCCAGCGGCGAGGCGGCGCACGCCTTCGCTGGCGGCGTCGGGATAGTCGGGGCTTTCCGAGAGCAGTTTGAGCGGGTGGAGCTGGCCATCGGGGGCGCGGCCGATCACATCGGTGAAGGTGCCGCCACGGTCGATCCAGAATTCCCAGTCTGACATGATAACTCCCGTCAAATCACCGCATGCTCACGCCATTATGAGCGAGGTTTAGCATGGTCTGGATCGCCGCGAATGGATAAGCTGCCAAAACACCAGCAATCTGCCCGTCCTGATATCGCCTGAACACGGCACATTCCCTATATGACGGTGCGAGGGATAATTCACGCATGCGTTTTTGGCACAAATTGGCGGACCGTCTGCAGGGGCGGGACAGTTTCCTCGACTGCGATGGTTGCGACGGCCAGCTTGAGTCCGTGCCTGAGCGCCGGGTCGGGGATGCCGAATTCGCGATGGCGCTGATCGGGCTCGGTGCCAAAATGGCCAAGGCCGACGGCGTTGTGACCCGAAGCGAGATCAAGGCCTTCTATGAAGTCTTCCGGCCGCCACCCGAGGGACGCGCGGCGCTGGACCGGGCTTTCGAGCTGGCGATGCAGACGACGCTCGGCTTTGACGGCTATGCCCGGCGTCTGGCGCGGCGCTTCCGTGCCAATCCCGCGATCCTGGAAGATGTGCTCGACGGTCTGTTTCATGTAGCCAAGGCCGATGGCGCTGTGACGTCTGACGAGCTGGACTATCTCGACCGGGTGGCGGAAATCTTCGGCTTCTCGCCATTGGAGTTTCGCCGTATCAGCACGGCCCATCTCGGCGCGTCCGATAATGATCCCTATATCATTCTGGGCATAGAGGCCGACATCTCCGACGCTGATCTCAAGCGCGCCTATCGTCGAATCGCGTCGCAAAACCATCCGGACCGGATGATGGCGCGCGGTGCGCCGCTCGAAACCCAGCGCTTCGCCAATGAAAAAATGGCAGTAATCAACTCGGCTTATGGCAAGATTCTTGAAGAGCGTGGACTAAATGTCCGCACTGCCAATTGACCTTGGCGTCTGAAATGCCAACATTGGGGTGAGGGGCAGAGATGGATAGAGGATCATGACCGAAACAGCTCACACCCAGTCCGCATTCTTCGCGACCGGCGCAGGCCGGATCGTACGCGATGTTCTGGCGGCGATCATCGCCCTGGCCTTCATTGGCGCGATGGTCTTCCTCGCGGTCATGCTGACCGCTGTCTTCCTCGTCATTGCCGGTGCCGGCCTGGTCACCTTTGGCGTCTACTGGCTGTGGATCAAGGTGCGTGGACGGCGTTCGCGCGGCGGCCCTGAAATCCTGGTTGCGACCCGTGGTCCCGAAGGCTGGACCGTTGATGGTCTCGGCTCCTGAAACCGATTTTCTCACATTATATTGATCCGCAGATCATGCGGGATCTGCTGGCCTGAGCGCCAGTCGAGGGGATGCGTATGCGATTCCGAACTCTGATTGTGCCGCTGATCGCGGTGCCGCTCTTATTGCTGGCCGGCTGTGTCAACAAGGCCCTGCCCAGAGTCCCTGAGCAACTGGATGCCGCGGCGGCCTCACCCTCTCTGGCCGGTTTCGACCGGGTCAGCTGGGAGGCTGGACGGGCTGATCTGCAGCAGGAATTTCTCGACCACATTTATGGCGCACTGCCAGCCCCTGAGCCGGCTCGGATCCTGTCGCATGATGTCATCGAAGCGCAGGCGTTCGACGGGCTTGGCCGGATCGAGCAATACACGCTCGACCTGTCGGGCTCTGAGACCCATCTGGTGGTGATCCTGCCCAATCACGGCGGCGCCCCTTTCCCGACGATTATCCTGCAAATGTTCTGCGGCAACCGCACCGCGCTCGGCGGACGGCTCGATATCGCCGCGCCCACGACGGCTTATGCTCCAGACTGCGATACCGGCCTCCAGGGCCTGCCGACGCGGACGATTTTCGGGCGTTACATCATGGAACCGCCGCTCACGGAAATCCTGTCGCACGGCTATGCCATCGCCCTGATCTATCCCGGCGATTTCGTGCCGGATGATGCGAGTGGCGCCGCCGAGCGGCTGGCGGCACTGGTGCCCGGCCAGCCCAGCGGTGCCATCGGGGCATGGGCCTGGGTCTATTCGCGCGCCGTCGACGTGCTCGACAGCGATGATCGCTTCGACAATGCCCGCACAGCGGTCTGGGGCCATTCACGCAATGGCAAGGCGGCGCTGCTCGCCGGTGCGCTCGATCCACGCATCGATCTGGTGATCGCCCACCAGGCCGGCACCGGCGGTACAGCCCTGACCCGCACCGGCGTCGGTGAGCCGGTTTCAGCCATCACCGAAGATTATCCGCACTGGTTTGTGCCGGCCTATGCCGCCTATGCCAGCCATCCCACCGATATCCCGATTGACCAGCATCAACTGATCGCCCTGATGGCACCGCGGCCCTTGCTGATCGGCGGCGCCTGGCGCGATCAATGGTCTGATCCGCAATCGAGCTTCCGCGCGGCCGAGGGTGCCAGTTCGATCTACCGCCTGTACGGCTCAGCCGGTCTGACCCAGGCCGGTCTGGGCGATTTCGATCCGGCGGCCGATCTCGCTGTCGCGATGCGCCCGGGCCTTCACGGCGTCCAGCCGGCCGATTGGGAAAACTTCCTCGCCTTTCTTGATGCCCACTTCGCAACGCACTGACATCAAACGTGCATACGGTCTATACGCCGGCCCGCTTGTGTGGCTGGCCGGGCCGGTCCATGAAGCGATATGCGTTTACGTGATCTCCTCGCCCTGATCGCCGTTTGTGCCGTCTGGGGTGTCAATTTTGTTGTCGCGAAATTCTCGATCACGGGCTCACCGGGATGGGTGCCTGGATTCGAAGGCTCACCGCCTTTGTTTTTCGCCTTCATCCGCTTCGCATTGCTGGCGGCGGTGCTGTCACCCTGGTTGAGGCCGCGACCCGGCGATATGAAAGCGATGGTCGGGATCGCGCTGTCGATGGGCGCGCTGCAATACTCGCTGATGTTCCTTGGTCTGCAATGGGCGACGCCCTCGGGCATGGCGATCACGCTGCAGATGGGCGTGCCATTCGCGACCCTGCTCTCTGTGGTGATGCTGAAGGAAAGGCTTGGCCTGCCGCGCATCACTGGCATCATCATCGCCTTCGCCGGCATCATCCTGGTCGTCGCACGCCCGGGAATAGGCGGCCTCTCCTTCGGCCTGCTGCTCGGGGTCGGCGCCGCCTTCACCGGTGCGCTGGGGATGATTCTGGTCAAGCGCATGCCGCTGGATTCGATGCGGATGCAGGCCTGGATCGGGATGATTTCCTGGCCGCCTTTGCTGGTTTTGTCGCTGGTGTTCGAGCAGGATCAGATTTCCAGGAGCATGGCCGGTGGCTGGGCCTTCGCGCTGACGGTCATGTTCACGGTTCTGCTGGTGAATGTGTTCGGCCATGGTGTGTTCTACAAAATGCTGCAGCGCTATGATGCGACCATGATTGCACCGATCACCCTGCTGGCGCCCCTGATTGGCGTCATATCCGGCATCGCCATCACCGGCGACCCCTATGGCTGGCGCTTGTTCGTTGGCGGCGGTCTGGCCCTGCTCGGGGTTGGCATCATCGCCCTGCGGCCCAACCGTGCCCTGCCCGAGGCCGGTCTGGCGCGGGAGAAGGTATTGTAATGCTGATCGCTGCCCCATCGCCCAATTTCAACACCCGCAAATTGCCGATCTCGCTGATCGTGCTGCACTATACCGGCATGGAGAGCGGCCCGGCGGCGCTGGCGCGACTGCGCGATCCGGCGGCTGAAGTCAGCGCCCATTACATGGTCGAGGAGGATGGCCGCATCTTCGCGCTGGTCGATGAGGAAAAGCGCGCCTGGCATGCCGGCGTCAGCGTCTGGCACGGCGAGACCGATATCAATTCCGCCTCGATCGGGGTCGAGATCGTCAATGGCGGCCATGATTACGGCCTGCCCGATTACCCCGCCATCCAGATCGCCGCCGTGATCGAACTGGTGCACGACATCATGGGACGCCATGGGATTGGCCCCGAGGGCGTCGTCGGCCATTCCGATATCGCTCCGGGCCGCAAACAGGACCCCGGCGAGAAATTCCCCTGGGACAGGCTGGCTGAGGCGGGGTGTGCGCTGGTGGAGCGGGCCGGATAGGCTGGGCGCCGAAATAGAAGTTGGCTCAATAAATCGTCATTCCAGCGCAGGCTGGAACCCAGTTCGTAGCGCGGGACGGATGGAAAACTGGCGCTAAATCAATCAGATCGTGGCGCGTGAATCTGGGTCCCAGCCTGCGCTGGGATGACGATGTATTGTGACTTTGGTGATGGATAAGCCGACGATTGCGCACCGCTCCAACACCGAGCACACCATCTTCCCCTGGAGGAGCGCCGCCCATCGCGGGGAAAAATGTGGCCGGATCTATTGGAGGAAATGGCCCTCGGCCGGCCACAACCTGCCCTGAAAACCAGTCTGGCGCCCTTGCTTGGCAAGGATTTTAGGGATGGCTCTGCCCGGCGAGGGCGGGAGAATTTGGAGCGCAGCGTGGGATTTGAGGGGGAGATGCTTGCAGGCAAATCGTGGGTATTCGCGTGTCTTCCCTGGTGTTACAGTTTCGGCGACGGGGTGCGCGCGGCATCTGGGGCGTGAAATGAACAAGACCATCGATTGGTTTCTGACCTTGCGGCTATTGGTCCTTTTCGCGGCACCTGCCTGGTATTTTGTCGCCTTTCAATTCGCCGATGTTACGGGCCTGGAGATGGGCCTGGATGGCGGAATCCGAGTGGGTATTTTCGTAGGCATCCTGATCACGCTCCTGTTTCTGGGATTGCTCAATTTCACGATCAATCGGGAGAAAATTCTCACCAATCTTTCCCGGGTCAAATTCGGGAGCAGGACGACCAATCGTCTTATTTGGAAGGTGACTGCCGTTCTTTTTCTTGCGCTGATTGTGGCGCTTGTGATCGCTGCCATCACATAGGATGAGGTTCGAGGCCGTGTGGACCTTGGGACAGCATGCCCACCCCCGCATCCCCCACCGCTTGACCCCACCCCCCACTTCAACCACATACATCCCCGATCAGGTGGCTGGGCGGCCGCGGTGTCAGGCTTGAAAAGGCGGCACCGAGGAAAGTCCGGGCTCCACGGAGACAAGGTGCCGGGTAACGCCCGGCGGGGGTGACCCCAGGGAAAGCGCAGCAGAGAAAGACCGCCGGGCGCGCGCGTCCGGTAAGGGTGAAACGGTGCGGTAAGAGCGCACCGCCCCGACCGCAAGGAAGGGGGCTAGGCAAGCCCCACCTGGAGCAAGACCGAATAGGGATGGGCCGTGGCTTCGGCCACACATGCGTCTCCGCATGCCATCCGGGTAGGTCGCACCAGGCATGTCGCAAGGCATGTCGCAGATGAATGGTCGTCGCGTTTTTTCCATTTTGGAAAAAGCGACACAGAACCCGGCTTACAGGCCACCTGATCGCACTTCTCCCGACATCTGCTTCCACTGCCCTGTGGATATTAACTTAATGTTCCCTTGATGTTCTCAATTTAGCCATATTTGATTACTTCAAAAGGCGCCCCAAACCAAAGAAATCGATGCTTTCGGCGTTGTTTCCCATCTGATCCCATGTTATCCCATGGTTAACCATACGGGGATCGATCAGTATGGGCGGGGAGCAATTCGAGCGTGTTTTTATCGACCACCATCAATGGCGTTGACGCCAAGGGACGGGTTTCGGTGCCAGCCGACTTCCGTTCTGTGGTGCGCGGTGGTGTGTTCGACGGCATTATTGTCTGGCCCTCATTCGATGGTCCCTATCTGGAAGGCGGCGGCCAAGCCCTGCTTGAAAGCTATCAGCGCCTGATCGAGGATATGGATCCCTATGATGAGGCGCGCATCGCGTTTGAGCGCGCCATTTTCGGCGCTGCCAAACCGCTCGCCTTCGATGCCAATGGCCGCGTCACACTGCCCAAGGAATTGATTGATCATGCAGGGCTCGATGCGAAGGCGACCTTTGTCGGTCTCGGTTCGCGCTTCGAGCTGTGGTCGCCCGACGTTTATGCCGAGCACCAGGCTTCGGCGCGCGCCTTTGCCCGCGAGAACAAGCGCTCCTTGCGCCTGGTTCCGCGCAATGGGGGTGGGTCATGAGCCATCTCCCGGTGATGCTGGACGAAGTTGTGCGTGCGCTCGATCCGCATGATGGCGGGCTCTATATCGATGGCACGTTTGGCGCCGGCGGTTATTCGCGCGCCATATTGTCGGCCGCCGATTGCCGTCTGATCGGAATTGATCGCGATCCGAGCGTTGTTCTTGCCGCCGAACAGCTGGGTAAGGCATCCGGCGGACGCTTCGTGTTTGTCCAGGCACCGTTCTCGAAAATGGCCGAGGTGATCCACGCCAATGGCGGTGAGACGGTTGATGGCATCGTGCTCGATATCGGCGTCTCCTCGATGCAGATCGACCAGGCCGAGCGCGGTTTTTCCTTCATGCGCGCCGGCCCGCTCGACATGCGCATGGCGCGCGATGGTGCCAGCGCCGCAGATGCGGTCAATCTGTTGAGTGAAGCAGAGCTTGCAGACATATTTTATGTTTACGGCGATGAGCGCCGCTCGCGCCGGATCGCCAAGCAGATTGTCGAGGCCCGCACCGAGGCTCCCATCGAGACGACGGACCGGCTCGCCGCGATTGTGACGCGGGCAACGGGCGGAAAACACTCAAAGATTCACCCAGCCACCAAAGTCTTTCAAGCCTTGCGGATTTACGTCAATGACGAGTTGGGCGAATTGGCCCGTGCGCTCGAGGCCGCTGAGGAAATTCTCGCGCCGCTCGGCCGCCTCGTCGTGGTTACCTTCCATTCACTGGAGGACCGCATGGTGAAGGACTTCTTGCGGGCCCGCACCGGGCAGGCAGGAGGGGGTGGCTCGCGCCATGCGCCCGCAGTGGAAACCGGTCCTGTCATCAGTCCCAGCTTTTCTCTGCTGCACCGCAAGGCGAGCGCCGCCAGCGAGGCTGAAATTGCGGTCAATCCGCGGTCCCGTTCCGCCAAATTGCGTGTTGCCATTCGTACCGAAGCGCCAGCCTGGGCTGCGCTGTCGGAGTCGCCGAAGAATGTTGTGTCGCTTGCGCGTCTGGAGGCAGTGTTATGATCCGTACGTTCAATGCAATTGCCCTCGTCGTTGCTGTCGCCCTGGCTGGCGCGCTCTATGTCGCCAAGACCGAAGCCAAGAACTCCCAGGAGCGGTTGGAGGGAATCCAGTCGCAACTGGTCGAGGAGCGGCGGCAGATCAATGTTCTCAATGTCGAGATCGCGCATCTGGAAGACCCGGAACGCCTGCGTCTGCTGGCGCGGCGTTATCTCGGATTCGAACCGCTCGACCCAAGCCATGAAGTCGCGCTGAGCGATTTGCCATTGCTGGCCGAAACCGTTGGCGAGGTTGAGTCGATCCGCAATGATGGCTTGCTGGTCGCCCAGTCCGATCAGGCCTTGGCGCTTGCCGAGCCGCGCGAGGTTGGGGGGTCGCACTGATGCGCTGGTGGCCCTTTCGCCGTCAAATATCAGCCGAGTCGCACCGTGTCGGACCGCCGCCGATGGCCGAGGCTGCGCCGGCGGACATGTCACGGCTATTGCGGATTGAGAGCACAGAAATCCGGGCGCTGGATGCGGCGCGCGGCCGGCTTCGCATTGTCGGCCTGACGCTGGCGCTAAGTTTCGCAATTCTCGGCCTGCGCGCTGTCGAACTGGCCGTGACCAGCCCGGCCCATGCCGCGACGCCGCGTCCGGTTGCCTCCGAGCCGATGCGTGGCGATCTGTTTGATCGCACCGGCCAAGTGCTGGCGACGACGCTGCAAACCTATTCGCTGTTTGCTGACCCGACCCTGGTCTGGGATGCGTCCGAGGCGGCGCAGTCATTGTCGACGGTCCTGCCGGACCTTGATGTGGAAGCGGTGACGCGGGAATTATCCTCGCACCGGCGTTTTGTTTGGATCCAAAGGAATTTGACGCCGCGGCAGCGCCAGGCCGTTTTCTCGCTAGGCCTTCCTGGGCTGGATTTTCGCATTGAACCGCGGCGCATCTATCCGCGCGGCCGGCTGGCGGCGCATGTGGTGGGCTATACCGACCGCGATATGAATGGCTTGGCCGGCGCTGAGCGCTCCTTCGATGCCGCGCTGTCCTCCAGCGATGGCCGTCCGGTAGCGCTGTCGATCGATATGGGCGTGCAATTCCACCTCGACGAAGTTCTGCGCACGACGATGGCGGAATACCGAGCGCTCGCCGCATCGGGTATCGTGATGAATGTGCGCACCGGCGAGATTGTCGGCATGGTGTCGCTGCCCGATTTTGATCCCAACCGCCCCAATGATGCGTCCAGCGATGAGCGCCTCAATCGCAGTGCCCAGTCGGTCTATGAAATGGGCTCGACCTTCAAGGCCTTCACCGTCGCGATGGCGTTGGAGGCAGGCACCGCAACGCTGGAAAGCGGCTATGACGCGACCGAGCCGCTGCAGATCGGCGGCTATACGATCCATGATTATCATGGCGAAAATCGCTGGCTCACCCTGTCGGAAATCTTCATTCACTCGTCCAATATCGGCTCCTCACGGATTGCGCTGGAAGTCGGCGCCGAGGCGCAGAGAGAGTTTCTCGGGCGGATGCGTCTGCTTGAGCGCGCGCCGATCGAGTTGGCCGAAAGCGCCGATCCACTGCTGCCGCGCAATTGGGGACCGACGGAAACCGCGACCATCTCCTATGGCCACGGCCTCGCCGTCAGCCCCATCGCCACGATTGCCGCCTTCGCAGCCATCGCCAATGGCGGAATTTATGTTGCTCCGACCCTGCAACCTGTTGCCGCAGACGAGACGATTGTCGGTGAGCGGGTGCTCGACGCCCAGGCGGCGCAGGATGTCATGACGCTGATGCGTGAAAACGTCACCGATGGCACGGGCGGCCGCGCCGAGGCGCCTGGCTATCTGGTCGCCGGCAAGACCGGCACGGCGGAAAAACCATCGCGCGGCGGCTATGACCGCAACCGTCTGATCTCCTCATTCTCGGCCGTTTTTCCCTATAATGATCCGCAATACGCCATTCTGGTCCTGCTCGACGAGCCGCAGGGAACTGCAGCAACGCACGGCTATGCCACCGGTGGCTGGACGGCGGCGCCGGCGGTGAGTGCGATTGTCTCGCGCATTGCACCGATCCTCGGGGTTGAGCGTTCGAATGCTGATCATAGTGAGCGTGCGGCCATGGTTCGCGCGGCACTCATGCCGGAGCCGATCCCTTGACCCTGTCCGAACTGCTCGACCCCGCGCAAGCAACGCCCGCGACCGACCGGATCGAGATCGCGGGTCTGACGCTGGATAGCCGGGCTGTGAAGCCGGGCTTTCTGTTTGCCGCTCTGCCCGGAGTCAAACTGCACGGACGCGCCTTTGCGGCGAAAGCTGTCGCGCAAGGTGCGGTCGCAATCCTGTCGGACCAGGCGATCCCTGAACTCGATGTGCCCGTCATTGTCGCCGCAGATGCCGCCGCCGCACTGGCGGCGATGGCGGCGCGTTTCTATCCGCGCCAGCCGGGCCATATCGTGGCGATCACTGGCACCAATGGCAAAAGCTCGACGGTGGAATTCCTGCGCCAGATCTGGACCGCCGCCGGGATAGACGGCGCCAGCCTGGGTACGCTCGGCGTGGCGCGCGGCGCCTCGCTCGAGACCACCGGCTACACCACACCCGACGCCGTCGCGCTGCACCAGGCGCTCGATGCGCTCGCTGCCGATGGTGTGACGCATCTGGCGATGGAGGCTTCCAGCCATGGGTTGAAGCAAAGGCGGATGGATGGCGCGCGACTGGCGATTGGCGCCTTTACCAATCTGACCCAGGATCATCTCGATTATCATCCCGACTTTGACGATTACTTCGCGTCCAAAGCAATGCTGTTCACCGAGCGCCTGCCCGATGGCGCTGGCGCCGTGATCAATGTCGATTCCGAGTGGGGTGGACGCATGGCGGATCTGGCGCGGACGCGTGGGCTGCAGCTGGTGACGATCGGTTGGCGCGGCAGCGATCTGCAAATCCGTGAAATCACCCCGCGCCCGGCGAGCCAAGATGTTGTCTTCGCCTGGCGCGGTGTTGAATATCATGTCGACGTGCCGCTGGTCGGCGAGTTCCAAATCCTCAACGCGCTCGGCGCGGCCGCCATTGCCCTGACCGAGGGTGTCGCACTCGAAATTGTCCTCAAGACGCTGGGCGAATTGGGCGGGGTTCCGGGGCGGCTTGAAAAAGTTGGCGAGACCGAGGCGGCGGCGCCGGTGCTGGTCGATTATGCCCACACCCCAGACGGACTCGACAAATTGCTGCGCGCAGCACGTCCGCATACGCGTGGCCGCGTCATTCTGGTGTTTGGTTGCGGCGGTGATCGCGATCCGACCAAACGCGTCAAGATGGGTGCGATCGCGGCGCGCCAGGCCGATCATGTCATTGTCACCGACGACAATCCGCGCTCCGAGGATGCGGCCCTGATCCGGGCCGCAATCCTTGAGGGTTGTCCCGAGGCCGAAGAAATCGCCGACCGCGCCGCGGCCATCGCGCGTGGCGTGGCGCTGCTGCAGCCCGGTGATTGCCTGCTTTTGGCCGGCAAGGGGCATGAGACCGGCCAGACCGTCGCCGGCGTCGTGCATCCCTTCGATGATCGCGAGGAGGGACGTAAGGCTCTCACGGCCCGCAAGGCCTATCTGCGACAGGAGGGCGCTCATGCTTAAACCGCTCTGGACCGCCAAACAGGCGATGGCAGCGACCGGCGGCATGTTGGTCGGCGATCTCGACTGGACCTGCTGCGGCCTGTCGATCGATACCCGCTCCATTATGCCGGGCGATCTGTTCGTGGCGCTGAAGGATGAGCGCGACGGGCATGATTTCGTCACCGACGCGATGGCGCGCGGTGCGGCCGCCTGCCTGGTCACCGATACGTCCAACTGTCCGGGCCCCGCCCTGCAGGTCAAGGATACGCTGCTGGCGCTGCGTGCGCTGGGCGAAGCGGCGCGGGATCGCAGCCCTGCGATCCGCATTGCGGTCACGGGCAGTGTCGGCAAGACCAGCGTCAAGGAGGCGCTCGCCGCTGTGCTGCGCGCAGCAGGGCCGGCGCATTGGAGCGTCAAATCCTACAATAATCACTGGGGCGTGCCGCTGACCTTGGCGCGGATGCCGATGGAAACCCAGCGTGCCGTATTTGAGCTCGGGATGAATCATGCCGGCGAGATTCGTGACCTGACCTCCCTGGTACGGCCCCATGTCGCCCTGATCACCCGCATCGCGCCGGCGCATCTGGAACATCTCGGTACGATCGAGGCCATCGCTGATGCCAAGGCGGAGATGTATGAAGGCCTTGAGCTCGACGGTGTCGCGATCTATCCCGCCGACGATCCGTTGGCCGAACGTCTGGCCGGCTTCGCAAAGCGCTCCAGCGCCGCTTTCATGCTCGATTTCGGACGCAGTGCCGGGGCCGCAATCCGGATTGAATCCTTCGAAACCGGGCTGGGCGGCAGCGATGGCGTCGTCAATGTGATGGGCGTGCGCGTCCCCTTCCACCTCGCCGCAACCGGTGAACACTGGGCCTGGAATGCCGGCGCGGTGTTTGCCGCTGCCGCAGCCGCCGGGCTTGATGCGAAACATGTCGCCGACGCTCTCGGCCAGGTCGATGCCGAGCCGGGGCGCGGTCGTGCGGTAACCGTGGCACTGCCCAAGGGTGGCCAATTCACTTTGCTAGACGATGCCTACAACGCCAATCCCGTCTCGATGGCCGCCGCGATTGCCTCGCTTGGCAGTGCCCGGCCAGGACCGGGCGGCCGCCGGATCGCTGTGCTCGGCGACATGCTGGAGCTGGGCGCTCAATCGCCTCAGCTGCACCGCGCTCTGGCGCCGTCTCTGGTCGAAGCGGATGTCGATGCTGTCTTCAGCTGTGGAGTGCGGATGCGAGATCTGCACGACCACTTGCCGGAGCGGCTGCGCGCAGGCTATGCGCCCAATGCCGGCGAAGCGCTGGACATGCTGACATCACAAATTCGGGCCGGCGACATCGTGTTGATCAAGGGATCAAATGGTTCCGGGCTTCATAAAATCGCCGCTGTTCTGGCCGACGGCTCGGCATTCACCCTGACGGAGGCCTGATCCGCCCATGCTGTACCTGCTGTTCGCACCGTTGATGGACGATTTCCAGATCGCCAATCTGTTTCGCTACATCACTTTTCGCTCCGGCGGTGCGCTGATGACGGCGATGCTGATCGCCTTCGTGTTTGGGCAGCCGATGATTGGCTGGCTGCGGCGCAAGCAGGGCAGGGGTCAGCCGATCCGCGCCGAAGGCATTGAACGCCATGTGATCGAGAAAGCCGGCACCCCGACGATGGGCGGCTTTCTGATCCTGCTCGGCGTGATGGTCGGCACGCTGCTCTGGGCCGATTTGAGCAATGCCTATGTCTGGATCGTGATTTTCGTCACCGCTGGATTTGGCCTGATCGGCTTCATCGATGATTATCAGAAAGTCACCAAGCAGACGACGGACGGGCTTGGCAGCAAGCTCAAACTGCTTGGCGAATTCTCCATCGCCCTGATCGCGGTCTGGTGGGCAACGGCCACGGCTCAGGGCTATGGCATGGATGCCGCCGTGACGACCTCGATCACCTTCCCTTTCTTCAAGGATTTCCTGCTCAATCTCGGGCCGCTCTTCTATGTCTTCGGCTGCATGGTGATCGTGGGCTCGGGCAATGCGGTGAATATGACCGATGGGCTCGACGGGCTGGCGATCGTGCCGGTGATGATTGCGGCCGCCACGTTCGGCGTCATTGCCTATGTCGTCGGCCGTGTCGACTTCGCCGAATATCTGCACGTCTTCTACACGCCCGGCACTGGCGAGATCCTGGTGTTCTGTGGCGCTCTGCTGGGTGCTGGACTGGGCTTTTTGTGGTGGAATGCTCCGCCGGCGATGATCTTCATGGGCGATACCGGTTCGCTCTCGCTCGGCGGCGCGCTCGGCGTGATTGCTGTGGCGGTCAAGCATGAGATCGTGCTGGCGATTGTTGGCGGGCTGTTCGTGCTGGAAATGGTGTCGGTGATGGTGCAGGTCGTCAGTTTCAAGCTGACCGGCAAGCGCGTCTTCCGCATGGCGCCAATTCACCATCATTACGAGAAAAAGGGCTGGGCCGAGGCGACTATCGTGATCCGTTTCTGGATTATCGCCGTCGTGCTGGCGCTGATCGGCCTTGCTACCCTCAAGCTGAGATAGACGATGATTGCGGTCCATGCCTTCAAGGGACGCCGTGTTGCGGTCTTCGGACTGGGGCGTAGCGGGCTTGCCACGGTCCGTGCGCTGCAGGCCGGCGGTGCCGAGGTGTCGGCATGGGATGATTCCGCTCAATCGCGCGCCGCAGCCGAGGCGCAAGGCTTCGTGCTTGATGATCTCAATCGACGCGATTGGGGCGATGTCGCCGCTCTCGTGCTCTCTCCCGGCGTGGCCCTGACCCATCCGGCGCCGCACCGCGTTGTCGAGCTGGCGCAGGCGGTCGGCGCGCCGGTGATCGGGGATATCGAATTGTTTGCGCTGGAAGTGCTGGCGATGCCGGTCAAGCGCCGTCCGAAAATCATTGGCATTACCGGCACCAATGGCAAATCGACCACCACGGCGCTGATCGGCCATATCCTGCGCGAGGCGGGCCGCAATGTGACGGTCGCCGGCAATATCGGCGATGCGGTTCTGGCCCAGGATCCGCCACGCCCCGGCTCGTATTATGTGCTGGAATTATCCTCCTATCAGCTTGATCTGACGGCGAGCCTGCAATGCGATGTCGCGATCCTGCTCAACCTCACGCCGGACCATATCGACCGGCATGGCGATTTCGCCGGCTATTTCGCGGCCAAACAACGCCTGTTCTCGATGCAGGGGCCGGACGGTGTCGCGATTGTCGGCGTTGATGATGCGCAGACCAGCGATTTTTATTCGCGGCTGCGGATGAAGCGTCCCGATACGCGGGCGATCCCGATCTCGGCCGGCCGTGTGGTGTCGCGCGGTGTCTATGCGTTGGGCGATCAGGTTTATGAGGCGCTCGACAGCGCCCCCAAAGCGGTGATGCAGCTTGGTCGCGCTGCGGCCCTGCCGGGCCGTCACAACGCCCAGAATATTGCGGCCGCGCTGGCCGCCGTGCGGGTGCTCGGGGTCAGCGCGCGGATGGCCGCCGATGCCATCGGCTCGTTTGGCGGGCTGGCGCACCGCCAGGAGCTGGTCGGCGAGTTGGACGGCGTGCGCTTCGTCAATGACAGCAAGGCGACCAATGCCGAGGCCGCGATGCAGGCGCTGGCCTGTTATGACCCGATCTACTGGATTGCCGGCGGGCGCCCGAAGGCCGGCGGGCTCGCCGCGTTGGCGCACCTTTATCCGCGCATCGCCAAGGCCTATTTGATCGGCGAGGCGGAGCCGCGTTTTGCCCGCGAACTTGACGGCAAGCTGGCCTATGAGCGCTGCGGTGATCTGGCGACGGCGACGGCGGCGGCCGGCCGCGACGCGCGCGCTGAGGGCCGCAAAGGCGCGGTGGTCCTGCTATCGCCAGCGGCGGCGTCTTTCGACCAATTTGCGAATTTCGAGGCTCGGGGTGACGCTTTCCGCGAGCTGGTTGGCGCGTTCATGGCGCCGGCGCTTGAGCCGGAGCCCGGCGCATGATCGTGTCGCTGCACCGCGCCGTGACATCCTGGTGGCGCGGTATCGACCGGACGCTGCTCTTCGTGATTCTCGCCTTGATCACCACCGGCATCGTGCTGTCGATGGCGTCCAGCCCGGCTGCGTCGGCGCGGCTCGGAATTGATGACCCCTTCCATTTTCTCTACCGGCAGGCGGTGTTTGCCCTGCTGGGGATTACCGGCATGCTGGTCCTTTCCAGCCTGAGCCCCAAGGGCGCACGCCGGCTCGCGGCGCTGGTCCTGGTCGGCTCATTCGTGCTGATGGTCGCGACGCTGTTTCTGGGCGATGAGGTGAAGGGCGCGACGCGGTGGCTGCGCTTTGGTTCCTTCTCGCTGCAGCCCTCGGAGTTCCTCAAACCCGCGCTGCTCGTCACGGTGGCCTGGTTGTTTGCCGAAGAAAAACGCGGCGCGCCGATCCCGGGGCGGCTGGTCGCTTTTGGCCTGTATATCGCGGCGATCGGTTTGTTGATGGCGCAGCCGGATTTCGGACAATCGGTCTTGCTGACACTGTGTTTTGGCGGCGTGTTCTTCGCCTCCGGCCTGTCCTGGCTCTGGGTGTCCGTGCTCGGCAGTCTGGCGGTGACTGGATCGGGCTTGGCCTATCTGACCTTGCCGCACGTGGCGGCGCGGGTGCACAGCTTCATCAATCCGGAAGGCAATGAGACCTATCAGATCGACCGGGCGATCGAGGCGATCTCGCGCGGTGGGTTGATGGGGGTCGGGCCCGGTGAGGGTGAGGTGAAACATCTCCTGCCCGATGCGAATACCGATTTCATCTTCTCGGTCGCGACCGAGGAGTTCGGCCTGTTGGCCTCGCTTTCCATCATCGGCCTGTTCGCGATTTTGGTGACGCGGGCCTGGAACCAGGCGATGCGGCTGAATGATCATTTCGCGCAGCTGGCGGTCGCCGGCCTGGCGCTGCAATTCGGACTGCAGGCGCTGATCAACATCTCTGTGAACTTGAACCTGATCCCGCCGAAGGGCATGACACTGCCATTCGTTTCAAATGGAGGCTCGTCCATGCTCGCCTTGACCTTTGCGGCCGGTTTGATGCTGGCCCTGACACGCCGCCGCCCCGGCGCCTATTCGATGCAAGCCGCCGGATGACACCGCGTCGCTGCCTGATTGCTGCCGGGGGAACCGGCGGACATATGTTTCCTGCCCGCGCCGCCGCCGAGGCGCTGATCGCGCGCGGCTGGCAGGTTCGCTTGGTCACCGATGCGCGCGGCCTCAAGCACACGACCGGCTTTCCCGCCGTGGCGATTGACGAAATCCATGCCGCCAGCCCATCGACGAAAAACCCGATCAAGCTGGCCAAGGCTGGCCTCGAGCTCGCCAAGGGGCTGACCGAGGCGCATGCCATCATCAAGCGCTGGAAGCCCGATGTCGTCGCCGGTTTCGGGGGCTATCCGGCCTTTCCCGCACTGGCGGCCGCCCAGACGATGGGCATCGCCTATGCGATCCACGAACAGAATGCCGTGCTCGGACGGGTCAATCGGGTGTTTGCCGGTCGCGCCGGTTTCATTGCCTCGGGTTTTGAACGTCTCGACAAGCTGTCCGTCACGGGCCGCAAACACCATATCCTGACCGGCAATCCGTTGCGCCAGCCCATTCTTGATGCGCGCGCTGCCGGTTACACGCCGATCGCAGCGGACGGGCGGATCAATCTTCTCATTCTCGGCGGCAGTCTGGGTGCACGGTTATTGTCGGAGACGGTCCCGGCGGCGATTGCACAACTCCCACAATCGCTTCGTTCTCGCCTTGATGTCGTCCAACAAACCCGTGAAGAGTCGTTGGCGATGGCGCGTGAATCCTACCAGTCCTGCGGCGTGAGTGCTCGCTGCGAGCCCTTCTTCGAGGATGTCGGCGCGCTCTATGCGGCGGCTCATCTCGTGATCGGGCGCGCCGGGGCTTCGACCGTGTCGGAAGTGGCCGGTGTCGGACGCCCGGCGATTTTCTGTCCGCTCGCCATCGCTGCTGATGATCATCAGAGCGCCAATGTTGAAGGCCTGGTCGCTGCGCTCGCCGCTGACACGCTGCCGGAAGCTGACTTCACTGCCGACCGTCTGGCCGGCCTTTTGCAATCCCGTCTGTCGAATCCGGCTGATCTGGCTGACCGCGCGGCTGCCGCGCGTTCGCTGGGTCGCCCCGATGCCGCACAAGCACTGGCCAAGGCTGTCGAAGGCCTGGTCCGAGGAGCCCTGACATGAAATTTGCCGCTTTGCCTTTCCCGGTCGGCCCGGTCCATTTTGTCGGCATTGGCGGCATTGGTATGAGCGGCATTGCCGAGGTGATGCTCAATCTGGGCTATGCGGTGCAGGGCTCGGACATCAAGGCCAACCCGAATGTCGAGCGCCTGCGCGGTCTCGGTGCCAATATCGCCATCGGCCATGCCGGCGACAATGTCACCGGTGCCGGCGCGATTGTCGTGTCTTCGGCGATCAAGCCGTCCAATCCCGAACTCCTCGCGGCTCGCGCCGCCAAAATCCCGGTCGTGCGCCGGGCGGAAATGCTGGCCGAGCTGATGCGGCTGAAATTCGCCGTCGCGGTTGGCGGCACGCATGGCAAGACGACCACGACCTCACTGGTCTCGGTGTTGATGGATGCGGCCGGGGTTGATCCGACGGTGATTAATGGCGGGATCATCTCCGCCTATGGCTCCAATGCCAAGGTGGGCTTGGGTGACTGGATGGCGGTTGAGGCGGACGAGTCCGACGGCTCCTTCCTCAAGCTGCGCGGTACCATCGCCATCGTCACCAATATCGATCCGGAGCATATGGAGCATTACGGCGATTTCGACACGCTGCGCGAAGCCTTCTTCCAATTCGTCGAGAACCTGCCGTTCTACGGTTTCGCCGTGTTGTGCACGGATCATCCCGAAGTCCAGAGCCTCGCCAGCCGGGTGCAGGACCGCCGCGTCATCACTTATGGCCTCAATCCGCAGGCCGATGTGAGGGTGGAAAACCTGCGTGCCGATGTCACCGGCTCGACCTTTGATGTTTGCTTCCGCCTGCGCGGCGAGGAGCCCGAGCGCTGGAGCGATGTCTTCCTGCCGATGATGGGCGAGCATAATGTCCTCAACACGCTGGCAGCGCTGGCGACGGCGCGCGAGCTGGGCCTCACCGAGGTCGCTGGCAAGAAGGCGCTGGCCGAATTCGGCGGCGTCAAACGCCGCTTCACCAAGACCGGCGAGTGGAAAGGGGTCAGCATTATCGATGATTACGGCCACCACCCGGTCGAGATCGCAGCGGTGTTGAAAGCGGCGCGGCAGGCCTCGTCTGGCAAGGTGATCGCGGTGATGCAGCCGCACCGCTATAGCCGTCTGCACGATTTGTTCGACGATTTCTCGACCTGTTTCAACGATGCCGACAGCGTGCTCGTCGCCGATGTCTATACCGCTGGTGAAGATCCGATCGAGGGCATTGATCGCGATCATCTGGTCGAAAGTCTGCGCGCCCACGGGCATCGCGACTCCAATCCGGTAACGCGCGAGACGGCAGCCGCCGAAATTGCCAGCCGGGCCGTGTCAGGCGATGTCGTCGTCTGCCTCGGTGCCGGCGATATCACGCAATGGGCCTACGCCCTGCCGGGAGAGCTGGAGGCGCTGGGTTGAGCCTGATTGAGCGCCTGCCTCCGGTTCGCGGCAAATATATCGAGGCCGCGCCTCTGAAAGACATCACCTGGCTGCGCGTGGGCGGCCCGGCGCAAGTGCTGTATCTGCCGGCGGACGAGTCCGATCTGGCGCGCTTTCTGGCCGAAACGCCCGATGAGATCCCGGTCCACGTCCTCGGCGCCGGTTCCAATACGCTGGTGCGCGATGGCGGTGTGCGCGGGGTCGTGGTCCGGCTGACTGGCGCTTTCGCCAAGACCGAGGCGCTCGGCGAGAACCAGCTGCGTGCCGGGGCCGGGGCGCTCGACAAAATGGTCGCCAAGGCTGCGGCCAAGGCCGGGATTGCCGGGCTGGAATATCTCGTCGGCGTGCCGGGCACGATTGGCGGCGCCTTGCGGATGAATGCCGGCTGTTATGATCAGGAAACCAAGGACGTGGTGGTCGAGGTCGTGGCGCTCGACCGAGGCGGCCGTCGCATCATCGCCAAGCCCGACGAGCTCGCCTATGGCTATCGCCATAGCGGCGCACCGGAGGGCTGGATCTTCGTCGAAGCGGTGCTGCAAGGCACAGCCGACGAGCCCGACGCTATCCTCGAACGCATGGCCGCGATCACCGCGCGGCGCGAGACGACCCAGCCGATCCGCGAGAAGACCTCCGGCTCGACCTTTGCCAATCCCGATGCGCCCGGCACGCCGAATGCGCGCAAGACCTGGCAATTGATCGATCAGGCCGGCGGTCGCGGCCTGCGAATTGGCGGGGCGAGTTTTTCAGAGCAACACTGCAATTTCCTGATCAATGACGGCACCGCCACGGCGGCCGATCTGGAAGATCTCGGGGAAGAAGTTCGCGCGCGCGTCAAACACAAGTCTGGCGTCGATCTGCGCTGGGAAGTCAAACGCATCGGGCTGCCGGGCAAAGAGGGACTCTCATGACCAAACGTGTCGCAGTACTGCTCGGTGGGCTCTCGCCCGAACGTGATGTTTCGCTGGTGTCCGGCCGCGCCTGCGCCAAGGCTTTGCGCGAAAAGGGCTATGAGGTTGTCGAGATCGATGCCTCGCGTGATCTGGCGCAGCAGCTCAAGGATGCCGATCCCGACATCGTTTTCAACGCCCTGCATGGCGAATGGGGCGAGGACGGCATGGTCCAGGGCGTGCTGGAGCATTTCGGCAAGCCCTACACCCATTCCGGCGTGCTCGCTTCGGCGCTGGCGATGGACAAGCAAAAGGCCAAGGCCGTGCTGCGTGCCTCCGGCATTCCCTGCCCGGAAGGCCTGATCGTCAACCGGTTCGAGGCCGCCAAAGCGCACGCGATGAAACCGCCCTATGTCGCCAAGCCGAATGCGCAAGGCTCCTCGGTCGGGGTGCATATCGTGCTGGAGGGCGCTAACCGTCCACCGGCCGAGCTCGGCTCGAACGCTTGGGCGCTCGGCGATGAAGTTTTGATCGAACGCTATATCCCCGGCCGCGAATTGACTGTTGCCGTGATGGAGGACCGGGCGCTTGCGGTGACCGAGATTATCCCCAACACGACTTTTTACGATTATGAGGCGAAATACTCAGCGGGTGGTTCGACTCATATTTTACCTGCCGACGTCTCACCCGCCATCGCTGACCAGGCACGCGCCCTGGCCTTGCAGGCCCACGCCGTTCTGGGCTGTCGTGGTCTGACGCGGACTGATTTCCGCTACGATGAATCCGCAAATCCACCACTATGGTTACTCGAAATTAACACCCAACCGGGCATGACTCCGACTTCACTGGCGCCAGAACAGGCGCTGTTCTGCGGGATCGCGTTTAATGATCTCGTGGAGTGGATGGCGGAGAATGCGTCGTGTCGAAGGTAGCACGTGGCGGGTCGCGAAAAGCACCCCGTCGCAAGTCTAACCACCGGTCCGCCGCGGTGTCTGCACCGCGGCGTTTGCGTAACTGGGCGGAAGCTCAAGTCAGAAGTGCGCGTTATCGAGTGGCAAATGCAGCCCGTATGGGCGCGATGGCGGCTGCCGCACTCTTGCTGGCAACCATCGCCGGCCTGACTCTGTTCGGCCAACTCGACGATGTGGTGCGCCTCGGCGGCGACAAACTCACCGTCAGGCTGGCTGATATGGGCTTCGCGGTGCGCTCGGTCGATGTCACCGGCGCCGGCGACGAGATTGCCCACTCCATCGTTCTGGCGACCGAAATCTATGACGGCCAATCCCTGTTTTCCGTTGATCCGGCTGCCGTCCGCGCCCGCGTCGAGGCCCTGCCGATTGTGCGTTCGGCGACCGTGGCACGGCTTTGGCCTGACCGGGTCTCTATCGTGGTCGAGACGCGTGAGGCCTTCGCCCTGTGGCAGGTCGAAGGCGTGCTCAATATCATCGACCGCGACGGTGTCGTGCTGGCGGCGGCTGATGTGATGAATCCGCCGGCTCTGCCGCTTGTGGTCGCCGATGGCGCCAATCAGCATGTGGTCGAGATCGTTGATGCCTTGGCGCGCTATCCGGCCATTCAGACCCATGTCGTTGGTGCCGTGCGGGTTGGCGAACGGCGCTGGAATTTGCGGCTTGATAGCGGCGCCGATGTGAAATTGCCGGAAGGCGATGTCCGGGCCTCGGTGGCGATCCTGGCGCGATTGCAGGCCGAGCGTGGCGTGTTGCGGCTGGCGGCTGAGAGTTTCGATCTGCGCGGGCAGGGTGATTTGATTGTCAGAGCGTTGCCCGACCGGGCTGCCGCGGCCGGCATGCGGGAGCATGAAGCATGAGTGTGTTTGAGTTTCTCCGTCCGCAGAGCGCCGCCAATGGCGCCAATGGCAAGACACCCGGCGTTTGTGCTGCACTCGATGTTGGCTCGTCCAAGATTGCCTGTTTCATCGCCAAGACCGATCAGACGATTGCCGGGCCGCGTCCGCGCGTCGTTGGCGTTGGCCATCAATCGAGCCGCGGCGTCCGCGCCGGCGCCATTGTCGATATGGACGAGGCGGCCGAAGCGATCCGCGCCGCCGTTGAACAGGCCGAGCGCATGGCCGGACAAGCGGTCAATTCGGTGACCGTGACCCTGTCGGCCGGCCAGCCGTCCAGCACCCGCCTGGCGGCCGAGATCGATCTGCCGCAGCGCGAAGTCACCGAGCGTGATCTACGCCGTCTGCTCGACGGCGCGCTGTCGGAATTTTCCGTCGCTGACCGCGTGGTCCTGCACGCGATTCCGCTGGCTTGGTCGGTTGATGATCATCGCGGCATTCGTGATCCGCGCGGCATGTTCGGGCGTACGCTCGGCGTTGAGGTGCATGTCATCACGGCCGCCATCGGGCCTTTGCGCAATCTGATGACCTGCGTCGAGCGCTGCCATTTCGATCTCAAGGGTGTGGTCGCCACACCCTATGCCTCCGGCCTGTCGGCGTTGGGCGATGATGAAGTGCAACTCGGTGCGACCCTGATCGATATGGGCGCTGGTGCGACCACCGCAGCCGTCTTCTCGGAAGGCGCGCTTCTTCATATCGACACAGTCCCGGTTGGCGGCTCGCACGTTACCTCCGATGTCGCGCGCGGCCTGTCGACGCCGCTGGCCGCTGCCGAGCGTTTGAAGACCCTGTACGGGTCCGCGCTGGACAGCCCGGACGATGATCAGCAGATGATCGAGGTGCCATCGGTGACCGGCGACCGCGTCTATGGTTCGGCGCCGCGCTCCCTGCTCAATTCCATCATCCGGCCACGGCTGGAAGAAACCTTCGAGCTGATCCGCGACCGGCTCGACGCTGCCGGGGTCAGCAAAACCTCCGGTCGCCGTTTAGTGCTCACCGGCGGGGCCTCGCAATTGCCCGGCACGGGCGAACTGGCCGGCCGGGTGTTTGGCAAACAGGTCCGCATTGCCGGGCCGGGTGGCATTACCGGACTGGGTGATGCTGTGTCGGGACCGGCCTTTAGCGCGGTGGCCGGCGTCGTGCGCCGTGAGACGCGCGGGGCGGCCGAAGCCATTGCCGGACCGCCGCGGGTTGGCAATTTGTCGGCCACGCGTCTGCGCCGTGACCCGACGCGTGAAAACGAGCGCGGTGGTGCCGTTTGGCGATGGTTCGCCGAGAGCTTCTGATTGGCCAGACAGGCCTGCACAGCTCATAATCAATGACCGGTAAAGTAACGATTGGCGCGCCCAAACGCGCTATATCGGCTCTGTAAGCAACAGGCCGATACCATGTCACTCAATCGCATAATTCCCCACGCGTCCGCCGGCTATATCGAGGTCGTCTTTGATGGCCACGAAGACTGGATGTCTGCGGTGCAGACGATCGAACAAATCGTCGCCGCCATCGACGAATTGAGCATTTACCGCATCCTGCTCGATTTCGGACGGGTCAACATGCACGTCGCCGTAGCCGAAGCGCCGCATGTGGCCAAGCTTTTCGACGCATTCGCCAATCACCGGCTGAGCTTTGGCATTATCCGCGCCGGCGACGCACGCGGCGCTGAGACGATCGCGGCGTTCGCTGATGGCATGCGCTCGATGGGGCACAGTCTCGAATACCTGGAATCGGCCCCCGCCATCGAGCACTGGATCCGGCAACGAACGAAGCTTGCTCGCCGCGCCGGCTGAGCCCGGCGTCGCCAGCCCCGCACATCGCCGGGTCCGAGATGGATTTTATTCGAAAATATCCGTGATGCTTAACTCTCGCTTAAGCGTCGCAGGCGGAAACTTCATGGTGAATCGATCATTACCCGAACCACCTGACCACGAGGTCTCGCATGACGTTGAATCTTTCCCTTCCTGAAACGACCGAATTGCGTCCCCGCATTGTTGTGTTTGGCGTCGGCGGGGCTGGCGGCAATGCCGTCAACAACATGATCGAGGCCAAGCTCGAGGGTGTCGACTTCGTCGTGGCCAATACTGATGCCCAAGCGCTGGCGCGCTCGCAGGCAGAGAAACGCATCCAGATGGGCGCCGCGATCACTGAGGGTCTCGGCGCCGGTGCCCGCCCTGAAGTGGGCGAGCAATCGGCCGAAGATTCAATTGAGGATATCCGCGAGCATCTCGCGGGTGCCCATATGGTCTTCATCACCGCCGGCATGGGCGGTGGCACTGGCACTGGCGCAGCACCCGTTGTGGCGCGCGCGGCCCGTGAAATGGGGATTTTGACCGTCGGTGTGATCACCAAACCCTTCCACTTTGAAGGCACGCGCCGGATGAAACTGGCTGAGGCGGGCATCGGCCAGCTGCAGGATCATGTCGATACACTGATCGTGATCCCGAACCAGAATCTGTTCCGGATCGCGACCGAAAAAACCACTTTCTCCGAAGCTTTCTCGATGGCCGACCAGGTGCTGCATTCCGGTGTTCGCGGCATTACCGATCTGATGGTGATGCCCGGCCTGATCAATCTCGACTTTGCCGATGTCCGCTCCGTGATGAACGAGATGGGCAAGGCGATGATGGGCACAGGCGAAGCCTCCGGCGAGAAACGCGCCATCGAGGCCGCCCAGGCCGCCATCTCCAACCCGCTGCTCGACGATGTCTCGATGCGCGGTGCGACCGGCGTGTTGATCAATATCACCGGCGGTTATGACATGACGCTGTATGAAGTCGATGAAGCGGCCAATGAAATCCGTTCCGAAGTCGATCCGGAAGCCAATATCATTGTCGGCTCGACCTTTGACGAGACGATGGAAGGCTCGATGCGGGTCTCCGTTGTCGCTACCGGGATCGATGCTGAGGTTGCCGTGGTTGATCCGCGCGCCCGCCTGCGCGGCGCGGCTCAGCAAGACCGGGCCCCGAGTGATGCCATCCTCCCTTGGAAGCGGACCAATTCGGATCGCCCCGGACGCGTCGTGGCTGAAGACCAGCCCGCACCGGTCGAGCGTCACGAGGCGCCGCGCGAAACACAGGTTGAAGCCCTGCCAATGGCTGTCGGCGCCGAGGAGTTGAGCGATGCTGTCGCCCAGGACCAGGCACCGGTCGAGACCAGACATGACCCATATCTGTCTACCGCCGATCCGTCGCATCACTTCGGCGCGGAAACACCGCAGGTCCGTGTCGACCAGGCCCGCCTTGCCGAAGAGGCAGCGACCCTCAATGCGCGCTATGAACAGCGCCGTGCCAGCGAAGGTCCGTCCCGCAGCAAGGCGCCCGCGCCAGCTGAAGACGAGCCAAAGCGGAGCGGATTCTCCCTGTTTGGGCGTCGCCGCAAGCCGGCCGAGCCGGCCCCGAAGGCCGCGCCAAACGCGCGAAATATGCCCGTACAATCAACAACTCGCATGGCGAGTGGCGATCTGTTCGGCGAAAGCGTGGATGAGAGCGATCTCGAAATCCCGGCCTTCCTGCGCCGTCAGGCCAATTGACACCGGGTCCGCGTAACAAACAGCAACAAAGCTTTAATTGAATGATGACGCCGCATGTCGTTTTGTGCAGCTGAGGGGCGACGTACGTCGTTCATTGTTGAACCAGAAGAGACGGCGTTGTTGTTGTGATTTACCGGCAAACATTGGCGGCACCTGTGGTGTGCGCAGGCATTGGTCTCCATTCCGGGGAGCATGTGCGCCTCGCTTTGAAGCCGGCTTCAACCGGCGCTGGTATCAGCTTCGTCCGCTCGGACATCACCGAATTCGACAATCGTATTGCGGCGCGGGCCGAGAACGTCACGACCGTTCGCCTCGGCACCACGATCGCCAATGCGGCCGGCGCGTCTGTCGCGACGGTCGAGCACCTGATGGCGGCGCTCGCCGGGCTTGGTGTTGATGATGCGACGATCGAGGTTGATGGCCCTGAACTACCAGTGATGGACGGCTCGTCTGCGCCGTTCGTAGTGCTTATCAACCGTGTTGGCCTGAAACAGCTTGCCGCGCCACGCCGCGCGATCCAGGTGCTCAAGCCTGTTGTGATCGAATCCGAAGGCCGCCGCGCCAGCTTCCTGCCGGCGCTCAAATCGATGATCGAAGTCGAGATCAATTTCGATCACAGCGCTGTTGGCAATCAGGCCTGCAGCTTCGAAGTCACGCCTGAAATCTTCTCTGCCGATATTGCCTCGGCCCGCACATTTGGGTTCCGCAAAGATCTCAATGCTCTGCTGGCGGCCGGCTTGGCGCGTGGTGGTTCGATGGACAATGCGGTCGTGCTCGATGATGACGGCGTCGCCAATCCTGAAGGCCTGCGCTTTGACGATGAGTTCGCACGCCACAAAGCGCTCGATGCACTGGGTGATCTTTACCTCGCCGGCGCGCCGATCATTGGGCGCTATCATGCCCAACGTCCGGGCCATGCGATCAATAACCAGGCGCTCCGGGCGCTGCTGGCCGACACGTCCGCCTGGAAGATGGTCACCCTGCGCGATGCTTGCCAGCAAGACGTGGCGATGGCGAATTCCTGATATTGCGGCGGTCCAGCTGACGCGGCACTTTTGTCGCGGCGAATGATCCGCTACAAGCGTTCTGGAACCGGCGGTCATTCGACCGCCCTAGCTGTTGAGCCGTGTTCAATATGACCTTCTTGTCGCGTTTGCTGCCGACCATTCTTTTGTCCGCTCTGGTTGTGGCCTGCGCAAATGGACCGGACGCTTCGGTGGCTTATGTCGAACGCCCGGCCGAGTCGATCTACGCCGACGCGTTTGCTTCGATGGACCGCGGTCAGTACCAACTCGCTGCGGCCCAGTTCGACGAGGTCGAGCGCCAGCATCCCTATTCGGAATGGGCCCGTCGCTCGATGCTGATGGCCGCTTTCGCCAATTATCAGGCCAATAAATACGACGAGGCGATTTCCGACGCCCAACGCTTCATCTCACTGCACCCCGGCAATCGCAGCGCGCCCTATGCGTATTACCTGATAGGCCTTAGTTATTTCGAGCAAATCGTCGATGTCGGCCGCGACCAGCAAATCACTCAGCAGGCGCTCGATGCGCTGCAGCAGGTGGTCCGCCGCTATCCCGAAAGCCGCTACGCGACCGATGCCCGTCTGAAAATTGACATGACGCGCGACCACCTTGCTGGCAAAGAGATGGATATCGGACGCTGGTATTTGCGTCGCAATTACCATCTCGCGGCGATCAATCGCTTTCAAAACGTGATTCGCAATTATGGCACGACCTCACACGTCCCCGAGGCCCTGCATCGCCTGGTGGAAGCTGATGTCGCGCTCGGTCTTGACGCTGAAGCAACGCAGACGGCTGCCGTGCTCGGCTATAACTTTCCCGGCAGCGACTGGTATCAGAACAGCTATGATCTGCTGACCCGTGAGGGCATTGCGATTGATGAGGCGATCGATCAGCGCGATCCGACCTTCCTTGAGCGCGCGATGCAGCGTATCTTCGGCTAGGTCGGACGGGGAGGTGCTGTCGCTCTGAATGCTGCAATCGCTCTCGATCCGCAATGTTGTTCTAATTGATAGTCTTGATGCCGGCTTTGACCGCGGCCTTTGCGCCCTGACGGGCGAAACCGGCGCCGGCAAATCCATTCTTCTTGGCGCCCTCGGACTGGCGGTTGGCGAGCGCGCCGAACGTGGTCTGGTCCGCGCCGGAACCGACGAGGCTTCTGCCGTTGCCGAGTTCGATCTCGCCGCTGGCCATGAGGCTTGGGCGGTGCTCGATGAGGCCGGTATTCTGGTTGAACCCGGCGAAGCGTTGATCCTGCGCCGGCGCCTGGGCGAAGACGGCCGCAGCCGCGCCCATGTCAATGATCAACCCGCCAGTATCGGTCTGTTGCGCTCTCTTGGCGATGTGCTGGTCGAAGTGCATGGCCAGCATGACGGTCGCGGCCTGCTCGACCCCAAAACCCATCGCAGCCAGCTCGACGCCTATGCCGACAATGCCGGACTACGCGAAGCTTGCCGCAAGGCCTGGTCGGAGCTGTCGAAGGCCCGCACCAGTCTGGACGAATTGGTACGGGCCCATTCGGCCTCGACCGAGGAGCAGGATTTTCTGCGTCATGCGCTCGGCGAAATTGACGCGCTGCAACCGCGCGCGGGCGAAGAAGAGGCATTGGCCGCCGAACGGCATTTTCTGATGGGCGCCGAGCGCGCGCTTGGCGATCTGCAGGAGGCCCAGGATGCGCTGGCCGGTGATGGTGGCGGACTCGAGGCGCGGCTCAATATCGCGATGCGGGGTCTGGAGCGCGTGCGTGATCAGATCGGCAGCGCAGGCGGTGCGGCCGGCGAGGCGCTTGAGCGCGCCTCGGCGGCGATCGACCGCGCTCTGATAGAATTTAATGAGGCCGGTGACGCTCTGACCGACGCGGCGCGCGCTTTCGATCTCGAACCGGGCCGGCTGGAGAGCGTCGAGGAAAGACTGTTTGCCCTGCGCGCACTGGCGCGCAAGCATGAAGTTGGTGTCGATGCCCTGTCTGGTCTGCAGATCCGCTTCGCCGACCAGCTCGACGCGATCGAGAACGCCAGTGAGCGTATCGCTGAGGCCGAAAAGAGTGTCCAGGCAGCCGAGGCGCTCTATCGCGACGCGGCAGGCGCCCTGACCCGCTCACGCGACGCCGCCGCCCACAAGCTCGCCGCCGCCGTCGCCACCGAATTGCCGCCCCTGAAAATGGACAAGGCCCAATTTCGCGTCGCCCTGGTCACCGATACCGACCGCGCCGGACCAGAAGGGTGCGACAGTGTGCGTTTCGAAGTCTCGACCAATCCGGGCGCGCCCTTCGGGGCCCTCGACAAGATCGCCTCTGGTGGCGAGCTGTCGCGTTTCGGCCTGGCACTCAAAGTGTCGCTGGCCGGCGATGAGGATGGCCGGGTGCTGGTGTTTGACGAGGTCGATCAGGGCGTGGGCGGTGCCGTCGCCGATGCGGTTGGCCGCCGCCTGAAACGCTTGGCGAAATCCGGCCAGACGCTGGTCGTGACCCACAGCCCACAAGTCGCCGCGCTGGCCGATCATCACTGGAAAATCATCAAGGAAGATGATGGTGCTGGCGGTGTTCGAACCGTGCTTGTCCAGCTCACCGGCGAGGCCCGCCGCGAAGAGATTGCCCGCATGTTGTCCGGCGCCGAAGTCACCGATGCCGCACGGGCGCAGGCGGATCAGTTGATGGCGGTCGGGGCGTAGATTTCGCCAAAGAGCAGCCGCTCCGTTTCCGATCACAGCCGTTCACGTCTGCGCGCTTTTTGACGTTCAAACTTGGCTGTCTGGACGGTTCTGCTAGGTTTCGCCCGGCAAATCAGCGAGAAGATCCACAATCTTCTTTCACTGGCGGGGGCTGGAAGAATGAACAGAATTGGCAGCATTCTTCTGGTATTCGCCTTGGGCGCCTGCGCGCATCCTTATCCGGGTGCGGTTTCACCCAATCCCTGGATCCGCTCGGCTGCCGTTGAGCCTGATAGCGATATTTCCGCCGAACCGACGGTGCCGACGCTCCTCTACGTGACTGACCGCAGTCAGGCTGATGGCGGCGGATATGGCACTGACCGGTCCAGCTCGATGGCGTTCGGGTCGCTTGAGGTTGGCGTCACCAATATGACGCCGCAGGCCTATGCCCGCTATATGTCGGGCGCAGACCACTCCCACGCTGCCCCGCGATATGATCTTGCCAATATTGTGGAGACGGTTCGTTTTCCCGGAACCCCGATGCCGTTTTCAATCCAGGACGGAGAGATGCGGCGCGATCGCACAACGATTCTGGCCTACCAAGCGGCCCGCCGCGAGTTCAGCCGCGTCTTGACCGGCGAGTTGGCCGAACGTCACACCGGCAAGGTCGTCCTCTTCGTTCATGGCTTCAACAACAGCTTCGAACGCGGCGCTTTCAGCCTGTTCGAATTGTGGGCTGCATCGGGCTGGGACGGGGTCCCGATCATGTTCAGCTGGCCGACTGGGGAGCCGAATGCGCTCAGCTATTTCGGCGACACCCAGGATGGCGAGTTCTCGGTGTTTCATCTCAAGGAGACGCTGCGCCTGCTCGCCGCGACCGAAGAGGTCGATGAAATCATCCTGATCGCGCATAGCCGCGGTGCCCAGATTGCGACGACGGCGCTGCGCGAACTTCTGATCGAATCGCGCGGTGCCGGCGTGTCGATGCACGATACCTATCGCATCAATACGCTGATCCTGGCCGCGCCTGACATTGATCTGGGCGTGATGGAACAACGCCTGGTCGCCGAAATGTTTGGCCTCGGCTTTGGCCAGATCGATGTTTATTTGAACCGGCATGATGATGCCTTGGGTGTGTCGGGCTGGCTGTTCGGCGGCGTGCGCTTCGGCTCGCTCGCGCCTGAAGAATTATCGGCGGAGTCCCGGGCTGTGTTCCAAGGGGTGGATTCGGTCCACTTCATCCTGGTCGACGACGCCCATGGTGAGGCCCGGCATAATCACTTCCGGCTGCATCCCGGTGTGCTCGCCGACATCGCCATCACCATGCGAACCGGGGCCGAACCGGGCGATCCCGAGCGGCCGCTTGAGCATCTCGACCTCAACTTCTGGCACATCGACCAAAGCTACACCCCGCGGTTTCTGGGGGATCAATCCCGAGAGTGAGTTGGCCAGAGTTGGCCAGAGTTGGCCAGAGTTGGGTTGTGGCGCGGGCCGGGTGATGTCGATCCAGTGCCTGCGCATATCATCGGTGTTTGGACAGGTCGAAAATGAATAACTCACTTCTCATCTACGTGCTGGCACTGGCTCCGGCGCTGCTCTTGTTGCGGTCGCTGCAGGTCCTGCGGCGGTGCGTCAATGATGTCCGCTTCCGGCGTCGTGCCCTGTATCAACTACCTATCCTCATCATCGCCGCACCGGTCGTGATCACATTGATTATGGGTTGGGAGATGAGCCTTGATCCCGACTTCGCATTACGGACCTTCTCGGTTTCCGATCCCATAGGGCTGCGAGCCCTTTTTCTGTTCGCGATAGACCAGACCGGGCGCGGCGCATTGCTCGACTTCATGGAAGTGTTCGGGATCAGTTTTTCGCCGCTTGTACACACCTGCAGCTCGATCCTGTTTTGCATTTCAATGCTGATTTATCGCACCGCAGTTGGGCTGGCGATTTCTGTTTTCGCCCTCTCGGTCGGGCTGGAAATATTCAGCCACTGGCGCAACAGACAGAAGCGACGCCAATGATTTCTGCGCAGGCTGCTGGCCCTGCCGGCTCGATTTTTCAGGACCCTCCCGGTACGAAAGACACCGCCCGTATCCGCTTCTTCCCGGCCGGCGGCCGGCCGTGAGCTGATCGGCGTTTGGCAGTCGAGTCGGGCGAGCAGGATGCTATTGTATTGGCGTAAAACGGTATCCGCTTTCGATTCGCGGCGGGCCGGGGTTCGGGGTCGAGCATGAGCGCTTTGAAGGATGTCGAAACTCTCAGCGAGGCCGAGGCGCGCACCGAGCATGCCCGGCTGGCGCGAGAGATTACCCGCCACGACAAGGCTTATTACACCGAAGATGCGCCCAAGGTTTCCGACGCGGTTTACGACGCCCTGCGCCAGCGGCTCGAGGCGATCGAGGTGCGTTTTCCGCAATTGGTCGATCTGTTCAGCCCGACCCAGCGCGTCGGCACCGCGCCATCGGGCAAGTTCGGCGAGATCACCCATGCCGTGCCGATGCTCTCGCTCGGCAATGCCTTCAATGATGAGGACGTCGCCGATTTCGTCGGCCGGGTGCGCCGCTTTCTCGGACTGTCCGAGGACGAAGCTGTCGCCATCACCGCCGAGCCCAAGATTGACGGGCTCTCGGCCAATTTGCGTTATCTGAAGGGCGAGCTCGTCTCCGCCGCGACGCGTGGCGATGGCACGACAGGCGAGGACGTCACCGCCAATATCCGCACCCTCAAGGACATCCCGCAAAGTCTGCCAGGCAATGACTGGCCCGATGTGTTGGAAGTGCGCGGCGAGGTTTATATGAGCCATGCCGATTTCGCGGCCCTCAACCAGCGCCAGGAAGAGGCCGGCAAGCCCGCCTACAAGAATCCACGCAATGCCGCCGCCGGCTCGCTACGCCAGATCGACCCGGCGATGACGGCGCAGCGCCCTTTGCGCTTTTTTGCCTATGCCTGGGGTGAGTTGAGCGCGCCCTTGGCCGAGACCCAGATGGGCGCCGTTCAGCGCTTCGCCGAGTGGGGCTTTGCGATCAATGAGCTGATGCGGGTCTGCGACAGCGTTGAGGGCTTGATTGCCGTCTATCGCGATATCGAGGCCCGGCGCGCCAGTCTGGGCTATGATATTGACGGTGTCGTCTACAAGGTCGAGCGGCTCGACTGGCAGGCCCGCCTCGGTCAGGTCGCCCGCGCGCCGCGCTGGGCTATCGCCCATAAATTCCCCGCCGAACAGGCCACCACCGTGCTCGAGGGCATCGACATCCAGGTCGGCCGCACCGGCTCGCTGACCCCGGTGGCGCGGCTGAAGCCAGTCACCGTTGGCGGCGTTGTGGTCTCCAATGCGACGCTGCACAACGAGGACGAGATCGCGCGCAAGGATGTCCGCGTTGGCGATAGGGTGGTGATCCAGCGCGCCGGTGATGTCATTCCCCAGATCGTGCGGGCCGTCGATGCTGATCGCCCGGGTCGCGGTGAGGCTTTTGTTTTCCCGACGACTTGCCCGATCTGTGGCAGCCAGGCGGTGCGCGAGCATGACGAGAAGACCGGCAAGCCCGATGTCGTGCGCCGCTGTACCGGCGGGCTGATCTGCGGTGCCCAGATCAAGGAAAGACTGCGCCATTTCGTCGGACGCAAGGCCTTCGATATCGAGGGGCTCGGTGCCAAGCAGATCGAGGCCTTTCATGATGAAGGCCTGATCACCGAACCCTCGCACATCTTCACCCTCAAGGCGCGCAATGCGGCCGGTGAGATCGATCCGCCAATCCAGGAGCGCGAGGGCTGGGGCGAGACCAGCGCCAATAATCTCTTCGCCGCCATAGAGAGCCGCCGCACGATTGCCCTGTCACGCCTGCTCAATGCGCTCGGTATCCGCCATGTCGGCGAGAATACGGCGACGCTGCTGGCGCGGACCTATGGCAGTTGGGTCGCCTTCAGCGCCGCCGCCGAGACCCTGTCCGACGAGACTGTCCGCGCCGAAATGCTCGGCATTGACGGCATTGGCGAGACCGTCATCGAGGCGCTCGACCAGTATTTCTCCGAACCGCATAATCGCGATCTTCTGGTGCGGCTGGTGGCCGAGCTCACCATCGAAGACGCGCAGGCCGTCGCGTCAGACAGCCCGGTCGCGGGCAAGACCGTCGTCTTCACTGGCGCCCTCGAACGCATGACCCGCGACGAAGCCAAGGCCAAGGCGCAATCGCTCGGCGCCAAGGTCGCGGGGAGCGTGTCGGCGAAGACGGATCTGGTGGTGGCTGGGCCGGGGGCAGGCTCGAAAGCCAAGAAGGCTGCGGAGCTTGGGGTGGAGATGATCTCGGAAGATGAGTGGTTTGTGCTGATCGGGGAGGGGTGAGTCTTGCGCCGTGCCAACGACACTCCGTCTGTCTCACTGCAGGGAAAGCAAACCTTATGAGACTGTTGGTCGGACCCTATGTCCTGGAGTTTCCGAACGAGGCGAACGCCTCTGTCCGTCTTTGCGGCCGCGCCGACTGGGCGGCGGACTCATTGACCACAACGGTGTGGAGCGTTGATGTTCTCGACCACACCTTCTTCATTTCATTGTCGGTGCGGGCATTGCCAGTTGATCTGGGCATGTGGATTACGCAACAAACCCGAAAGCCTGTGTCGACCGAACCTGTCGAATTTGGCTCGGTCTCCGGGCAGCGTTATGGCGAATTCCATGAATTCGGGGCGTTTGTGGATTGGTGGTTGCGTGGAACCGGACCGACGATCCAAATCACCCTTAGAAGTGAACTGCCGCCCCCGCTGCCTGATATTCAGAACACGCTGGAGGCGATCGTGGCGTCAATTGCGGAAGTGTCGATTGTGTCAGACTATTCGCCGACCAGCCGGTAAACCCCGTCAATGCGCGGCTCACCCACAGCCTCGAGATAGCTCAGCAAAATCCCGCTCAGCCGCTCCCAGTCATCGACGCGGCAATAGCCCGCCTCGCCCTCGGCCTGGGTGACGTCGTAATCATCGAGCACGGCCTGTTCCAGTTCCGCGCAGGAGGGCTGGTGATAGGTGACGATGCCGCCGGGATAGATCCAGACCAGGCCATAGACCCAATTATCGTCATCGGGCTTCTGGGCGACGTAAATGCCGGGAGAGAGTTCGCGCAGGCGAACGTTTTCGTGCGGGAAATCGGGGACTTCGGAGTGATAGCTGGCGCCGCGCCGGCGCACTTCGCCGCGCCACATCGGTTGGTCGAAGGGCGTGCCGTCGGTCAGATAGGGCGTGTGGGTGTAAATGCCGTCGGGCAGCGGAAATTCCGCACTAAAGCGGCCGATCAGCGGCCGTTCCGAATAGAAACAGCCGCTCAGGATCAGTGCCGCAAGAACAATGACGAAACGCGACGCTGGGACGAAACGCGACACTAGGGTGTGGCGCCGACAAGGGGTTCGGTCGCGGTGTGCAGCCAGGCTGCCGTCTCACCCTCGACCAGCGGAGCGATGCGGCTGCGGACTTCTGCGTGATAGGCATCGAGCCAGCCGATCTCGGCCGCCGTTAATGCCGTGACATCAACCAGTTCGCGATGGATCGGCGCCATGGTCAGGCTTTCAAACCCGAGCATCGGCCGTTCGCCGCCGTCGATTTGGGCCGCCTCGGTGACGAATTGCAGGTTCTCGATCCGGATGCCATAGCCGCCTTCCTTGTAGAAGCCGGGCTCGTTGGACAGGATCATGCCGGGCTCGAGCGCGACGGCATTGGGTGATTTGGCAATGCGCTGCGGGCCTTCATGCACGCCAAGGAAAGCGCCGACGCCGTGGCCGGTGCCGTGATCATAATCGAAACCGGCCTCCCACAGTGGCAGACGCGCCAGGATATCCAGCTGGGTACCCGTGGTGCCCTTGGGGAAGCGCACGCGGGCCAGGGCGATATGGCCCTTGAGGACGCGGGTGAACTGGGTGCGCATTTCAGCCGTTGGCTGGCCGATCGGCACGGTGCGGGTGATGTCGGTGGTGCCGTCTGGATATTGGCCGCCGCTATCTACCAGATAGAGCGAGCCGGGCACGAGTTTCAGATTGCTCGCTTCGGAGACGCGGTAATGCGCGAACGCACCATTGCTCTGGGCACCGGAGATGGTGTCGAACGACAAATCCCGCAATTCGGGCAAGGTCTTGCGGATCGCTTCCAGCTTGCGGGCGGCGATGATTTCATCGACCTCGCCGGCCTGGGCAACGGTGTCGAGCCAGTGCAGGAATTTGACGATGGCGGCACCGTCGCGGATATGCGCTTGGCGGGAGCCCTCGATCTCGGCGGCATTCTTGACCGCCTTGGGCCGCATCACCGGGTCTTCCAGCTTTTGCACCTTGGCACCGCCGGCACCGAGCCGTTCGAGCACCCAGGCTGAGGCCGTGGCCGGATCGACGCGGACGGTCTGACCCTTCAGCTCGGACAGGCCGGCTTCGAACTCGGTTTCCGGACGCAGGGCGATCTGATTGCCGAGATGGCTGAGGGTTTCATTGGTGATCTTTTCCGGCGCCACGAACAGGGTGGCGGTGCCGTCCTTGTTGATGATCGCGGAGGATAAGGGCAGGGGTGAGCGCGAGACATCGCCGCCACGGATATTGAACAGCCAGGCGATGGATGGCGGGGCCGTGATAACAGCGGCGTCGGCACCGCCACGTGCGACGGCAATGCCGATGCGGTGGCGTTTGGAATTATGGTCTTCGCCCGCAAATTCAAGCGGTTGCGGATTGATTTTGGCCATGGGCGCGGCTGGACGATCGGTCCAAGCGAGATCGATCGGGTTGGTCTCGACGGGGATCAAATCGACCTTGGCCCGCATCGCGGCGGTCTTCAAAAGGTCGAGCGCTGCGGGGCTGTGCAGGCGCGGATCATAACCGATCTTCTGGCCAGGCTGACCATGCTCTTCGATCCAGCCATACATGCCCTGATTGACCAGGTCGCAATATTCGAAAATTTCCGGGTCGGCCTGTTGCTTGACTTGGCCGGTATAGCGGCCATCGACGAAGACGGCGGCGCGGTCGGCCATCACGATGGCGGCGCCAGCGGAGCCGGAGAAACCGGCGATCCAGAGCAAACGCTCATTGCAATCAGGTAGATACTCATTGTCATACTCGTCCTCATGCGGGACGAGGAAGCCGTCGAGACCGAGCTTTTCCAGCTCTGCGCGCAGCTTGGGAACATTCTCGCGGCCATAGCGATAGCCGCCTTTTACGTCGAAAGTCTGGGAGATCATTTGGGTCATTCGCGCAAGCTAGGCCTAGCGGCGGCGGGTTTCAATGCCTGTTGGCTTCTGTATGCATTTGCGCAGACCGGCCCTGCGGTAACGGGCCTCCACAGCTGACACAAAGCGGCGCAGACAGCGCTCGAAGCCCGATGGTGGACTGCGCGTAAACGAGAGACTTTAAAATGTATTCGATGATGGATGACGTTCTGCGCCTCAATGGCGGTGACAGCTTTTCCCACACCCTGGATCGCTCGCGTGAACGCGCCGGTGTTCGGGTGCGTGCACGCAGTTATGATGTTGACGGCTTCCTGTCGTCCTGCGGCCTGAAAGCCAAGCGCAAATAGCCTGTTGGCCTATCGCTAACCTATCGCTGCCCTGTCGTTGGACTAGCGCTTGCTGGCTACCAGACACGCCCAGCCTTCCAGAGGCGGCTGCCGGTGGACGGTGAGCCCGGCGGCGAGATAGGCATCGCGCACCCAGGGCTCCTGTTCGGTCAGCAGACCGGACAGGATGACCCGCCCGCCCGGCGCCAGCGCTCGTGCGATGCCCGGCGCCAGATCGACCAGCGGTCCGGCGAGAATATTGGCGAAGATCAGCTCAAACTCGCGCCCCGCCAGCTTGGCATGATCAAGTCCTTCGGCTACGAAGCAATCAATCCCCGGCGTGCCGTTCTTGACGCAATTCTCAACGCTCTCCTCGACCGCTTCCGGGTCGATATCCGAGGCGATGACCTCAGAGTCGGGCAATACCTTGGCCGCCGCGATCGCCAGCGCCGCGGTGCCGCAGCCGAGATCGAATACGGTCGTCGGCTTGAAGCCGGCATTGAGCATGTCATCAAAGGCGATCAGACAGCCGCGCGTGGTGCCGTGATGGCCGGTGCCAAACGCCGGCCCGGCCTCGATCTCGATCCCGACCTGCCCGGCCGTGATCGCCTCGCGGTCATGGGCCCCGAACAGCACGAAGCGCCCGGCATCGACCGGCTTGAGCCCCTCGAGCGAGATGCGCACCCAGTCCTCGTCCGGCATCGGCTCGACGCTGACCGCGATATCGTCCGCCAGCCCTGAAGCCGCCCGAAACGCTGTCTCATCGGGACGCGCCTCAAACAACACATCCATCCGCGCCGCTGCGCCGTCCTCAAACAACAGCCAGGACAGGGCAATCGGTGGATAGACCTCGTCCAGCCGCTCGACTGCATCGGCCAGGGGCTTGAAATCAGCGAAAGCGGTGAGGCGCCAGATGGTGCTCATGGGGTCGTTCCTTGGTCGTTTAGTGGTGGTTTGGACGTTTGTTGTGTGCCTTTCAACAGACTTGTCATTCGGGGGCAGGTCCCGGCGCTACGCCCGGCACAAGGCCGGGCATCCGGCCGGGATGACAAGGGTGTGGTTTTTCATAGGCAAGAACGCCGTTACCAAGCGGCATCGGCACTTTCGGGCATTGCGGACGATCCATCGGGAAGTCTGCGTTTATATGTAGGTGAATGCGTCCCTCGGGACCGTCCACAACCCGGTGAAGCCCGGCTCCTTCGAGCCAATTAAGGGCGGTCTGATCAAGGCCAACCCGGCGCCACCCGTCTGCCTCTTCCTGTGCACCGTCTGGGGCAGAACGTGGAGGTATTATGGGCTCGCTGGGCGGGGGTGTGGGTATCTGGCGGAGGTGGTGGGGGAAGGGGTTGTTGTGCCTCGGGCTTTCAGAGTGGAGGGCGGGGATAGCGCTGCGAGGCCCTGACTTACACCCCTCAAAATCCAATTCCTTGTCATCCCTGACGGATGGCCCGACTTGGTCGGGCCGCAGGTCAGCGACCCACACGCCCCACGCCCGGTGCGTCAGCAGCGTGGCGGTGGAAATTTCCCCTGCGCAAGCTGGATGATTGGCGGCACGTCTGGGTCCCTGATCTCCGCCCGGACCGCTTCGCGCCCGGGCATCCGTCAGGGATGACATGAAGAGAGTTTCGCGTTAAGATTGTAACATGGTTTATTTCGTCTACCTGCTCGCCTCGCGCCGGCACGGCACGCTCTATTGCGGCGTGACCAATGATCTCGTGCGGCGCGTGTTCGAGCACAAGACGGCACAGGTGCCAGGCTTCACGAAAAAATACCGCGTTGACCGGCTGGTCTGGTGGGAAATGCATGAGGACATCAATGCTGCCATCACGCGCGAGAAACGGATCAAGCGTTGGCGGCGCGACTGGAAGACGACAATGATCGAGCGCGAGAATCCGGACTGGATTGATCTCTACGCCCGTATTGGCGGCACCGATCCGGCGAGCCTGGCGCCGGTCGAATTGCGCAATTGGTAAGTTCACCACGCGTTGTCATCCCTGACGGATGCCCCCGACTTGATCGGGGGCGCAGATCAGGAACCCAGACGCCGACGCACGGTGCGTCAGCAGCGGGGTGGTGGAATTTTGCTCGTCAGCGAGCTGGATCAGCGATGCCGGGTCTGGGGCCCTGATCTCCGCCCGGACCGCTTCGCGCCCGGGCATCCGTCAGGGATGACACGGGTTTTGTTTTTGGAAGATAGTTGGCGAAGAGCGAGCGAGCTTGGCGCTGACTACCTGGTTGCGGTGGAAGGCGCCGACCCCATCAAATAAATCCCACTCCTTGTCATCAAGTCAGTTGCGGGAGTGCCAGATTTGCATCTCGGACGCGGGCATTTGCGATGACGAGGACTTTGCGGGCGACGGCTGTCA